>CAYUOL010000082.1:0-12762 GCA_964446345.1 uncultured Iamiaceae bacterium | reverse complement strand
GCCGCTCGGCGCGACGACGCGCGCGCTGCTCGATCGTCACCTGCCGCTCCTCGGCGCCTCGCCGTGTTCGTGCGCCCGCGAACAGGCCGAGCGTGCCACGCAGCAGCTCGCCCAGCAGCATCGCAACGCAGCCTGACTGGGCCGATGCCGGGCCGATCGCGGGTCGAACCCGGACCGGTCGTGGGCCGATCGCGGGCCGATCGCGGGCCGATCCCGGACCGGTCGTGGGCCGATCGCCGGCCGATCTCAGGTCGATCGCGGGCCGATCTCAGGACCGATCCCAGGACCCATCCCGGACCCATCCCAGGACCGATCCCGGACCGGGCCCTGTCCTTCCCGAACTGCCGGGAACAAGTTCTGGCGCTCGATCCTCCCGGCCGCTCGGCCGACGAGTCCGCCCGGGTCAGCGGGGGAGGGGGCCGGCGATGTACGGGTAGGTGTCGGCGTCCCAGCCCTCGTCGCCGCCGATGGCGTCGTAGATGTCCGAGCCGATCTGGCGCTTCACGTGCCACTTGATGCCTCCGAGCGCGGCGCGCTCGAGCTTGCCGACGGCGCCGCGCGGCACGTCGAGGGGCACCTTCAGGTGCTCGCTGCGGTAGCGCTCGAACCGGTCGCGCCCTTCCGCGTAGGCGGGTCGGTCGCGGTACACGAGGGCGACCATGCTCGCCGTCTGCCCTCGCTCCGCGTGCACCGAGCCGGCGTTGAGGAAGCCGCTCTGCTGCTCGGTGACCGAAGCGGACACGCCGTAGGTGTCCTCGGGCATGACGCCGACGATCGCCAGGTACGTGGTCAAGAGCTCCTCGGGGCTCTGGGGCAGCTGGGGGTACGCGGTCAGCGGCTGCGGCGGTTGGGTCCACACGGGCTGGATCGCGAGCGAGATGGGCGTCCACCGCAGCAGCTCGACGTGCACGTGCGGCGGCAGCGACTGACCCTCGCCGAAGGGCACCGGCGCCACCGATGCGAGCGGCGGTCGCCGACCCACCGTCACGAGCTGCGCGCCGACGGGCTGCACGCCGACCATCCGCTCGGGGGCGCTCGGGTAGGCCCCCCACTCGAGCAGCCGCGAGATGCCCATGCACGTCGACGGGTCGATGCCGACGCGGCCGGCGAGCATCGCCACCACCTCCTCGTCGTGCGGGAACGGCAGCGACTTCGGGCGGTCGATCCAGCGCTGGCCCCGCAGCACGACATCGATCGTCACGTCACCGGGCGGCGTGGGCTGGTACGCCGGATCCGCCGCCTCGACGGGATCTCGGTGCACCACGCACCACTCCCAGGGCACCGGGGCCTGCCCGAAGCGCGCCGGGTAGATGAGGCCGGTGCTCGGGTACACGCCGTAGGTGCGCCGCGCCTCGAGCCCTTGGCGGATCACCTTGGCGTAGGCCTGCGGGGCGGAGGGCCCCTCCATGAAGAACCGGTCGACGCGGACCGGGGGTTGCGCCGGCCCGGTCAAGGGCGCCAAGTACGGCGCGACCGCCGCCGCGCGTTGCTGCGCGGCCTCCTCCGGCGTCACCATCGGTCCGGGCGCGAGGCCCGTCATCGCCGGCTGGGCCTCGGGCCAGGCGTTGGGCATCGCGTACTTGAGGTTGTCCATCGCCGCCATCCCTTGGCGGATGCGCTCGGGATCGAGGGCGGTCTTGGTGGCGGCGACGTAGGCCTGGCCGTAGTCCTTGATCTTCTTGAACATCGAACCGGCCCCGTTCGAGATCGAGGGCTGCACACCCAGCCCGTGCCCGCATCGTACGGGACCCTGCGTCACCCCAGGAGCTCGGCGAGCTGCTGGCGGTTGGTCACGCCGAGCTTGGCGTAGGCGCGCGCCAGATGCCCTTCGACCGTGCGCACCGAGACGCACAGCTCGTCGGCGACGTCGCGGTTCGACCGGCCCCGGGCCGCGAGCTGGACGATCTCGCGCTCGCGCGCCGTGAGCACCGACACCGCCGGCTGCCGTTGCTCGAGGATCGCCGACCGCGCGCCCTCGCACTGCTCGGACCACTCGTGCGCCGCCACGTCGGAGCGCGCGGCAGCCGGCGCATCCCCGCGCCGGCGGTGCTCCTCGGCCGCGAGCACGGCGGCCTCGGCGGCGAAGAGGTTGGTGCCGAGCGCGGCGAACGCCGTGGCGACCTCGTCCAGCGCGACGCCGTCGTGCGCGACGAGGGCCTGCGCCATCGCCACCATCGTCGCGGGGAGGGGGCCGTCGACGAGCGGCGCGAGCTCGAGCACGCGATCGATCCCGGCGCGCGAGCCGAGGCGCAGGAGGTCGAACTGGAAGAGCAGCTCCTGCAACGGGTAGCCCACCTCGTGCGCGTGCTGCGCGAACTGCGTCGCCACCCGGGTCGCCTCCGGCGCGCCGTCACGGATGAACGTGGCCCACACGGTGGCGAGGTCGATGCCGAAGGCGAGGCCCTGCTCGTTCTCGCCCAAGCTCTCGCGCGCCCGGAGGATCGCCCGTTCGGCGGCGCCTCGATCGCCGCACAACGAGCAGGCCTCGCCGAGCGCGGCGTACGCCGCACCGGTGCGCCAGTCGTTCCCGGCGGCGAGCTGCACGGCCAGCGACTCCTCGAGCAGCCGGCGGGCGGTCCGGCAACGCCCGCGCAGCAGCGCCACGACGCCGCGCACACCCACGGTCATGGCGCGCAGCAGCTCCGAGCTCTCACCGGCCAGCACCGAGTCGACGAGCTCGACCAGTCGGTCCACCTCGTCGAGACGACCCTGCTGCGCGAGCGCTGCGACGTAGGGCGTGGCCACGTGCAGCACGGCGTCCGGGAACAGCTCGCGCAGCGCGACCGCGGGACCGAGCAGCTCGGTCGCGACCTCGATGACCTCGTCAGTCCGTCCCCCACTGATCAAGAGGTAGGCCATCGCCCCGAACGCGATGGCGCGCACCCGCGGGTCGTTCTCCGGGCCGATCAGCGGCGCCCCGATCGCTTCGGCCTCGATGGTGTCGCCCGACCACAGCGCGACCGTCGCCTGCAACCCCCGCACCATGTCGTGCCACGGCTGCTCGGTGATCGCGGCGGCCCAGTCCGCCAGCGCCTCGGTCGCTCCTCGGGCGTCGGCGCGCACCCAGAACCGGGCGTTGGTCTCCTCGACGGCGAGCTGGAACCCGAGTGATCCTTCGATCGGGCCTCGGGCGTAGCCGGCGATGGCGTCCAGCGCACCGTCGGGGTCGTGCTGCCGGTTGGCGGCGATGGCGACGACGGCGGCCGCCGCGGCGTCCGGCCCACCCTCGAGCACGGCGCGACCCAGCCGCCGCGCGAGGTCGTGCTGTTGCAGGGCCAGGGCGCTGCGCGCCGCCGGCACGAACAGCTCCGGTTCGGCGGGCGCCCCTCCGTCGAGCACCCACACGGCGCGCAGCAGCGGATCGACGCGCGTGCGAGAGCCGGCACCGGCGTGCTGAGCGAGCGTCGCCCGCAGCTGGCGCACGCGCGACACGGGCAGACCGGCGCGGATGACCTCGCCCTGCAGCGGATGGGCGATCGAGACGAGCGCCGTGTCGGGATCCATGACGATGATCCCGGCCTCTTCCGCGGCGGCGATCGTGTCGATGTCCACGAGTGCCTCGAGCACGCCCAGGGGCACGAGCTCGGCCGCGCTCACCAGCTCGGCGGCGGCGCGGACGTGCGGGTCGAGCGATCCGACCGTCGCGAGCACCGCGTCGGCGAGGCGGCGGTCGACATCGATGTCGCCCCGCAGCACCCACATGCCCTCGAACTGCTGGAGGGCTCCGGTGCGCCGAGCGCCCGCCGCCAGCTCGCGCACGAACAGCGGGTTGCCCTCGGTCGTCGCCCACAGGCGTTCGATCGTGTGCTGCTCCACCGGATCCCCGAGCAGGTGCTCGAGCAGCGCGCCCGTCTGCGAGAGCGACAGCGCGTCGAGCTCGACCACCTCCGCCCCGACGTCCCTCCACAACGCCGCGATCGCATCGGGGACCGGCTCGCCGGCGCGCAGAGCGACCAGCACCTGCACGGTGCCCGAGCGCGCCGCCTCGAACACGACGGTCGCGGTGGGGTCGTCGAGCAGGTGCGCATCGTCCACCACGAGCACGGGGCGCGGCCCGACCCGCGTGAGCTCGGCGAGCAGCTGCCGCGCCGCCGAGGCGTCGGTCATGGTGCCGAGCCGGTCCCGGTCGGGAGGGAGCAGCGACAGCAACGGACCGAACGGCACCGAGGCCGCAGCGCTCGTGGCCACGGCGTCGTGCACCCCGCGCCCGGCCTCGCGCAGCTCGGCGACGACGCGACGCACGACGGTCGTCTTGCCGACCCCGGCGTCGCCCTGCACGACGGCGTGACCGTGCTCGAGCCGCTCGAGGAGCGTGCGCAGCTCGCGCGCACGTCCCAGCACCGTCACCGCGACCTGGCCCACGGCGGCGGATTGTACGGCGACGCCCGCCCCGGCGGACCCGGGGGCGGAGCGGTCGGGGCGGGCCGGGGCACCGAGGGTGAGCGCCATGCCCGGGGGTACGCAGCGAGGCCCGGCGCGGTTCGCCGGCGTCGCACGAGGACAACGCCGGGGAGCCGCCGGGGAGGGAACGAGGGTCGCCGATCTGGAGGAGCTCAGGGTGGTCGCGGGCGAATCGGGGTGGGGGCGGGCCGAACCCGGGGTCGCCGAGGGCGGAAACGGGGGCGCCTACACTGGTCGGGCCGCTGGGGGCCGCCGAGCGCGGCGGGCCCGGCCCGGATCCGGAGGGATCCTGCCCGGATCCGTGCCGTGTGCCGCCACGTCGGTTGCCGCGTGGCGGCCTGTCCACGCCGTCCGGACCGGTGGAAGCGACCTGCATCGGGGAACTGAGATGGCCCACGCGAAGACTGCGAACGAGGTGCGAGCCGAGGACGACGCCGCGTCGTCCGCCGCCTCCTCGCGCCGGGCAACGGTCGACGCGGCGACGGCCTCCCCCTCGGGCTCCCCCTCGGCCTCCCCCTGGGGCGCCGCCGGCGACGCGCCGGTGCCCTGGCGCGCGCAGAGCTGGGGCGAGCGGTGGGACGCGATCCGGTTCCCGGTGCTGGCGTTCGTCGGCATCGCCGTCGTCCTCTACGCCGTGGTCTTCTTGTCGAACGAGCTGCTGCCGCGCAACCCCAACTACCCGATCCACGACCCGCTCGTCTTCCGCGGCGCCGGCCTGCTCGAGGGCTGGGTGCGCTACGACGGCGGGTGGTACCGCACGATCGCCACGGTCGGCTACAGCTACCACCCGGGGGCGCAGTCGTCGGTGGCGTTCTTCCCCGCCTACCCGCTGTCGATGCGGGCCCTGGGCTGGGTCGTGGGCGATCCGCTCACCGCAGGCATCCTGCTGACGTTCTTGTGCGGCCTGGGGTTCTCGATCCTCTTCTACCGCTGGTGCCTGCGCCTGCTCACCCCGCCCGCGGCGAAGCTCGCGCTGCTGATGGTGCTGCTGTTCCCGTACGCCTGGTACCTGTACGGCGCGGTGTACGCCGACGCGCTGTTCCTCGTCTGCACGATGGCGGCCTTCGTCCTGCTCGAGAAGGACCGGCCCGTGCTCGCCGGCCTCGTCGCCGCGGTGGCGACGGCCGCGCGCCCGGTCGGCGCCGGCGTCGTGCTCGGGTTGCTCGCGGTGCTGCTCGACCGTCGCGGCGTGATCACGATCCCGTACCTGGACCGCGTCCGGCAGGTCGGCTGGCGCGCCGCGCGGAGCCCGAAGGCGGGGGCCGAGCGGGGCCGCCCGCTGCGCCTCGCGCCCCGGGCGCTGCGGCCGAAGGACGCCGGCATCCTGCTCTCCGGGCTGGGCTTCGCCGGCTGGTGCACCTACCTCTGGGTCGCGTGGGGCAGCCCGACGATCTTCGCCGACATCGAGGGCGTCCCCGGGTGGGACCAGCCCCAGGGCCCCGCCACCTGGTTCAAGACCGTGTGGTTCACCCACCTCGGCAACCTGCCCGAGGCCATCACCGGGCGCTTCCTCAACGCCGACCCGCTGATCTACACGCTCGACATCACGTTCCAGGGTCTGCTCTCGATCGGCGCCCTGTGCCTGATCCCGCTGGTGATCCGCCGCATCGGCTGGTCGTACGCCGTGTACGTGTTCGGCGTCGTGGCGCTGCCCCTGCTGGGCACGAAGGACTGGCAGGGCACCGGGCGCTACATGCTGGCGGCGTGGCCGGTGTTCGCGGCGCTGGCGCTGTGGATGGTCGAGACGGATCGCCGCCGCCTCCGCACCGTGATCCTCGTGGTCAGCGGCCTCGCCCTGGTGTTCCTGACCTCCGGGTACGCGCGCGGGTACTACCTTGCGTGAGGTCCTGAGCGAGCACCCCGACGAGCCGGACGGAAGCACCTGAACCGATGGCGAACTTCGAGAGCCTCACGATCTTCTTCCCCGCGTGGAACGAAGAGGACCAGATCGAGCGAGCGGTCGAGGCGGCCCGCGAGGCAGGTGCCGGGCTCGTCGAGGACGGCGAGATCGAGTGGTTCGAGGTGCTGATCATCGACGACGCCTCGACCGACTCGACACCGCAGCTCGCCGACCAGCTGGCCGACAAGCTCGACTTCGTGCGCGTCGTCCACCACGCCGAGAACCGCAAGCTCGGCGGCAGCCTGAAGACCGGCTTCGCCGAGTCCCGGGGCGAGCTCATCCTCTACACCGACGCCGACCTGCCCTTCGACATGGCGGAGGCCGCGAAGGCCGTGCGCCTGCTGCGCATCTACGAGGCGGACATCGTCAGCGCCTTCCGGTTCGACCGCACCGGGGAGGGGCCACGACGGCTGATCTACTCGTACGTGTACAACCACCTCGTGCAGCTGCTGTTCGGGGTGCGCCTGCGCGACCTCAACTTCGCGTTCAAGCTCGTGCGGCGCGACGTGTTCGACCACGTCACGTTGCAGAGCGAGGGTTCCTTCATCGACGTCGAGCTGCTGGCGCGCTCACAGGCGCTCGGGTTCCGCATCGTGCAGTTCGGCGTGGACTACTTCCCGCGCACCCGCGGGATCTCCACGTTGTCGTCGAACTCCGTGATCCTGAAGATCGTCAAGGAGATGACCGGTCTGCGCCAGGAGCTGCGGTCGATCACCCCGCTGAGCGAAGACGAGCTGCAGGCGCGGAGAGCCCCTCGGTGAGCGCGTCCAGCACCTCTCGCACCTCGGCGGCCACCGGGAAGCCGCTCCTGATCGTGAACGCGGACGACTACGGGCTGACGCGTGGGGTGTCCCGAGCGATCATCGACGGGCACCGCCACGGCATCGTCACGTCGACCTCGGTCCTCGCGCTCGGTCCCGCCTTCGCCGAGACCGTCTCGTGGCTCGACGACGTCCCGTCACTCGGAACCGGGGCGCACCTCGCGGTCGTCGGCGAGGACCCACCCCTGCTCTCCGCGCGCGAGATCCCGACGCTGGTCGGCAAAAAGGGCCTGATGCCGTACTCGTGGCGCCAGTTCCTCCCGATGGTCGCCGCGCACCGGATCGACCCCGACGACATCCGCCGCGAGTTCGGTGCGCAGATCGAGCGCATCCGAGCGGCCGGGGTCACGATCGACCACTTCGACACGCACCAGAACCTGCACCTGTGGCCGGCGGTGCGCAACGTGCTGTTCGCGCTCGGCGCCGAGCACGGCGTGCGCGTCGTGCGGGTCACGCGCTCGGCGTCCCGCTCCGTCGTCGGCACGGTCGTCAGCCGCTTGGCCACCGACCTCGAGAGCCGCTGTGACCGTGAGGGCTGGGCCTACGCCGCCGCGTCGACCGGGCTCGACGAGGCCGGCCACCTCGAGGAGACGGCGATGATCAACGCGCTCTTCCGCCTGCGGGCGACGGGCGCGGCGTCGGCCGAGCTCGCGACGCACCCGGGGGAAGGTGGCGATCCCGAGCTGCACCGCTACGAGTGGGACTACCAGTGGGGGGACGAGGGGGCGGCGCTGCGGGCCCCGGCGGTGCGCGCGGCGGTGGACGAGCTGGGGTTCCGGTTGGGCACCTTCGGTGATCTCGCGGCGTCTGGAACGAAGGCGCCAGGGTGAAGGGTCCCGAGACGCCGGCGGGGCGTCGGTCGATCGAGCTGTTCGACGGTGCGCCGCGCGGCGACCGCTTCCACGTGCGGGCGCGGTGGTGGAGCTGCCCCTTCCCCGAGATCCAGTTCCGCGTGCCGGTGGTGGGGCGCATCCTCGAGGTCGGGTGCGGGCACGGGCTGCTCTCGCTCTACCTCGCGCTGAGCGCGCCCGGCCGCGTGGTAGAGGGCGTCGACATCGACGAGCACAAGATCGTGCTCGCGCAGGCCGCGGCCGCGCGCCTGCGCGACGGGGAGGCGGCCGTGACCTTCTCGACGAGCGCGTCCGGCGCGCTGCCCGACGGCCCGTTCGACGCGATCGTGATCAACGACGTGCTCTACCTCATGCCCGAGGCGGTGCGTCGCGACGTGCTGGCCGCGTGCGTCGATCGCCTCGCGCCGCAGGGCGTGCTCGTGATCAAGGAGATCGACGACCATCCGCGCTGGAAGTACGAGGTCAACCACCTGCAAGAGCTCGTCGCCACCAAGGTGCTGCGCTACACCGAGGGCGACCAGGTCGAGGTCGTGCCGATGCAGCACTTCGCCGACCAGCTCGAGCAGCTCGGCTTCGAGACGAAGATCGAGCCGATCGACCGCTGGTACCCCCACGCCCACGCGATCCTCACGGCGCGGCGCACGTCCTGATGGCTGCGTGGTGATCCCCCGGGCTGATCCCTGTGGTCTGATCCCGGTGGGCTGAACACGATGCCGATCGTCCCCTGGCCGCCGGCGAACGCCGCCGAGGAACCCAGCTTGTCTCTACCGGTGACCGACGGACCGGGAGGTCCCCTACGAGCCGGCGTGCGCCGCCACCCAATCCGGCAGGGCCACGAGCGAGGCGCGGACGCTGTCGCGCAGCTGCCGCCGCATGATCGAGCCGAAGAGGCGCGCCCAGGGCTTCAGCTCGACGGCCTGGCGGTACACGATGATCGTGTCGGCGCCGCCGGCCGACGGCTCGAGCGTGATCAGCTCGACCATCGCCGCGAGGGCCGGCACGTTGCTGTCATCGACGCGGAACCCGAACCGCTCGGGCTCGTCGAAGGCCAGGATCGTCTCGTTCACTTTGAGCGTGGCGACCTGCACGGCCCGGGTGGAGCCGAGCCCGAACGGTCCGTCGCTCGTGGCGTGGGCGTCCTTCATGCCGACGAACCAGCGCGGCCACGCGGCCGGGTCGGCCAGCGCTGGCCACACTGCGGCCGGCGCGGCGGCGATGGTCGCCTCCTCGCGCACCTGGAGGGGTGCGGTGTCCAAGAAGGAGAGGTCTTCCTTGCGCAACTCGTAGGCCACGGGCGCTCCCGGTGCTCAGCCCCGCCGCCGGCGGCGTGGTCGGCGATCACGTTACCGACCGGGCGAGGGCGCCTCAGGCGGCAGGTTCGGTGCGGAAGCTCTCGCGCACCTCGTCGCTGGCGGCGACGTAGCGCACGGCGACCGGGTCCTCGAAGCCGGGAACCAGGAGCGTCTCGACGGCGGAGGGCACGACCCAGTCGGGCAGGCTCGGGTCGTCGCCGGCGACGAGGATCTCGCCGCGCCGGGCGGCGTCGCCGAGCCGCGCCGCCAGGTTGACGGTGCGCCCGACGTAGTCGTCGCCCTCGAAGAGCAGGACCGTGCCCGTGGCGAGCCCGGCGTGGGTGTGCAGGCCGTCGGCCTCGCACCGCACCATGATCTCGCCGACCGAAGCGACCACCGCCGCTTCGTCGATGCCCACGAGCATCACGCCGTCGCCCAACCACTTGGCCACGCGCACACCGCGGCGGGCGGCGGCGGCCCGCACGGTCTCGCGGAAGGCGCTGAGCAGCTCGATGGCCCGCTGCTCGCCGTAGCGATCGCAGAACTGCGTGAACCCGGAGATGTCGACGAACCCGAAGGTGCGCACCACGTCCATCGGCTCGGGCTTGGCGTCCGGCAGTGGGGGATCGAGGGCGGCTTCGCCGAGTGCCATGTCGCCGTCGTTGCCCAGCAGGGGCTTCCACGGTGCGAACAACGACCACTCGACCTTGCGTTGCATCTCGTCCTCGGGTGCAGGTCCCGTTCCGCGTGCGGTTGGCTCGTTCGGAGGGCCAGGCGGTCTGGGGAGGCCACCACGGAGGGGCGGCGTTGCTAACTATATCATGCGCGGTGCTGGCAAAAGGCAAATTGCAGGCAAAGAACTTGGAACGAACGCGGAACGACCGGATCACGCGCCCCCCACGGCGCCGCCGGGTCGAGCTCGTGCGGGTGCCGCACCCGAGGCCGATCGGGTAGGCCGCAGCGCGGATCGGGGGTCGCGTTGGGCGGGTCGGTGCTTTGCCGCGAGACTGGGCGGCGATGGGGGACAGGGGCAGGAGCCGCGGAGCGCAGCACGCCTGGCGCCGGACGTTCGTGCGCCGCGTGCTGCCGATCGGCGCCGCTGCGGGCGTCGGCGCCGCTGTGGCCGCCGCCGTCGTGGCGAACCGGCTCCTCGACGACGACGATCGGGAGCGCTACCGCCGCCAGGCCCGCATCTGGCGGCTGACCGCCCGCCGCGGCGTGCACTTCGCCCGCATCAAGGTGCAGGGCGTCGGGGCGGACGAGGCACGCCGGGCCGAGCTCGACGAGCAGTTCCAGATCAAGACGGCCGAGGACGTCGCCGCCGAGCTCGGCAACATGAAGGGCGCCATCATGAAGCTGGGGCAGATGATCAGCTTCATCGCCGACGGGTTGCCGCCCGAGGCGCAGGCGGCGCTGGCGAGCCTGCAGCAGGACGTGCCGCCGATGGCGCCGAGCCTCGCCGAAGCGGTCATCCGCGAGGAGCTCGGGCACGAGCCGCAGTACCTCTTCCTCGACTGGGATCCGGTCCCCGTCGCAGCCGCATCGATCGGCCAGGTGCACAAGGCGGTGCTCGCCGACGGCCGCACCGTCGCGGTGAAGGTGCAGTACCCGGGCGTCGGCAAGGCGATCAAGCACGACCTCGACAACGCCGAGATGCTCTACGCGATGTTCTCGGCGACGACCCTGAAGGGGCTCGACCCGCACGCGATCATCGACGAGCTGCGCGACCGCATGTACGACGAGCTCGACTACCGGCTCGAGGCGGCGTGCCAGACCGAGTTCTCCGATCGCTACGTCGACCACCCCTTCATCCGCATCCCGAAGGTCGTCCCCGAGCTGTCGTCCGAGCGGGTGCTGACCACCGAGTGGGTCGACGGCATCAGCTGGACCGACTTCGAGGCGACCGCCACCGAGGAGCAGCGCCAGACCGCGGCCGAGGTCGTGTTCCGCTTCGCCCAGGGGTCGGTCCACCGCCACCAGGTGTTCAACGGTGATCCGCACCCGGGCAACTACAAGTTCCACCACGACGGCACGGTGACCTTCTTCGACTTCGGGCTCGTGAAGCGGTGGAGCACGGGCGAGTTCGAGCGGCTGATCCCCATCCTCGACCTCGTGATCGCGCAGGACGTGTCCGGCACCGTGCGGGCGATGGAGGACATCGGCTTCATCCGCCGCGATCACGGCATCGACGATGCGCACATCTTCGAGGCCGTGTCGGCGCCCTACCGCGCGTACCTCACCGAGGAGTTCACCTTCACGAAGAACTACACGGCGGACGCGCTGCAGAACGTCATGGACCTCAACGGTCCCTACGGCGACGTCATCCGCTACCTCAACATGCCGGCGTCGTTCGTGATCCTCGACCGCGTGGTGTGGGGGGTGAGCGCGCTCATGGGGCGCCTCGAGGGGCACAACAAGTGGCGAGGCATCCTGAACGAGTACCGCCACGGCGGCCCGCCGGTGACGCCGCTCGGCGAGCGCGAAGCCGCCTGGTACCGCGCCCGCGCGGTGACCTGACCGCGCGACCGGCGCCCGCCGACCCGCGGCGACCCGCGGCGACCCGCCCTGCCCCCACCCGCTGTCGTCGTGCGGTGCAGCCCTCGTCGTTGACACGGGGACCCGCGCGGGGTTGGCTGACGGGAGCGCCGTCCGGCGGGCGGGGGCGCCGAGGGACGAGAAGCCCGAGCGGGCCGAGGGGCCGAGGGCCGAGGGATGAAGAGGAGGGGCCATGGCCGTCGATCTGCCGACCGTGCACCGTCAGGCGCTGGACGCGACCCGCGACGTCGTCGCCGGGATCAAGGCGTCGCAGCTGGACGATCCGACGCCGTGTGACGACTGGGACGTGCGCACGTTGCTGAACCACGTCGTCGGCGGGAACCTCTGGGTCGAGCCGCTCGTGGACGGGCGCACCATCGAGGACGTCGGCGACGAGCTCGACGGCGATCAGCTCGGCGACGACTTCGTCGCGGCGTACGAGCGCTCTGCAGAGCAGGCCGCGGCGTCGTTCGAGGCGGACGGCGCGATGGATGCGATGGTCGCGGTGTCGTACGGGCCGGTCCCCGGATCCGTGTACTGCGGCCACCGCTTCATCGACGTGCTCATCCACGGATGGGACCTCGCGAAGGCGTCCGGTCAGGACGCGACCCTCGATCCGGCGCTCGTGGAGGCCTGCTGGACGGTCCTCGAGCCCGAGCTCCCGGTGCTCGCGGCGAGCGGCATGTTCGGCGTGGCGCAGGACCCGGGGCCCGACGCCGACGAGGCGACGAAGCTGCTCGCGGTCCTCGGCCGCACCCCCTGACGGCGACTCCTGATCGCGCGTTCCCCGATGGCGTTTCCTGATGGCGTTTCCTGATGGCGTTCGGTGGTGGCGCTTCCGGATCGACTTCCGTATGGCGTTTCCGGAGCGCCTTCCGGGATGGCCTTCCCTGACCGCGCCGCTTCCCGTTCGGCCGGGGGCTCGGCGCCGTCGTTGCGCTCAGCGCGGCGGCCACGCTTCG
>CAYUOL010000081.1:14377-22849 GCA_964446345.1 uncultured Iamiaceae bacterium | reverse complement strand
GCTAGTGCCGTGACCGCAGACGTTCGCGTGGGTGCGACGGCCCGCTTCGCCGCTCGCGGCGTCTCGTCCTCGCCGCCCGGGAGCACGGGACCTTCGTCCTGCCCGTGCGACGTCCTGCATCCGTGCGAGCGACGAGCCCTGATCCGCCACAACCCCACGAGGTTCGCGGTCACGGCACGAGCGGTGGTGTCGCGGAGGCGGGGATCGAGTGGCCCGAGGTCGCGCGCTGGTGCAGGATCTGCGGCCATGACGTTGGCATCGACGGTGCGGGGGGCAGCGCAGCGGTTCGGGGAACGGCCCGTGTACGTCGCCGCCGGCGGGTGGACGTTGACCTACGGCGAGCTCGACGCCCTGAGCGACCAGGTCGCGGCCGGCCTTGCCGCGCAGCACGGCATCGGCGTCGGCGATCTCGTGGCGCTCGTGTTGCCGTCGACCCCCGACTACGCCGTCGCCTACGCCGCGCTCGCGAAGCTCGGGGCGATCACGGCCGGCGTGAACCCGCGCTACACGCCGCCCGAGCGCGCCGCGGTGGTCGCGGCGGCGCACCCCGACCTCGTGATCACCACCGCCGCGCTCGCCGAAGCGCTCCCCGCCGGGACGGCGACGGTCGTGGTGACGCCGGCGACCTCGGCGACGGACCTCCTGCGCGAGCTGCGCCCGGAGGCGACGGCGGTGCCCCCGCTCGACGACCGGGACGACCTCGAGGACCTGGACGACCCCGAGCGGCTCGTCGCCGTCGTCTTCACGTCCGGGACCACCGGGCAGCCCAAGGGCGCGGTGTTCGGCAACCGCGAGCTCGCCGCCATCGTGCGCGCCGACCTCGGGCCCGCGGCCGACGACTGGGGCACGGGCGGCCACATGACGGCGCCGACCGAGTTCGCGCACGTCGGCTACATGACCAAGCTGCCGACGTGGTTCCGCATGGGCACCACGATGCACCTGCAGCCGAAGTGGCGGGCCGGGGAGACGCTGCGGCTCATCCACGACTTCCGGATGGCGTCGGTCGGCGGCGTCGCACCGCAGGTCGCGCTGCTGCTGCGCCACCCCGACTTCGACCGCTACGACTTCTCGTGCGTCAAGACCATCGTCATGGGCGGCGCCGCGTCACCGCCGGCGCTCGTGCGGGAAGCCAAGGAGCGGTTCGGGGCGGCGTACTCGATCCGCTACTCGTCCACCGAGTCCGGCGGCATCGGTCTCGGCACGGCGTTCGACGCGGACGACGAGGAGGCGCTCTTCACGATCGGGCGACCACGCGCGGAGACCGAGGCCGAGATCCGCGACGACGAAGGCCGACCCGTCGCGCCGGGCGAGGTGGGCGAGCTCCACCTGCGCTCGCCGTACATGATGCGCGGCTACTGGCGCGACGACGCCGCCACCGCGGCGACGCTCGTCGACGGCTGGATCCGCACCGGCGACCTCGCGCGCGTCGACGAGCGCGGGTTGTTCCGGCTGGCCGGGCGCAAGAAGGAGATGTTCATCCGCGGCGGCTACAACGTGTACCCGATGGAGGTCGAGGCGGTGCTCGCCTCGCACCCGGACGTGGCGGCGGTCGCGGTCGTCCCCCGCCCCGACGCGGTGATGGGCGAGCTCGGCGTCGCGGTCGTCGTGCCCACCGACCCGGCCGAGCCGCCGACGCTCGACGACCTGCGCACGTTCGCGGCCGAACGCCTCGCGCCCTACAAGCTGCCCGAGGCGCTGCGCCTCGTCGACGAGCTGCCCCTCACGGCGATGCAGAAGATCGACCGCGCGGCGCTTGCGGCGCACGAGGCGACGGCCTGAGCGCGACCTCCACCGCCTCTCGCAGTGGCGCTACCAGTGCTGCGACGTCGCCTGCGCCGTGCGCCCGATCGGGCCGTCGGCGTCCTCGGGGTGCGCGTACACCGACTGGATCGCCACCCGGCCGGGGCCCCACATGCGCAGCCACGGCGTCACCCGGTTGCTGAACGAGCCGGCGACGCTGTGCATCAACCCGCCGAGCCCGCCACCGCCGCCGCTGCCCTTGCCGGGGAACTCGAGGTGCAGCTCCATGCCGACGCTCGGGTCCTTGTAGAGCACCGCGCCCGGCTGCACGAGGATCTGGTCGCCTTCGGGGATGTCCCGCAGGAAGACGTTGCCCTCCGCGTGGAGCAGCAGCAGACCGCGGCCATCGGACTCGAAGCGGTCGAGGTAGCGCCCCATCGGTCGGTGCGTCTTCTGGTCGTTGCCGTCCATCGTGTTGTACCAGATGCCCGACTTCTGCCACGTGTAGCTCACGCCCGAGGTCGCGACGAGGAACCGGTGCTCGTGCACCTCGACGGCCTGCCCGTGCTCGAGCGGCACCGCCACGGTCTCGCCCGTCTTGTCCTCGCTGAACGCGATGTTCCCCGGGCCACTCGCCTGCATCATGATCAGCGGCATGCCGGCGAGGGTGCGGTCCCAGCCGTTGCCCATCGGCAGCGCCTGCATGTGCACCGTCGGATCCGCGAAGAGCAGCACGTGGTGCGAGAAGTACACCGAGTCGCCCTCGGCGAGCCGCATGTCGGCGATGGGCACGTACTTCCCCGAGACCTGGCACGTCGACTGGCCGAACTGGATGCGGGCGAGGTCGCGGATGCGCGGCAGCTCCTCCCAGCCCGAGGTCGTGACGACCTGCCGCACGTCGATCGGTGCCCCGCAACACGGGCACGTGGGCGCGGTGGCGTCGGAGGCCGTGCGGCAGTACGGGCAGACGTAGGCCGTGCCCGACGGTGTCGGCGCGTCGGTGGCGCTCATCATTCGCTCTCGTGGTGGACGTACATCGACTGCATGCCGACGCGGCCGGGACCGGTCATCTCCGCCAGGTACAGGCCCTTGTGCCCGATGCCCGTCTTCACGTCCTGCTGCTGGATGTCCATCGTGACCGACGAGTCCTTGTAGAGGAACCCGCCGGGTTCGAGCAGGATCTTCTCGCCCGGTTGCAGGCGCCGCTCGAACACGTTGCCGTAGCCGTGCAGCAGGAGGATGCCGGCGTCGCCCGCCGTGACGAAGCGGTCGAGGTACATGCCCTCGCCGCCGTGCATGACGTTCTTGAAGCCCTTGATGCGCTCGAACGAGTACTGGATCGTGTGCGAGGCGACGAGGAACGCGTGCTCGCGCACGTCGAGCTCTTCCGATGGCTGCAGCGGCAGCACGACCACCTCGCCGGCGGCGTCGCGTGAGAAGGCGATGCGCCCCGGGCCGGTCGCGGTCGTGACGAGGTAGGGCATGCCGCCGAGCATCCGGCTCATCCCGCCGCCGGTCGAGATCGCCGACACCGGCACGGTCGGGTCCTTCCACAACATCGCGTGGTGCTCGAAGAAGACCCCGTCGCCCTGGGCGAGCGACATCTCCGCCACCGGCACGATCTCGCCCTCGACCTGGCACGTGCTGTTGCCGAAGCCGATCTGGGTCATGTCCCGCAGGCGCGGCGCCTCGCGCCAGCCGGAGTCCATCACGAGGTTGTGCGCGTCGAGCGGCGCCCCGCACGCGATGCAGGTGGTGCGATCCGGCTCGTTCTGGGCCTGGCACCACGAGCAGACGATGCGTTCCATCGGAACCTCCGGATCGTGAGCGGGGCCCGCACGAGGGAGCGAGCGGCGGGATCGTACCGGGCCCGGCCCGGCGGCGCGCCGGCGCGCGATCAGCGGCGCCCGCGGGCCGCCGAGGAGGCGGCCGAGCGCTCCGGGCCGGGACGACCGCGGCGCAGGTGCATCGGTCGGGTCTGTGGCGGGTATGCTGGGTGCCGGTGACGTGAGCGAGCGGCTTCGGCCCTGCTGCCGGACGACGAGCCAGGCGAGGCGCCCGAAGCGGGTGCCGTTCGAGGGCTCCCGGTGCCGGCGTGCCGATCGCCGACGTCTGGTGGATCGTCCCGATGGGGCCCGCACGTGGTTGCGAATGGAGAACGGGTAGCGGCGAGCGCCGGCTCGCGTCAGCGGCGGGGTTTGCACGAGCCGGGCACCGATGGGGCAGCGCCGGCAGACATGAGACAAGGACGAACCGCCATCGAGGCGCCGCAGCGAGCGGGCCGAACGGCATGCGGTTCGGAAGGACTGTTGTGACCTCTGTGAGCACGCAAGTGAACGAGCGGTTCGAGGCGCTGGTCGAGGCCGAGGCCACGGGCACCGCCACCCCTGAGCAGCTCGCGGCGCTGCGCGAGGACCTCGGGTTGTGGCGAGACACCCTCGAGCACCTCCTGCGCGACACCTACGAGACGCTCGAGCTCATCCGCACGATGGATGTGCCCGAGCGCGACCAGGTGGTCGCCGACTTCGAGTCCGAGCACTCGGCGCTGCTGGCGGCCCTGGCCCGGCTGCGCGCCGAGGAGTCCCGCGCCGATGCCGGGCTGTCCGAGCTCTACGCCGACGACGAGTTCGGCATCGCGGCGCTGCAGGCGTCGTGGTTGCCGGGCCGGGTGGTCGTGTGGGCGGCGGGCCCGCGCTGCGTGTCGCTGGGCTACCCCCAGATCAAGGAGATGCTCGTCGCCACGCGCGCCGATCTCTCTGCGTGGGGACCGCACGAACCGGTCGTGCTGCCCGACGGCTCGTTCGCGGACGCCCTCGTCGCACCGGTGGGCGATGTGTTCGGGTGGCTGGTCGGCATCGGTGCCGACAAGACCGAGAACCCCGATCTCGGGCCCAGCGTGCGCTGGCTGGGCCGCACGGCGGTGTGGGCCGTGCAGGCGGCGATGCAGGGGGCGGCCGTCCCGCTGTTGAAGCAGCGCCACCGCAACCGCCGCAGCGGCAACGACTCGGGCGCCTCCTACGCCGTGCGCTGGGCCCCCGCGGTGATCGATCCGGAGCTGCTCAAGGCCTTCGCCGACGCGATGCCCGGCGGCATCCTCGCCGTCGACCCGTCGCTCGACGCCCGGGCGGCCACGCGGTCGGCGTTGACCGGCATGATCGACGCCATCTTCCGCGACGCCGCCCGCCGCATCGAGGTGCCGGCGCCCCCACCGCGGCCGCGCACGCCCTCGGAGATGACCGAGGCCTTCCTCGGCCACCTCGACGGCACCCCCTTCGACGCCCCGGCCCGCGTCGGCAACGAGCTCGTCGCGTCGCTCGAGCGCTGGGCGCGTCCCGTCACCACCGCGAACGCGGCGCGCCTCGTGGTGCAGCTCGACGCCCCCGACAGCTCGAACGCGTGGAAGCTCGCCGTGTTCGCGCCCGGCAAGAAGGGCCGGCTCACCGCGGTCGAGGTCGCCGTCGTCAACGGCGGTCAGCAGCGTGCCGACGTCGAGGACCAGCTCGACCGCCTCGAGCGCCTGCTGCCCATCCTCCTGCGCCCGGGCGGCAACCGCCGCGGCGAGGTGCTGCTCGACCAGCACGAGGCGTGGGAGCTCATGACCGAGCAGGGCGAGATGCTCACCAACGCCGGGTACGACGTGCGCGTCCCCGAGTTCTCCGCCAAGCGCGCCACGCCGTCGCTGCGCCTCACGGCGGATCCGTCCACGCAGAAGGCCGTGGGCGCCCAGCAGCTCGCGAACGTCCACTGGTCGGCGCTCTTCGACGACGTCGAGCTGACCGCCGCCGACATCCGCCGGCTCGCCGCCGAGGCGCAGCCGCTCGTCCGCTCGAAGGGCCGCTGGATCGCGCTCGACCACGCCGATCTGCGGGCAGCCGCCGAAGCGCTGGCCGAACGCGGCAACCAGACCCAGCTGTCGGGCGCCGAGATGCTGCGCCACGCCCTGGGCCTCGAAGGCACCCCGCTGGCCGGTGGGATCGTCATCGAGGGCAGCGGCTGGGCGGCCGAGCTGCTCGCCCGGGCCTCACAGATCAGCAACGAGCCCGCTCCGCCCCCCGAGGGCTTCCACGGCGACCTGCGCACGTACCAGGGCGAGGCCCTCGCCTGGTTGGGGTTCCTCGACTCCGCCGATCTCGGCGGGTGCCTCGCGCTCGACATGGGCCTCGGCAAGACGCCGACGATGCTCGCCCACCTCCGGGCCAGCTCCGGCAAGGGCCCGGCGCTCGTCGTGGCACCTCCCGCCGTCGTCGGCAACTGGGCGGCCGAAGCGCGGCGCTTCACGCCGGGCCTCAAGGTGGTCGTGCACCACGGGGCGACGCGTGCCAGCGAAGCGGGCCTCGCTCGTGCGGTGCGCAACGCCGACGTCGTCATCACCACCTACGGCACGGCCGTGCGTGACGTCGAGGCGCTGGCGAACATCGAGTGGGACCGCCTGGTGCTCGACGAGGCGCAGGCGATCAAGAACCCCGCCAACGACACGAGCCAACAGCTGCGCAAGATCGGGGCGCGCTCGCGGATCGCGCTCACGGGCACACCGATCGAGAACGGCCTGGGCGACCTGTGGTCCATCCTCGACTTCACCAACCCCGGGCTCGTGGGCGAGCGGGCGCCGTTCATCACGCAGCTCTCGTCGCCGACGGACAAGGCGGGGCGCAAGGGGGAGGACGCGCTGCGCACCCTCAACGGCATCCTCGTGTTCCGCCGCACCAAGGACGAGCCGAGCATCGCGGCCGAGCTGCCTGATCGCATCGACGAGCTCGACCACTGCAGCATGACCCCCGAGCAGATCGGCCTGTACCAGGCCGTGCTCGACTCGCTCATCACCGGTGCCAGCGCCGACACGGGTGAGGCCAAGAAGGGCGCGGTGCTGGCGGCGATCACGGCGCTGAAGCAGATCTGCAACCACCCCGCCGCGTACCACCACGACGACAGCCCGCTCGAGGGACGCTCCGGCAAGCTCGCTCGGCTCGAGGAGATCATCGACGCGGTGTTCGCGGCCGGCGAGCGCGTGCTGGTGTTCACCCACTTCGCCGAGTGGGGCCAGCGCCTCGCCACGCACCTCACGGCCCGCACGGGCACCCCGGTGCACTGCTACCACGGCGGTCTCGCCCGCGGCGCTCGCGACGAGCTGATCCGCGAGTTCCAGAACGGCAAGGGCCCGGGCGCGCTGGTGCTGTCGCTGAAGGCCGGCGGCACCGGCTTGAACCTGACGGCGGCGAGCCACGTCGTGCTCTACGACCGCTGGTGGAACCCCGCGGTCGAGGATCAGGCGCGTGACCGCGCGTGGCGCATCGGCCAGACCCGCACCGTCATCAGCCACCGCCTCGTGTGCCCCGGCACCGTCGACGAGCGCGTCGAAGAGGTGGTGGCCGGCAAGCGCCGCATCGCCGAGATGGTGCTGCCCAAGTCGAGCTCGCTCGCCGACCTCGATCCCGATCAGTTGCGCACGGCCCTCGGCTTGCGGCCCGAGGCGCTGCTGACCGACGACAACCTCGAAGACCACCCGGACAAGATCCCGGCCGCTCCCGTACTGGAAGCCTCATGAGCTCGAACCAACGCAACCGCGGCAACCGTGGCAACAACCACGGGAACAACAACCACGGCAACAACAACCACGGGAGCAACGGGGCCAACGGCAACCGGCAGCCCAAGCAGGCAGAGATCAAGGACTTCTGGGGCGAGTCGGTCGCGCCGCTGCCGCAGCTCGAACCCCCCACCGGCGCGAGCGATCCGTCGGCGATGGTGCGCTCCCTCGGCAAGCCGCCCCTGCCCGGCAACGACAACGCCGCCGAGCACTACTTCGCGGTCGTGTACGAGCGGGCCGCCGTGCTGGCGGGTGCGCTGTCGGCCGCGCTGCTCGAGTAGCGGTGGCCGCCCCGGCTCCTCGTCGGCTCGGATCCCTGCGATGAGTCGTCCTCGCGCCGATGGCGGCTCGACGCCGGTACCGGGGCCCATCCGATGACCGCATCGCCGCCCACCGTCGCCCGTCCCGGCGGCGCCGTCCCCGCGGCGGGGCCCGATCAGCAGCCCCACGAGCAGCCCGAACGGCCGCGGGATCGTGATCGGCGACGCCCTTCCGGGGCCATCGTCGATGCCACCCGCGCCGAGGCGGTGCTCGTGGTCGGCGATCCGGCGCGCCGGTCCCGGCTGGCGCTCTGGCATCCCGATGGATCGGTGCGCACCGAGTGGGAGGCCGCCGAGCACGAGCGGGTGCGACTCATCCTGCCGACGCCCGAGGGCGCCGTGCGCGCCCGCCCGCGGCCCGCGCTCGTGCTCCCGATGGACGCCGCCGTCGAGTGGCTCGCGGCGTTCGCCCCGACCGACCAGACCCCCGCCTCGCTCGCGGCATGGGTGGTCGCCGCGCGCCACGGCCTCGAGCTGATCGCCCGCGGTCGCTTGTTGCCGGCGCGCAGCGACGAAGGTTGGGACACGTGGAAGGTGGGGCCCCTCGACCCCGACGACGCGCGCCGTCTCGAGCAGCTCGTTGCCGTGTTCCCGACCATCGCACACGCGCACGCGATGCCCGGCACCCGACCGGCGCGCGTGCTCGACGCGACCGCGGCGATCCGCGCGCTCTGGGATGCCATGGCCGACACCCTCGTCCGCACCGAAGCGGCGCCGCTCGTGGCGGCGCCGCCCGTCGTGCCGAGCGCGCTGCGTCGCGGTCGGCGCGGGACGCTGCGCGACCTCGATGCGCGCGAGCGTCGCGAGGACGCGCCCGGTCGCCCGCCCGCC
>CAYUOL010000081.1:10512-14277 GCA_964446345.1 uncultured Iamiaceae bacterium | reverse complement strand
AGCGGACGCCACCGCCGTTCCGTTCGCCGCCCAGGCCCCGGTCGCCGTCGCCGACCTCGGCGACTGGCTGCAGGTCATCGGGCGCGGGCTGACCGGTGACGGCGCCCGCCCGATCCTGCGCATCGACCTGCCGGGCGGCGACGGCGACCGCGCGGCGACCGGCGATGGCGCCGGCCGCGACGAGGACGCGGTCTCGCTGAACCTGCGGGGCACGCTGCAGCTGCGCAGCGCGGCGGATCCGTCGCTCGTGGTCGACGCCGCGGACCTGTGGTCCGCGCCCGACGTCGTGCTGGCGCGGCTCGGCGAGCAGGCCGAGACCGATCTGCTGCTCGGCCTGCGCCGCGGCGCGCTCGTGTGGCCGCCGCTGCAACGCGCGCTGCAGGACGCGCAGCCGTCGTCGCTCGAGATCGACGACGACGAAGCGCTCTCGCTGCTGGGCACCGCCGGCACCGATCTCGCCGCCGCCGGCTTCGAAGTGCTCTGGCCGGCCGAGCTGACCCGCACCGAGCACGTCGAGCTGCGGGCGGTGCTGTCCACGCCGACGCCTGACGCGGTCGCGGCTTCGGGCCTCGATCTCAACGCGATCCTGCACTTCGACTGGCGGGCCAGCATCGCCGGGCAGACCCTGACCGAGGCCGAGCTGCACGCGCTCGCCGAGGCGAAGCGCCCGCTGGTGCGGCTGCGCGGCCGCTGGGTGGTGGCGGATCCTCGCCTCGCCGAGCGGCTCGCGCGCCGGGAGCGCAACGTGCGCGGTGGGGACGCCCTCGCGGCCGCGCTCGCGGGCTCGATCACCGTCGACGGCGAATCGGTCGAGCTCGAGGTCGAGGGGCCCCTCGCCACCCTCGCAGACCGCCTGCGCGACCTCGACAGCAGCGAGGAGCTCCCCGAACCGCCGGGCCTGATCGCCACGCTGCGCCCGTACCAGCGCCGCGGGTTGGCGTGGCTCGTGGCGATGACCGACCTGGGCCTGGGCGGTTGCCTCGCCGACGACATGGGCCTGGGCAAGACCATCCAGCTCATCGCGCTGCACCTCCACCGGCATCCCGCAGCGGGGACGGCACGCGCGAAGACGGCCGCGGCCGGGTCGGCGCCGACGCTCGTCGTGTGCCCGACGTCGTTGCTCGGCAACTGGGAGCGCGAGCTGCACCGGTTCGCGCCTTCCGTCCCGGTGCGCCGCTACCACGGCGGTGAGCGCCACCTGGAGGACCTCGCGCCCGACGAGGTCGTGCTCGTCACCTACGGCGTGGTGCGCCGCGACCGGTCGGTGCTGGCCGAGCAGCCGTGGGGCCTGGTGGTCGCCGACGAGGCGCAGCACGTGAAGAACCCGCTGGCCCGCACCGCGCGCGAGCTGCGCGCGATCCCCGCCCAGGCCCGGCTCGCCCTGACCGGCACCCCGGTCGAGAACCGCCTCAGCGAGCTGTGGGCGATCCTCGACTGGACGACCCCCGGGTTGCTGGGACCGCTCGAGCTGTTCCGCCAGAACGTGGCGGTGCCGATCGAGCGCCAGCGCGATCCCGACGCCACCGAGCGCTTCGCGCGCCTCGTGCGCCCGTTCCTGCTGCGGCGGCGCAAGATCGATCCCGGCATCGCGCCCGAGCTCCCCGCCAAGACCGAGACCGATCAGATCGTGCCGCTCACCCCGGAGCAGATCACGCTCTACGAAGCGGTCGTGCGCGAGACGATGGCCGAGATCGAAGCGGCGCAGGAGGGCATCGCCCGCCGCGGCCTCGTGCTCAAGCTCCTCACCGCGCTCAAGCAGATCACGAACCACCCGGCGCAGTACCTCAAGCAGGACGGGCCGTTGCCCGGCCGCTCCGGCAAGCTGGCGGCCCTCGACGAGCTGCTCGACGCGATCCTCGACGCCGGCGACGCCGTGTTGCTGTTCACGCAGTACGTCGGCATGGGCCGTCTCCTCGAGGCGCACCTCGCGAGCCGGGGCGTCGACTCGCTCTTCCTGCACGGTCAGGTGACGGCGGCGCGGCGCGAAGCGATGGTCGAGCGGTTCCAAGCCGGCGAGGTGCCCGTGTTCATCCTGTCGTTGAAGGCGGGCGGCACCGGGTTGAACCTCACGCAGGCGACGCACGTCATCCACTACGACCGATGGTGGAACCCTGCGGTCGAGGATCAGGCGACGGACCGGGCCTACCGCATCGGCCAGACCCGCGCCGTGCAGGTGCACCGCCTGATCTCGGAGGGCACCATCGAAGACCGCATCGCGCAGCTCCTCACGAAGAAGCGCGAGCTCGCCGATGCGATCGTGGGCACCGGCGAAGGGTGGATCGGCGACCTGTCCAACGAGGACCTCGCCGAGCTCGTCGCGCTCACCCGGGGAGACGGCTCGTGAGCCCGCGTCCGTTCCGGCCGCCGCGAACCCCCTCGCGCCGTGCCGCGCCCCGTCCCGGCTCGCGCAACGACTTCGGGTCCACGTGGTGGGGCCAAGCCTGGGTCGATGCGCTCGAGCAGCGCGCCGAGCTGGACCCGAACCGCCTCCCCCGCGGTCGCACGTACGCGCGGCAGGGCCGCGTCGGTGACATCACGATCGAGCCCGGCGCGGCGTCGGCGCTCGTGCAGGGGAGCCGTGTGCGGCCGTACGCCGTCACGGTCGCGGTGCGCCCGTTCGGCGACCGCGAGTGGGACGACATGCTGGGCGCGATCGCCGGCAAGGCGCTGCACGCCGCGGCGCTGCTCGACGGCGAGCTCGTGCCCGAGATCCTCGACGACGGCCGCGCCGCCGGCGTCGATCTGCTGCCGGGCGCGGGCGAGCTGACGCCGCGCTGCTCGTGCCCCGACTGGGCCGACCCGTGCAAGCACGCCGCAGCGGTGTGCTACCTCGTGGCGCGCGTGCTCGACGACGACCCGTTCGCGTTGCTGCAGCTGCGTGGCCGCGGCCGTTCCGAGATCCTCGAGGGGGTGCGCGCGCGACGCGCGGGCGATGCGTCCGCCTCCGCGCCCTCCGTCGCGGGGGCGGGTGCGCCCCCGACGGCGCGCCGCACGAAGAGCGCGAGCCGCACCAAGGCCGCCCGCGTCGGCGTTGCCGCGCGCGACGCCTGGGCGAACGGGGGCGTGGCGCCGCCGGCCGCGACGATCTGGGCGTTGCCCGGCCCGGCCGTGCCCCGCCGGCCGGGGCACCCGACCCCGCTGGCGATCGACCCGCCGCGCGAGTCGCGCCTCGCCGCCGAGGCGCTGCACGACCTGGCGCAGGACGCGGCGAACCGCGCCTGGGAGCTGCTGCGCGGCGGTTCGGCGCGCGCCGGAGCCAGCGGGCTCGCGCTCACCGCCGAGCAGGACCTGGCCCGCCGCGCCGCGCCGCTGCTCGGCACGTCCGAGTTCACCCGGCTGGCCCGCGCATCCGGGGTGGCGTCGCACCACCTCGTCGAGCTCGCCCTGGCGTGGCGCCTCGGTGGGGCCGAGGGCATCGACATCCTCACCGACGAGTGGGAGCCCGATCCCGAGATGATCGCCGACGGCCGTGACGCGCTCCTCGCCGTCGTGCTGCGCAACGTGCGGGTGCGAGTGCGGGCCAACCGCATCACCGCCGGCCCCGTGCAGCTGCGGGTGGCGCCGAACGGCAACTGGTACCGCTTCGAGAAGGCGAACAACCGCTGGGAGCTCACCGCGGGTCCCGACGTCGACCCCCTCAACGTCGCCGAACCCCGCGAGGCCGACTGACGCAGCTGCGCTGGGCTCGGGCGGCTGCGCCGCGGGACTGCTCGGGGCCGACTGCGTCGGCTCGGGCCTGCTGGTTCCGTTCGACCGGTTCCTCGC
>CAYUOL010000081.1:0-10412 GCA_964446345.1 uncultured Iamiaceae bacterium | reverse complement strand
TCGGGGCCGACTGCGTCGGCTCGGGCCTGCTGGTTCCGTTCGACCGGTTCCTCGCTGCGCTCGGGTCGGTCAGGTCGGGGCGGTGACGGCCCAGAGGCGGCCGTCGCGGGCGAGGAGGATGAGGCGGTCGGCGACCAGGAGCGGCGCGCCGATCGGCTCGAAGGGCACCGTCGCCACGTCGACGGGCTGCCCGACCGACCGGTCGATCGTCACGATCCGGCCGGTCGGGTCGGCGAGGTACGCACGGTCCGGGCCGATCGCCGGCTCGGGGCACACATTGGGGAGGGCCAGCTCGACCCGCGCGATGCCCCGGTCGTCGAAGACCCGCAGACGGGCCGGCCCGGCGCCGGTGGCGAAGAGGTACCCGCCGTCGGTCGCGAGCCCGGCGACGGCGCTGCCCGAGTCGGCCATGCCCTGCAGCGCGCCGGTCGTGCGGTCGAGCCGCACGAGCGCGCCGGTGCGTCCGCCGCCCGACAACCACACCGCCTCCTCGGCGATCGCGGCCGGGAGCTGCACCGGCGTCTTCACCGTCACCCGCCAGCGGTGCCGGCCCTTGCGCGCGTCGATGGCCTCGATGACCTTGCCCCCGGCGATCGCCACGATCAGGGTGTCGTCCACCGTCAGCGACACGGTCGCGGCGGACTGCAATCGGGACGACCACGCCGCCTTGCCGGATGCGGCATCGACCCCGACCAGGCGCATGTCGGCTCGTGCGGCGGCGACGATCGCACCGGTCGCCACCAACCCCCCGGCCGACGACGCGCCGAGCGACACCTGCCAGCGGATGGTCCCCGTGCCGACGTCGAGCGCGTGGAGGTTGCCGTCGTGGGTCCACGCCACCACGACGTCCCCCGTCGTCACCGGGGGGCACGCCAGCGGGCTGCCCAGCTCGGTGCGCCACGACTCGTGCCCGTCGAGCGCCGCGAGGGCGACGACCGCGCGCGGCGTGGCCGTCACGAGCAGCGGACCGTTCGTGATCGGGAGGAACACCGCCTTGTCCGGCCACCACCACACCACGTCGGCGGGCAACGCCGAACCGCCCGGGTCACGGAAGCCCTGCTCCTCGAGCGTGGGCTCGCGGGCGGGGCCGATGCGCTGGTCCCACGGCCGGTCGGTGATGTCGCGCAGGTACGCCGGGAACTCGACGTCGCCGTTGAAGTCGCCGTCGGGGACCCAGCGACCGGATCCGGACGACCGGCCCGCCGTCGTCCCGCGCCCGATGCCCATGCGCTCGTCGTACGCGCGGCGCTCGCGGTCGTTCGTGAGCGTCTGGTACGCCTCGAGCAGGCGCCGGAACGACGCCGGGTCTCCGCCGGCGTCGGGATGCGCCTGCTTGGCCTTGTCGCGGTAGGCGCTGCGGATCTGCATCGTGGTCGCGGTCGTCTCCACCCCCAGGACGACGTAGTGGTTCGGACCCCGATCAGCCGGCACGGCGCTTTTCTAGTGCCGTCACCGCCGCCGCTCCGGATCGGAAGGCCGCCGCGCCGCTGCGCTCCGGCCTGGCGGTCAGGGCGCCCTCGTGGTGCCCGGCGTCGCGGCACCACGGCGCAGGCGCAGGTGCACCTTGAGCGTGCCGTGGTCCTGCACGGCGATCACGTTCGCCACGTTCGGCGGCTCGATGCCGAAGTCGGCGAACGTGACCGGCTGATCCCCGACGACCTCGAGCGTCGCCTCGTCCCCGGCGAGCACCTGGGCCTGCATGTCGAGCTCGATCGGCTTCGTCACCCCGTGGAGGGTGAGGTCGCCCTTGGCGCTGAACGTCACCGGCTGCCCCGCCTTCGGCGGCTCCGCGATCGTGATCGGCGACGTGAGGGTGAAGGTGGCGGCGGGGAACTTCGCCGTCTCGAGCCCGCGGGTGGTCAGGGTCTCGTCGCGCTCGGGATCGTCGCTGGCGAGCTTGGTCAGGTCGGCGTTGACGGCGACGGCGATCACCTTGCCGTCCTTCATCACGATGCCGCCGTCCACCCCGGACGTCCGGCCCTCGGCCGTGTTGGGCATGGGCACGCGCAAGAGGTCCTCGCCCACGGCGTAGCCGACCCACGAGTCCTGGCCGGCCGCCACGGTCCACTGCCCGTCGAGCGTGCTCAGCGGCACCGCCTGACCCGCCACCACCGTCTGCGGGGTGAGGGTGTTCTGGCTCTGCTTGTTGCCGCGGGTGACCACGAGGAACGCCACGATCACCCCGAGCGGGATGAGCACCGCCGCGGCCACGATCAGCGCGACCTGCGCGCCGCGCCGCGGCTCGCCGGGCTCCCCTGCGGCACTCGTCGCGCCCGGGTCGGATCCCGCCTGCTCGTCCTTGTCGCCGTCGGTGCTCACGGTCACGTCCCCCGGGTGCCGGCCGCCGGTCCCCATCCGGCGCTGGTGCGAGCCGCAACCCGCCGCGACAGCATGCCGCAAATCCTTCCCGGCCGGAGGGCGCCGCTGAGGGTGGTGAGACAGCCCCGAGGGGTGACGGTAGGGTCACGGCTCCGACGGGGGCGTGGCCGACGCGCACCCGAGGATCGACGAGTGAGGGGATCGACGAGTGAGCGGATCAGGCGTGGGGAGTGCAGGCGGGGACGGACCAGCAGCTGCGGGACCAGCAGCTGCGGGACCCGGTCGGGGACCAGGCGGGGGAGCGGCGACGCGGAGGCGGGGGCGGACGTCGCGGCGCCTCGTCCTGCTGGGCGCGCTCGTCGCCGTCGTGTTCGCCGCGGCCGCGTGCAGCAGCAGCAACAACAGCGCCAGCACGACCGGCACCACGACGCCGGCCACCAGCACCCCCGGCACGTCCGCGGGCTCCGGCGGCAAGCGCACGTCCGCCGCGTCGAGCGACGAGCTGAAGAAGTGGCAGACGGACCTGAACAAGGTCGGGTGCGACGCCGGTCCGGTCGACGGGATCGATGGCGGCGAGACCGAAGCGGCCATCCGCAACTTCCAGGCGAGCTCGGGCTTGACGGTCGACGGCCAGATCGGCCCGCAGACCGAAGCCGCGCTGACCAAGGCCGCCAGCGCCGGCACGACCGTGTGCAAGGCGACGCCGGGCTCGAGCGTCGCGACCACCTCGACCACGTCGGGTTCGGCGAGCTCGTCGACCGCGTCGTCCTCGGCGTCGACCTCGGCGCCGTCGACCACCCAGCCCAACGGGTCGTGCCCGGGTCCGAACTGCAGCGACTACTCGGCGAGCCCGTCGTCCGGTCCGGCCGGCACGACGATCACCGTCCGCTCCGTCAGCGGCGCCTGCACCTTGACCGGCGTGGTGGGGCTGAACCCCACGTCGCCGCCGGGACCCTCGATCATCCAGGCACCGCTCGCGGCCCAGGGCGCGAGCCAGTTCGTCGGGACGATCACGGTGCCCTCCGGTACGGCCCCCGGGAACTACGTGGTGCAGTCCTGGAGCACGGCGGCGCAGGTCAACGCCGGGGCCTGCCAGGCGGCGTTCACCGTCACCGGCTGATCGCCGCCCCCTCGACCGCGCCGTCCGCCGGCGCCGCCACCAGATCCCCGGGGGTCCCGGGCGTCTCGGGGGCCGGCGCCGGCCGTCGCGTGGGCAGCTCGAAGCGGGCGAACACCGCCACCAGACCGGCCAGCACGACGCCGGGCAGCACGAGCCACAGCGGGCGCTGCGCCCACCACGCCCCCGTCGCCTCCGTCATGAGCGTCCCCCCGGCGAACTGGTAGATGCCGATGGCGGCGACCAGGGCGGTCATGTGCCAGGTGAAGATCGTCATGGCCACGGCGTTGACCGAGACGGTGAAGGTCCACGGGCGGCGGTTCTGCAGCCAGCGCTCGGCGGCGGGACGCAGCAGCAGCACCAGGCCGACCTGCAGCACCGCCAGCGCCGCGATGCATGTCGTGGTCGGGAACATGTTCGAGGACTCGCCCCGCACCGACACCATCGAGCGGGGGTACACGCCCAGGTTGGTCAGCACGATCAGCGCGGTCACCCCGCCGACGACCATCGCCCACAGGCGCCGTCGCGGCCCCTCGGTGAGGGTGCCGTCCCGCCAGAAGTAGCCGAGCTGGTGGGCGAAGATCCACACCATCGCCGAGGCGACGAAGCCGAGCACCTCGATGCCGAAGCGCAGCCGTCCGAGATCCGCGAGCACGATGACGGCGACCATCGCCACGACGGTCAGCTCGCGCCCCGAGCGGTGCAGGCGGGCGGTGAGCGGCGCCAGCAGCACGACCCCGGTGTAGACGCTGAGGAACCACAGGGGCACGAACACGACCATCCCCCAGTGCGTCACGCCGCTGTAGCCGGGCAGCGCCACCTTGGCGAGGGTGTCGCCCACGGCCCACAGCGCCAGGAAGATCCCGATGGGCTTCAGCAGCCGCTGCAGCCGGCTCTTCGCGAAGTCGCGGTAGCCCCTGCCCTTGCGCTCGATGGCGGTGAGCGACGCCAGGTTGGCGAAGCCGCCGACGAAGAAGAAGACCGGCATGATCTGCAGCACCCAGGTGGCCAGCCAGAGCCCGGGCACGTCGCCGATGGGGTTGGGCATGCCGAGCGAGCCGTCGCCGGTCCACTGCGTGATCGAGAACACCCAGTGCCAGAGCACCACGACGAGGATGCTGATCGCCCGGAGGAAGTCGACGTACCGGTCCCGGCTGGCCGGGGTGGCGTCGACGAGGGAACCGATGGACAGCTCGCCGCTCGCGGCCGGGTTCGACGGCGATGCACCCGCCGGGGATGCCGGGTGGGCGTCGCCCCCCTCGACCTCGGTCGCCGCCGCGGCGCCGGCGGTGCGGACGGCGGGAGGGTCGGTCGGCGCCGGACCGGAGAGGTCGACAGCGCCATGGTCACGACGGATCCGGGGGCGGGCGGGGGTGGGGGTCGTCAGAGCAGGAGCCATGTGGCCAGCCTGCGACACCACGGGGCCCCCACCCACTGAGGCAACCCCCCAAGATCCCCTGGGAGGGTCGGTGGGGGCCTGGGGAGCACCGTGCTCAGGGAAGCTCGCCGCCGGTGGTCAGGGGACGCGGGTGCGCAGCCAGTCGACGACGTGGTCGAGGGCCTCGCGGCGGAACCCCTGCAGGTAGTGCGGTGCCTTGGCCAGCGCCACGTAGGTCACGTCGTCGCTGCCCGCCGCGTCGCGGACCGCTTCGGCCTGGTGCACGCGGATCTCGGTGTCGCCCGTTGGGTGCAGGACGATCGTGGGGATCGTGACGTCGGGCATCGTCGTGGCCAATCGGGCCTCGGAGGAGAGACCGGACCACGTGGAGAGCCACCCCCGCGCGGTCATGGTGCGGGCGAGGCCGCCATAGCCGTAGTTGGCATCCAGAGGATCGGGGAACGCGAACACGGTGCCGAGCTCGCGGTCGTCCGGATCGATCGAGAGATCGAGGTAGGCCGGATCCGCCAGCGTCCGGTAGATCGTGAGGTACCTCGCGTGCACGGCGTGGCGGCGGCGCTCGTTCCACGCGGCGGACCCGCGGGGCAGGGCCTTCGCCTCCGCTCGTGCTTCGGCCCGTTCGGCCAGCGCCTGCTGCGCGACCGCGTCGATGCGGGCGACCCGGGCGCGCTGCGCCTCGCGGTAGCGCGCCAGCCATGCGGCGTCGTAGGACGACTGCTCGGGGTAGGGCCGCCAGCCGTTGTCGGGGTTGTACATGTCGAGCGCCGGATCGACGGAGAACGGATCGGCCTCGTCGGTGACCGACGGATCGATCACCTGCAGCATGAACACCCCCTCACCCGGGTGGGCGGCGAGCGCGACGAAGGCGTCGCCGAGCGATCGTCCGGCGCGCTCGGCCGTCGCCTGGCTGAGGGCCATGAGCGACCCGCCGCCGCTGTTGCCGAGCAGCACCACGGCCTCGGCCCCGCGGCGGCGCACCTCGGCGACGGCGGTCTCGACGTCGATCACGACCTTGTCGTGCAGGCAGTCGATGTCGTTGTTGACGTACCGCGACGCGAAGCCGAACACGGCGTATCCCGCGGCGGCGAGGAGCGGGCAGACGTAGTGCACGCTGAAGTCGCCGCGCGGGTGGGACAGCACGACCGCCGTCTTCCACGGCTGCCCCGCCGGCGGGGTCCAGAGGATGCCGCGGATGATGGCGCCGTCGGGGGTGACGAGGGCGATCGCCTCCCGGCCGAGGGTGACGCCCGGGGCGTCGTCAGGGTCGGGCCAGTACCCGAGGCCGGGTCGGGGGCCGCCGCCGAGCAGCGGATCGGCGACGCGTCCGGGCGACGTCATGCGTCGGCGTGCTTGCGGTCACGGTCCTTGACGAGGTGGAAGGTCGGTGTCGGCGGCGCCTCGAGCTCGGGGCTCGGGTCGAACAGCACCTTCTCGGCGTGCGCCTTGTCGTCGGCGTCGAGCGGGCGCGTGTCACCGCACCACTCGACGAGGATGCCGTTCGGGTCGACGGCGTAGATCGAGCGGCAGAAGCCGTGGTCCACCTCGACGACGTCGATGTCGTGGTCGAGCCAGCGCTTGATGATCCCCGCGTGGTCGTCGACCTCCGCGTGGAACGCGATGTGGTTGACCCAGGCCGGCAGGCCGAGCGCCGTCGAGATCGCCGGGTCGAACTCGGGCAGCGAGTCGTCGTGCAGGTCCCAGAACGCCAGCAGCTCGCCGTCACCCATGTCGTAGAACACGTGCTTCGCCCAGCCCTTGCCGCTCTCGGTCGGGGCCACGACGACCTTGACCAGCTCGAAGCCCATCGCCTCGGTGTAGAAGCGGTGCGTCGCCTCGAGGTCACGCGTCGCGAATGCCAGATGGTGGTAGCCCATCGATCCCCCTCTTCCGTTCGTCACTCGGGTGGCCGGAGCCTCCGAGCGTGTTCGCACAGACTCGCACGAGCGGATCACCGGCGCTAACGCGCGGCGAACCGGGACATCCTCCGGTGCGGGCCCAACCGTGCGCGCGAGCGGGACCGGGACCGCCACCCGGCTACGGTCGCCTGCCGTGGAACGGTCCCGCTGGCCCCTGGCCGGCACGCTCGCCGGCGCCCTCGTCGGGTGCGTGATCGTCGGTGGGCTGCTGGCGTCGGGCGCCCTCCGGATCCCGCCGCACCGCGACGATCGCGATGCGAGCGCGGACTTCCTGAAAGCGTGGGAGCGCAGTCGCACCGGCACCTTCGTCGTCGAGTCCGACTTCCGCCGTCGGCTCGGCGACGGGCGCACGCTCTACTCCGCCAGCAAGCTCGTGCAGCAGCCCCCGAACCGCATCATCCGCCAGTTCGGCGGCGTCGACGGCGTGGTCAACGGCCACCCCGTGATCTGCTCGACGGATCAGGGCGGGCACTTCTCCTGCTTCGCCGGCTCGGGGACGACGGTGGGGTTCGACGAGAGCGTTGCCCGTGAGCTCGACACGTTCCGCTCGTACTTCGCCGACGTGGGTTCGGTGCTGCCGGTGCGGGCGCCGAGCCCGGGCCGCGGTCCGTCAGGGTCGCTCCCGACCTCCGACCCGGCCACGGGCACGACACCGGGTACGACCACGGGCACGGCGTCCGGCGCGACCGCGGGCACGACCCCCGGCACGGCGCCGGAGGTCCCCCCGGGCACCCCCGGGACCACGGCGCCGCTCGTCGCGCTGGGCCTCTACCGCGCCGGCTACGGGGTGGATCCCGGGTGCTTCGAGCTCTTTCAGAAGATCCCGTACCCCGACGCGCCGTACGGCACCTACGCCAAGATCTGCTTCGAGCAGGACACGGGGGCGATGCGGCTGCTCGAACGGCACCTCGCGAACAACGTCGTCGAGACCCTCGAGGCCCACCGCACGAGCGTGGCGGTCGTGCCCAGCGACTTCGACACCGCGAGCGACGACACCTACCAGCTGCGCATGGACCTCGGAGGCTTCCCCGAGCCGACCACGGCACCTCCCGCCGCAGGCACCACCGTGCCGCCGACGCCCGACCGCGCGGCGCTCGCGGCGAAGTCCAACGAGCAGCTGATCGCCGACGGGTCGGCCGTGGCGCAGCAGCGCCAGGACGTCAAGCCGTACGTCACCGAGGTGGTCCGCCGCATGCGGGAGGGCACGCTCAGCATCAACAGCCCGGACTGGATCGAGGGCGGCCGCGTGCGCCAGCTGCTGGCGCCGGTCGTCTACGAGCTGCTCGGCACCGGCATCTACTACGGCCCGACCTCGTGACGACCCGGGGACCGGGGATCCGGGGGTGGATCGGGCGGCGGGACCCGTGGGTGCCCCCTCGAGAACTGGCCCCAAAAAGAGCGACACCGCCCGGCGGCAGGCGGTGTCGCAGTCGAGAGGAGGGCAGAGGCCACGATTGCGCCAGCACCCCGAGAGGCGCTGGTGGCGATGCGTTTGGAGGGAGTGTGAAACCCCTACCCTTGATCCCCTCAGCGGTGCCGATGGGGGCGATGACCACCGGCAGTAGTTTTCTTCGACCATAGGCCGAATGACCTTGAGGGACTTTTCCCGGAAATCTCGAAAAGCGTTCTTGTTCGTGGTCGCCGACCCCTCGAACCCCCCGTTCGCAACGGCGATCGACGCCGCCAAGCAGCGCCCGCTCCCGCCGTCGCCGAGAAAGACATCTATCGTGAGCTGCACTTTCGTACCCATCCTGGCAGGGCCCTGCCGAAGGAGGCTCCGTGTTCCTGGGTGAGGATCTTCTGGCCTGGCTCGTGCTCGCCATCGGCGGCGCGCTGGCGGTCGGCACCACGCTCGCGTTGTTCCGGCCCCCGAGCCGGCCGGGCGAGACCGACCTCGCTCGTCCCCCGCTCGCGCGCAGTGTGGTGATGATCGTGCTCGGGACCGTCGCGGCGCTGTGGGGCCTCGCCAGCCTGGTCGCCGGCCACTGACGCGAAAGCTTGCGATCACGGCCGCCGTGGTGAACGCTGTTCAGCACCGGTGGGGCCGAGCAGGGGGAGCGAAGGGACGTGGATCGCCAGCCGCAGGGGCACGAACCGGGTCCTGACGCGGGTCCCGGCGCGGGTCCCGGCGCGGGCGCTGACACGGCTGCTGACGCGGGTCCCGCCGCGGCGGCGACTCGTCACGGCGGGCACGACACCGGCGAGGTGGCGCTCGAGGCGCGTGAGCTCGGCGTCTCCTACTGCGGCGTGCACGCCCTGCACGACCTGAGCGTGCGGGTCGGCCGCGGGCAGATCGTCGGGTTGATCGGTCCCAACGGCGCCGGCAAGACCACCACCATCGACGCGCTCACCGGGTTCGTCTCGCATCGTGGCCGCGTCTTCGTCGACGGGCACGACGTCACGGGCGCGCCGCCGCACGAGCGCGCCGTCGCCGGCCTCGCCCGCACCTGGCAGTCCCTCGAGCTCTTCGACGACCTGACCGTCGCCGAGAACTGCACGGTGGCCGCGGTGCGACCGTCGCTGCGGGGCCTGCTGACCGACGTGGTGCGCCCCTCCCGCCCACGGCGCGCCGACGGCGACGACCCGGTGCCGGGCGCGCTGGCGCTGCTGGGCATCGAGGACAGCGCCGGGCGCGGGCCGGAGGAGCTGTCGCTCGGGCAGCGCAAGCTGGTGGCTGTCGCGCGGGCGCTGTGCGCCTCACCGTCGGTCCTCCTGCTCGACGAGCCCGCCGCCGGCCTCGACTCGGACGAGAGCCTGGAGCTCGGTCGCCGGCTGCGCACCTTGACCGCCGACGGCACGAGCATCTTCCTCGTCGACCACGACATGACGCTCGTGCTCGGGTTGTGCGACCACGTCTACGTGCTCGACTTCGGTCGGCTCATCGCCGAAGGCTCACCCGCGGCCATCCGGTCCGACCCCCGGGTGATCGAGGCCTACCTCGGGCGGTCGGCCTCGTGAGCACCGGCGCAGCCGCCGCCGCGCCGGCATCGGAGCCGCTGCTCGCGCTGCGCGGCCTGCACGCGGGCTACGACGGCGTCGCGGTCGTGCGCGACCTCTCGCTGCACGTCGACGCCGGCGAGGTCGTCGCGCTGCTGGGGCCGAACGGCGCCGGCAAGACCACGACGCTGCTGACGGTCTCCGGGCTGCTGCCCGTGATCGACGGCGAGCTCGACGTGCTCGGAGGCGGTCGGCCCTCGACGCGGCGACCCCAGGAGGTCGCCCGTCGCGGCGTGGCGCACGTGCCCGAGCACCGGTCGCTGTTCTACGACTTGACCGTGCGCGAGAACCTGCGGCTCGGCAGCAAGGGGCGCGTGGACACCGAGCACGTGCTCGATCTGTTCCCCGCGCTGCGACCGCTCCTCGATCGTCGTGCTGCGCTGCTCTCGGGGGGTGAGCAGCAGATGCTCGCCCTGGGTCGCGCGCTGGCGAGCGAGCCGCGCCTGCTGATGGTCGACGAGATGAGCCTGGGGCTCGCGCCCATCATCGTGGAGGGGCTGCTGCCGGTGCTGCGGCGCATCGTCGACGAGACGGGCGCCGGCATCTTGCTGGTCGAGCAGCACGTGCAGCTCGCGCTCGAGGTGGCGGACCGGGCCTACGTGCTGAACCACGGGGCGCTCGTGCTCGAGGGATCGGCGGCCGCGCTCGCCGACGACGTGGCGGC
>CAYUOL010000080.1:0-23010 GCA_964446345.1 uncultured Iamiaceae bacterium | reverse complement strand
GCCGCAGGCAGCAGGTGCCGCGCACGATCAGATCGATCTGGACGCCGGCCTGGGACGCGGCGTACAGCTCGTCGATGAGCTCGGCGTCGACGAGGCTGTTCATCTTCAGGATGATGCGGCCCCGCCCCTCCCCCACGCTCGCCTCGTTGGCGATGAGCTCGCGCAGTCGCGGGCGCAGGTCGCGCGGCGACACGAGCAGCTTGTCGAAGTGCATGTCGCGGCCGTAGCCGGTGAGGTAGTTGAACAGCTGGGTCAGGTCGGACCCGATCTGCGGGTCGCAGGTGAGCAAGCCGAGGTCCTCGTAGAGCCGCGCCGTCTTCGGGTTGTAGTTGCCGGTGCCGATGTGGCAGTAGCGGCGCATGCCCTCGGCCTCTTCGCGCACGACGAGCGTGGTCTTGGTGTGGATCTTCAGGCCGACGAGGCCGTACACCACGTGCACGCCCGCCTTCTCGAGCTCACGCGCCCACTCGATGTTGGCCTGCTCGTCGAAGCGGGCCTTCAGCTCGACGAGCGCCGCGACCTGCTTGCCGCGCTCGGCCGCGCGGATGAGCGACTTGATGATGGGGCTGTCGCCCGAGGTGCGGTACAGGGTCAGCTTGATCGCCAGCACCTTGGGATCGACCGCCGCCTGGCGCACGAACTCCTCGACCGACGTGGAGAAGGACGAGTACGGGTGGTGGACCAGCACGTCGCCGTGGCGCAGCACGCGGAAGAAGTCGACCGCCGTCTCGTCGTCGGGCTGCAGGCGCGCCTGGGTGACCGGCACCCAGACCGGGTCCTTGAGGTCTGGGCGGTCGAGCGCGTTGAGCGCCCACAGCCCACCGAGGTCGAGCGGCCCCGCGAGCGGGTAGATGTCGTCGTCCTCGATGTCGAGCTCGCGCTGCAGCAGGTCACGGATCTCGCCCGACATCGCCATGTCGATCTCGAGGCGCACCGCCCGCCCGAAGCGGCGCCGCCGCAGCTCGACCTCGACGGCTTCGAGCAGGTCGTCCGCCTCCTCCTCCTCGAGGGTGAGATCGGCGTTGCGGGTGACGCGGAACGGGAAGTGATCGAGCACGTCGAGGCCCGGGAACAGCGAGTGCAGGTGGCGCGCGATGACCTGCTCGAGCGGCACGAACCGCTCGCCGTCGGGCATGACCACGAACCGAGGCAGCAGCAGCGGCACCTTCACACGGGCGAACCGGCGCTCGTCCGCGTGCGGGTCGTGGATGACGACCGCGAGGTTCAGCGAGAGGTCGGAGATGTACGGGAACGGGTGGCCGGGATCGACCGCCAGGGGCGTGAGGACCGGGAAGATCCGGTTCTCGAACACGTCGTCGAGGTACTTGCGGTCGTCCTCGTCGAGCTCGTCCCAGCGGGAGAAGATGATGCCGACCTCGGACAGCGCCGGCACCACCTGGTCGAGGAAGATGTTCTCCTGCCGGGCCACGAGCTCTTCGACGCGCTCACGCACCTCGAGCAGCTGGTTGGCCGGCGAGCGCCCGTCGGGGGTCACGGTGCCGACGCCGGCGGCGACCTGGTCCTTCAGGCCGGCGACGCGCACCTGGAAGAACTCGTCGAGGTTCTGCCCGAAGATCGCGAGGAACTTCGCCCGCTCGAGCAACGGCACGTTCTCGTCCTCGGCCAGCGCGAGCACCCGCTCGTTGAAGTCGAGCCAGGACAGCTCCCGGTTCAGGAACCGGTCGGGCCGCTCGCCCCACGGCACGGATGCCGCTTCGTCGCCGCCGGGCTCCGCCCGCTCCGCGCCGACGGGCACAGGGCTCTGCGGCGGCACCGGGTCGGACATGCCGGGCAGCCTAGTGGGGCCACCCGACGCTCCGTCCCCCGGGGCCAGCGGTCGCCGCGCTCGGCCCGGCGCCGCCGCGCGCCGAAGGCGGCGCAGATCAGGCCGACGGGGCCTCGGTGGTGTCAGCGGCGTCCTCGACGCCGCGACGGGCAGCCGCGGCTTCGGCCTCGGCCGACGCGTCCTCGTCTTCGGCAACCGGCGCGGCCTCGGCCGGCGTGGCCGGCGCGTCGTCCTCGGGCAGGCCGAGGTCCCACTCGAGCACCAGGTTCTCGCGCTCGGCGTCGCGCACCACGCGCTCGCGGTTGCGGCGGAACTGGGGATCGTGGGGCGGCAGCAGCAGCAGGCGGGCGAGGGTCCGCGTGCGGAACTCGTCGATCACGCTGCGCTCACCGAAGTCGGAGCGGATCTCCCAGTGCGGCGCCACCGGGCCGAGGTACACGACCTTGACGTGGCCACGGGGTGGTTCGGTGGCAGCGGGAGCGTCGGTCAGGGCCATGAGGTGGAGATCCTTCGATGGAGCGGGCGCTCGTGCCAGGGGCGAAGCGGCGCAGGTCGGGCGAAGCGGATCGACAGCCTACTCCCCGCCCTCGCGCGAGCACACTCGGCCCGTGCGCCGGGGCACCGCCAGCAGGCGACCGCTCGAGGCGGTGCGCACGACTCGGCCCGGGCGCCGTTCCGGCTGGCTCAGCCCCCGCCGTCGGCCCGGCTCTTCAGCGTGACGGTCGCCGTCTGCTTCTGGCCTTCGCGCTCGTACTCGATCTCGACGCGGTCGCCCGGCTTCTTCTTGCGGATCACGGTGCCGACGTCGGCCGCGCTCGTGATGTCCTGCCCGTCGATCTTGGCGATCACGTCGCCGGGCTGGAGGCCGCCGGCCTCGGCACCCGAACCGGGCACGACGTCGGACACGAAGGCGCCGTCGTCGCGCGTCACCTTGTACTTCTCGATGGTCGCGTCGTTGACGTCGATGATCGACTGGGTGCTCACGCCCAGGAAGGCGGTGTCGGGGGTGACGGCGCCCTTGCCGTTCTTGAGGTCTTCGATGAGCGGCTTCACCGCGTCGATCGAGATGGCGAAGCCGATGTTCTGGGCGTCCTTGATGATCGCGGTGTTGATGCCCACGACCTGGCCGCCGCCGTTGATCAACGGGCCGCCGGAGTTGCCGGGGTTGATGGCGGCGTCGGTCTGGATGAGGTTCTTGTAGGTGCCCTCGGCCGCTTGGATCTCGCGGTTCTTGGCGGACACGATCCCCTCGGTGACGCTGGGTTGGCCGCCCAGGTTCAGGGCGTTGCCGATCGCCACGACCGGATCACCGACGCGGATGTCGTTGGACGACCCGAGCTCGGCCGCCTTGAGCCCCGTGGCGTCCTTGATCTGGATGAGCGCGACGTCGTCGTCCGGAAAGCTCCCCACGAGGGTCGCGTTCTTGGTGGTGCCGTCGAACAGCGTGACCTTGATGGCCGTGGCACAGCGACGACGTGGGCGTTCGTCAGCACGAGGCCGTCCTCGCTGATGAGCACGCCGGACCCGGCCTCGGCGCCGCTGGTGGAGACGCGCGCCCGGATCGACACCACCGAGGGCTGCGTGCGATCGAGGAGGTGGTAGATGTCGAGGGCCGCCACGATCGTGCCGGGCGAGCCCGTGCTGGCCGCCGTGCCGCGCGGATCCGAGGCGGCCGACACCGAAGCGGTCGACCGGTCGAAGGCGAGGAAGAGCCCGCCGGTGATCAACGACGCGATCACGGCGCTCACCAGGCCGACGAGCAGCACCACCCGCGTCGACGATCCGCGCGCCGGCGCGGCGCCGCGATCGCCCGCCCCACCGGGCAGCGGGGGCACGACGCCGGCCGTCGCGAGCCCGGAGGGGGCGCCGCCGGCGGCGCCGAAGCTGGCCCCGAACTGCTGTGGGTCGTACTGGGGCGGGGTGATCGGCATGCCCACGGCACCGGTGCCCCACCAGGGCTGGTCGGTCCCGGGGAGCGCGCCGGGGCGCGCCGCCGGGCCGGCGCCGGGCAACCCGTTCTGCGGTGTCCCCCCGAGCGCGCCCGCCCGGGCGGAGCCGAACGCGGGCGAACCGGGGGCCGCAGAGGGCGGCGACCACGCCGCCGGCCGCGCGTCGGTCGCCGGTCCGGTGGCGGGTCCGGTCGCGGGTCCTTGCAGGGGCGTGGCGGCGGGTCGGGCCAGGGGCGTGGTCGAGGGCGCCGCCGGGGTCGACGAACCCGCCCGGTGCCCGCCCGGTGCCGCCGCCGACGGCGCCGGCGGGGTGGAGGCCACGCGACCCGGGGGTGGGGTCGGCGGCGCGAACGCCGACCGGGACGTCGTCGCACCGGCAGGCGCCGCGTCCGGGCTGGTCATCACGGGTGTCGCGGGCGCAGCGCCGGGCCCCGGGGTCGTAGCGTCCCGCGGCGGGACGGTTGGAGGATCAGGCACCGGAGCGGCTCCGGTGGCATCGGTCTGGTCCTCCACCATCACTCCTTCGGGCCACGAGACGTAGCACGATGGTACCCGTCGATCTCGCAACCGAGCACCCGGGGGTGCCGTGGTCGCGCGGCGACTTCCCCTTGCGGATTCCCCACCGCCGACCCACGGCGGTACCCTGGACCGACTACCCGAGCCAGATTTCTTTCATCGCTGGGAACTTGTTTGGCATCGGCTCCGTAGAAGTAGAAAGCAACGGAGGCGCACGTACATGGACAACGACTGGATGGCACGTGGCAACTGCCGCTTCGAGCCACCCGCAACCTTCTTTCCCAGCGACGGCGTTGGCGTGGAGGTGGCGAAGCGCATCTGCGAGACGTGTTCCGTCAAGGAACCATGCCTCGAGTACGCGTTGGCGCACCGCATCGATCACGGTGTGTGGGGCGGAACATCCGAGCGGCAACGCCGCCGGATCCTGAAGAAGCGCAAGATCACGATCGCGGTGACGGACGAACCGTTCGTCCCCACGTCGACCCGCTGACCGACCTGTCCCTGGTCTGCCCCGATCCGCCGGAGGACCCGGCTCCCGCACGACGCACGGCGTCACCCCACCGCGCCGCGCGCCCTTGGAGGACGACCAGCCGCGGACCCGACGCCCGAGACCACCCGACGCCCTCGCCTGGTGCGAGGGCGTCTTCGCGTGTGTCGAGCGCGCCCGGCGCGGGCCCGACCGGGCCGCGACGTCGTGCCGCGCGGTCCGCTCGTCGTTCCCACTTCGGGCCCCGCATCGGCCCCGCATCGGGCTCCGCCGGGTCAGTCGCCGAAGCCGAAGCGGACGACCATGGTGCGGCAGGCCGCCTGCGCCCGCTCGGGCATCGACGCGTCCGCCGGGCGCGGGAGCTCGGTGGCTGCGCTCATCATCAGGTCGTGGGGCGCGGTCGCCACGATCGTGTAGACGATCGGCCCGCGCGCGAGCACGACGACCTCGTCGGTCCCGCTGCGCATCGCCCAGGCCGGGTCGCCGCCCACGGTCATGCTGGTGCCGGCGGGGAGCGCGTCCCAGCGCACGGCGCCCTCCTGCTCGTACACCGAGATCACGGCCGTGCCGTCGGTGTACATGAGGTGCAGCACGCCGCCCCCGTCGTCGTGGCCCGGGACCGAGTGGTACGCCGCCATCCGGGAGAGCGCGCCGCCGATCGACGGCGGCGCCGTGTAGGGCGCCTCCATCGTGGCCAGGTCGGCCGGTGCCATCGGGGCGAACGCCATGGCCTTGGCCTCCGCCGATGCCGGCGCCGTGGTGGTCGTGGTCGTCTCGATCGGCAGGCTCGACGTGGCCGCCGGGCCCGTCGTCGACGTCACCTGGGTGGTGGGCGAGGTCGAGCCGTCCGGCCCCGGCAGCGGCGGGGCGGCCATCATCTCGTCGTGGCGGGCCGCGAACGCCTGCACGGGCGGGACCACGGAGTCGCTGATCGGGGTCACCCCGAGCAGCACCACGACGGCGGCGGCCCCCGCACCGCTGGCCGCCGCGACGCGCCCGAACGACGGGCCGCGGCGCTCTCGTGCGTCCCGCCCTCGGCGGGCACGGGACCCGCTGGCGGGCTGGAAGGGCGCCGGCACGTCTTCGTCGTCCAGCCGCGGGTCCAGCTCCGGGTCCCCGAGCGCGTCCCGGCGCGCGTCCCGGCGCGCGTCGGCGGCGGGCGGGGACGAGATGGCTCGCAGCGGCGTCACCACGGACGCCGTGTCGGCCGCGCCGGCTTCCACCAGCCCCTCGAGGAACCCTGCCGGCGGCTCGACCGGACCCATCTCGCGGAGGCTGGTGCGCACCGCCGCCAGCGCCTCGAGCTCGGCGCGCGCGTCGCCGGACCCGTCGAGGTAGGCCTCGACCGCGTCGCGCTCCGCACCGTCGAGCTCGCCGTCCAGGTACGCGCTGAGCAGGTCCCGGGGGTCGTCGCTCATGCCAGCACCTCCCGCAGCTGGGAGCGACCGCGGTGGATCCGCGAGCGCACGGTGCCGATGGGGATGCCCAGCGACTCCGAGATCTCGTCGTAGCTCAGGCCCACCACGTCGCACAGCACCACCGCCGCGCGGTAGTCCGGGGGCAGGTTGCGCACGGCCTCCTGCACGTGGTCGGGCAGGTTCGCCGCCGCCAACGCCTCGTCGGCCGGCAGCGCGCCAGGCAGGACGCGCTCGGCGTCCTCTGGCAGTGCCTCGACGGGGCGGCGCTTCTTGCGGCGCACGTCGTCGAGGAACGCGTTCGTCGCGATCCGGCTCAACCAACCCTCCATGGATCCGGGCTGATAGGTGGCCAAGCCCCGACGGACGCGGAGCAAGACCTCCTGCACGAGATCCTGTGTTTCCTCATGGTTCCCAGTGAGCCGGTAGCCCACCGTGTAGAGGAAGCGGCCGTAGTCGCGGGCCACCTCTTCCCAAGTGGGCACCTGGGCAGCGTCGGGCCCAGTCCTCCCGTTGCCGTCCGTCACCGACGCCTCCCTCCCCGAACGGCCCGGATCCCGGACGGGCGCGCGCGGTGCGGGCCCGACGAGGAGGAGGGCCGCCCACGACGGGCGGCGAGCGGCTGGCTCGGCATCGAAACGACGCTAGCTGCGCAGGAGTTCCCCGACGTCGACACGAATCTGCCGCGGGCGGCGACGGCGCCGGATCCGGATCGGGGTGTTCGGGGCACCGGGGGGCGGCCCGGCCGAGGGGACCGCCCGTGCGGGTGCGACCGCCGATGGCGAACGGCCGCGCATGCGGCACGGTGCACGATCGGACAGGGCGCCTGCGGTGGTCACCGGAGGCGACCACCGATCTGGGACGTGCTCAGCTCTCGTCGAGGTCGTTGGCCTGCGCCTTCGCGCTCTTGGCCGCAGCATCCTCGTCGCCGCCCTTCTCGAACTCCTTCTTCGCTTCGCCCAGCGAGCGGGCGAGCTTCGGGAGCTTGCTCCCGCCGAAGAGCAACAAGATGATGACGAGCAAGATGATGAGCTCGGTGGGACCAAGGTTCATGAGGGCCAATGGTACCCCCATACGGTGGCCGATTCGATCTCGCGGTGGCGGGACGCGGTGGCGCCGGCGGTCCGTGCGTCGTGCGCCGCGGCCACCGAGTGGTGCCCGGCCGTGGCCGCAGGGAAGGATGCGCCCGTGCTCGAGTGCGTCGTGAACATCAGCGAGGGCCGATCGCTCGAGGTGATCGACCGCGTCGCGCGCACCGCCGGGCACGAGCTGCTCGACGTGCACGTCGATCCCGATCACCACCGATCGGTGCTCACGCTGGCCGGCGAGGAGGCCGCTCGCGTGGTCACCGCGACGACCGTGCTCAGCATCGATCTGCGCACCCACACGGGGGTGCACCCGCGGATCGGCGCGGTCGACGTCGTGCCCTTCGTGCCGCTGGGCGAGTCGACGATGGCGGACGCGATCGCCGCCCGGGACCGCTTCGCGCACTGGGCGGGCACCGAGCTCGGGCTCCCCTGCTTCCTCTACGGACCGGAGCGCTCCCTGCCGGATGTGCGCCGCCACGCGTTCGCAGACCTCGAGCCGGACGCCGGGCCGAAGGCGCCGCACCCGAGCGCCGGTGCCGTGGCGGTCGGCGCCCGGCCGGTGCTGCTCGCCTACAACCTCTGGCTCGCCGAACCGGATCTCGACGTGGCCCGGGCCATCGCCCGCGACCTGCGCGGCCCGGCGGTGCGCACGTTGGGGCTGGCCGTCGGCGCCGAGGTGCAGGTGTCCATGAACCTGATCGATCCCCTCGCCGTGGGTCCGGCCGCGGTCTACGACGCCGTGGCGGCGCGGGCGCCGGTGGCGCGTGCCGAGCTCGTCGGGCTGGCGCCCCGAGCCGTGCTCGACCAGATCGATCCAACGCGCTGGGCGCAGCTCGATCTCGACGACGACCGGACGATCGAGGCACGCATGCAGGCGCAGGGGCTGGTCGGCGCCGGATGGCGCGCGCTTCGTCCTGCGGGCTGAGCCTGCGGACGGAGGCTGCGCTCGGAGCCAGTGGGGGGCGTTTGGGTGGTGCGCACGTGACCGCGAGGGCGGCCGTGCGCCGGAAGGATCAGCCGGCGGTCGCGGCGGCGCGGGCGAGGGCGCGCTGTCGGCGGATGCGACGACGCTCGCGCTCGCTCATGCCACCCCAGATGCCGAACTTCTCGCCGTTGGCGAGCGCGTACTCGAGGCAGTCCTCGCGCACGACGCACCCACGGCACACCTCTTTGGCTTCACGGGTCGACGCGCCGCGCTCGGGGAAGAAGAGATCGGGGTCGACACCGAGGCAGTTCGCGAAGTCTTGCCAGGACTTGTCGGGTGCAGTCATGGTGCTTTCGGCCGCATTGCGCATGCTGTTCGGCCTCCTTGTTCTCTCCGCCCCCGGGTTCGCACTTGCTCGAATTGCACAAGTGACCCGACTCCCCCCTACGAGGATCCGGGTCACTTCGAGCGTGCAGCGCTTACCACACGTGTAATTACAACACTGTGATAATGGCCAGAGTTCTCCGCGGGCGCAAGTAGAACTTGGTGTTTTCGGGCTTTTCTTCCCATGGGCGTGCGGTTCGCGGCCTTCCGGATGCCCGCCTCGCGCGGTCGGCGGCGCCCGCGTGCTCCTGCCCGACACCTCAAGAACCGGGCGCGATCCGCCGACGTGCCACGCATGGTTCTCGCCGCGCGCCCGAAGGCCGAGCCGACCTCGAGCGCTGCCCCCGAACGAACGGCGGGGACCGGCACGCTGGTCGCGTACGTCGTCGCGACGTTCCTCGGGGCGACGCTGCTCTTCCTCATCGAGCCGATGGTCACGAAGATGCTGCTCCCCCTGCTCGGGGGCACCGCGGCGGTCTGGAACACGGCGATGGTGTTCTTCCAGGCCGCGCTGCTCGGCGGCTACGCCTTCGCGCACTTCTCGCTGCGCGCCCTCGGCACCCGCCGCCAGCCACCCGTGCAACTGGTGTTCCTCCTGCTGCCGATCGTGCTGCTGCCCGTCGCCGTGCCTGCGGGGTGGCACCCGCCCGTCGACGCGTCACCCGCGGTCTGGACGCTGGTGGCGCTGACCGTGATGGTCGGCGCCCCCTTCTTCATGCTGTCCACCGCCGGACCCACCCTGCAGCGGTGGTTCTCGGCCACGACGCACCCGCGGGCGGCCGATCCGTACTTCCTCTACGCAGCGGGCAACGTCGGCAGCCTCCTCGCGCTCATCGGGTACCCGCTGCTGCTCGAGCCGGCACTCTCGTTGACCGACCAGTCCCGGTTGTGGGCCGGCCTCTACGTCCTCTTCGTCGTTTCCTGTGCCGGGTGCGCCTGGCTGCTGCGGCGGCACCGCCTCGCGGAGGGCTCCCTCGCCCCGGCCGCCCCGGCGCCGGACGAGGCGCTCGGTGCATCGATCGCCACGGGGGCCGCGCCCGAGCCGACCGCCCCGCCCGCGGCCCCGCGCATCTCGGGGCGCACCCGGTTGCGCTGGATCTACCTCGCGGCGATCCCGTCGGCGCTGATGCTCGGGGTCACGCGCCACATCGGCACGGACGTCGCATCGATGCCGCTGCTCTGGGTGATCCCGCTGTCGCTCTACCTGATCACGTTCATCGTCGCCTTCGGCCGCCGCTCCGACGGCCCGGTCCGCTTCAGCGGGCGGGCGCTGAAGCTGCTCGTCGTGCCGCTCGTGCTGACGTTCTACGGGCTCGTCGGCTCGCTCTGGCTCTCGCTGGGGCTGCACCTCGCGGTGTTCTTCTTCGCCGCGATGGTGGCGCACGGGCGGTTGGCAGCGGAGCGCCCGCAGCCCGAGCGGCTCACCGAGTTCTACCTGTTGCTCTCGGTCGGCGGCGTGGTCGGTGGGATCGCGACGGCACTCGTCGCGCCGCTGGTCTTCACGTCGGTGCTCGAGTACCCGCTGGCGATCGTGCTCGCGCTGACGGTGCTGCCCGCCTCGGCGTTCGCGACCAGCCGACGCAACAAGGGGGCGGGGAACGGCGCCGATGACGATGCGCCGCCCACGCCCGTCTGGCGTCCCGCAGCGGAGGTCGCCGCGGATCGCGCCCGCGAGGCCGACGCCCCCGCCGAACCGATCTTCCCCCCGCTCTCGTGGCCACCGGACAGCCGCTCGGTGCTGCTGGGCGCGGTCGTGCTCGTCCTCGCCGTCGCCTCGGTGGTCGTGCGCGCCGGCGGCACCCAGGACGGCCTCACGCTCTCGATCCTGATCGCCGCAGTGGCCGCGTGCGCGGCATACGCGCTGGCGCGCACCCCCCTCGGGTTCGCGGCGGCGCTGGCCACGTTGCTGATCGCGGCGCTCCTCGTGCCGGCGAACCCGACGCGCTACGCCGAGCGCACGTTCTTCGGCGTGCACCGCGTGTACGACGACAAGACGAACAACAGCCGGCACGTCCTCCTGAACGGCACGACCGTGCACGGGATGGAGGACTACGTCGGGCCGCAGCAGGGGCAACCGACGACCTACTACCACCCGACCGGACCGATCGGGCAGTTCTTCGAGCAGCTGAACCGTGACGCCCGCCCGCACGACATCGGGCTCGTCGGGCTCGGCTCCGGTGCACTGGCGGCGTACGGACGCAGCGGCGACGAGATGACGTACTACGAGATCGACTCGTCGGTCATCGACATCGCGAAGGACCGGGATCTCTTCTCCTTCGTGTCCGACTCCCCGGCGAAGACCGACTTCGTGCTCGGTGACGGTCGCCTCGAGCTCGAGGCGGCGAGCGACGCGCGCTACGACCTGCTCGTCGTGGACGCCTTCAGCGGTGACGCGATCCCGGTGCACCTCATCACCAACGAGGCGATGAACCTCTACACGCGCCGGCTCGCGCCCCACGGGGCGATCGCGTTCCACATCTCGAACCGGTACTTCGACTTCGCGCCGATCCTGGCCCGGATCGCTCGAGAGCAGGGCCTCGTCGGCTACATCCAGGACGACCCGGCGACCGACGACCAGGCCGCGCAGGGCAAGCTCGAGGCGACCTGGGTCGTGCTGGCCCGCGATCCCGCCGACCTCGGCTCGATCCCCACCGATCCGCGGTGGCAGCCCCTGGGTTCCGGCGGCGACGCCCCGCTGTGGACCGACCAGTACTCGGACCTGCTGCACGTCTTCCGGTGGGCCGGGTGACGCCCGGGGGCAGGAGCCGGGAGCCGGGCTGGTCGGCACCGAACCAGCGCCGAGGGACGACGGCCCGCTCGGCGTGCCACCCTTTCGGGCATGCGCGCGACGACGGAAGACCCTGATCGCTTCCGGAGCGCCGTCCGGCCGGATGGCGCGCAGGAGCGGGTGGCCGGCGCCGGCGACCGGCCCCCGCGCGCCACACCGGACGCCGCGACCGACGTGACGACCCGGCCCACGCCGAAGCCCGGCACCGCGCGCGCGGGTCGGCCCGCCCTCGTCCTCTACGTCCTGACGTCGTTCCTGGGCTCGTTCCTGCTGTTCGTCATCGAGCCCATGGCCGCCAAGATGCTGCTCCCCCAGCTCGGGGGCAGCCCCGCGGTGTGGAACACGGCGATGGTCTTCTTCCAGGCGGCGCTGCTGCTCGGCTACGCGTTCGCGCACGTCACGCTCAGCCGCCTCGGGCTGCGGCGCCAGCCGTGGCTGCAGGTCGTGCTGATCGCCGCGCCGCTGCTCGTGCTCCCGATCGCCCTCCCCGCCGGGTGGAGCCCCCCGCCCGGGGCGAACCCGGCCCCGTGGACGCTCCTGGCGCTCACGGTCATGGTCGGTGCTCCGTTCTTCATGCTGTCGACCGCGAGCCCGACGTCGCAGCGGTGGTTCTCGGGCACGTCGCACCCCCACGCCGCCGATCCGTACTTCCTCTACGCGGCCGGCAACGTGGGCAGCCTCTTGGGCCTGCTGGCGTACCCCCTCGTGATCGAGCCGCGGCTCGGGCTGGCGGATCAGTCCCGGGCGTGGGCGGCGGTCTACGTGCTCTGGGTGCTGTGCACGGTTGCGTGCGCGCTCGTGCTCCGCCGCCGGCGGCCCACCGCCGAGCCGGTGACCGCAGCCGCGGCCGCCGTCGCCACGGCGCCCGACACGCTGACCGCGGCCGCCGAGAGCGAGCACCCGCGCACCGATCCGGGCGAGGCGGCGCCACCGACGCCTTCGGCCGCCGACCGGCCGATCGACTGGCGCCGTCGGGTGCGCTGGGTCTACTGGGCGGCCGTCCCCTCGGCGCTGCTCCTCGGGGTCACCCGCCACATCTCGTCGGACATCGCGGCGATCCCCCTGCTCTGGGTCGTCCCGCTGTCGCTGTACCTGCTGACCTTCATCGTGGCGTTCGGCCGCCGGCCGGAGGGCACCGTGCGCGTGGCCAACCGGGCCTTCCGCCTGCTGGTCGTCCCGATCGCGCTCGGGTTCCTCGGCCTGATCTCCTCGATCTGGCTCAACCTCGCGCTGCACCTCACGGTGTTCCTCGCCGCGACGATGGTCGCCCACGGGCGCCTCGCCGCCGACCGGCCCGATGCGCGGCGGCTCACCGAGTTCTACCTCTGGATGTCGACGGGCGGCGTGGTCGGCGGCATCCTCACGGCGTTGGTGGCACCGGTGATCTTCAACACGGTGCTCGAGTACCCGCTGGCGCTCGTGCTGGCGATCTCGATCCTGCCGCGCGAGGACGGCGTCGTGGTCCACGGCGACCTGCGCCAGCGCCTCCGCGCTGCGTGCACCGTGCGCAACATCCTGCTGGCCGCCTCGTTCGTGCTCCTCACCGTGATCGCCATCGTCGTGCGCGGCACCGGCACCCAGGACTCGTTGGTGCTGGCGATCGTCATCTCCGCCATCGGGGTCGGTGGCGCGTACGTCGTCGTCAAGAGCCCGACGGCCTTCGCGCTGGCGATCGGCTTCCTGCTGATCGTCGCCATCGAGTTCCCGAGCAACCCGACGTCGTACCAGTCGCGCAGCTTCTTCGGGGTGCACCGGGTGTACGCCGACACGGACGGCCGGCACGTGCTGCTGAACGGCACCACCGTCCACGCCATGGAGACGTGGGACGGGCCGAACGCCCACGCGCCGCAGGCGTACTTCCACCGCAGCGGCCCGATGGGCCAGTACTTCGGCACCTTCCGCACCGACCCGACGCCGAAGCGCATCGGCATCATCGGGCTCGGCGCCGGCGTCATCGCGGCGTACGCGAAGCCCGGTGACCACATCACGTACTACGAGATCGATCCCGAGGTGATCCGGATCGCGACCGATCCGAGCCTCTTCACGTTCGTGCCGGAGTCGAAGGCGACGATCGACTACTCGCTCGGGGACGGCCGGTTGAACCTCGCCGCCAGCAACCAGACGTACGACATCCTCATGATCGATGCGTTCAGCTCGGACTCGATCCCGTTGCACCTCCTGACGACCCAGGCGATCGAGCTGTACAAGCGCCACCTGCGTCCGGGTGGGGTCATGGTGTTCAACATCTCGAACCGCTACTTCGACCTGCAACCGGTGCTCGCGCGCCTCGCCCAGGCGCAGGGGCTCGTCGGCGTGATCCAGGACGACAAGGGCCTGACCGACGCGCAGGTCGCCGAGGGGAAGTTCGCATCCACGTTCGCGCTGCTGGCGGTGCAGCACGACGACCTGGGCCCGGCCGGCACCGACCCGCGCTGGGTCCCCATCGACGACGGGCGCGAGGTGGCGCTCTGGACCGACGACTTCACCGACCTGCTGACCGTCCTGCGCCGCTGAAGCACCCGGCCCACGGGGCGCTGTCGCGCCGCGGATCGAGAAATCGCTGAAGCTGGGGCCCGAAGTGGCCGATTGAAGCACCGTCGAGCGCACGCTTCCCCACGTGCGCGTGATCTGGTCCCGGCATCGGCTCCCGGATCACGGCGCTCGACGGGGCGCGGCGCGGCGGACCAGAACGGATTCCCGGAGGATCGACAGTGAGCGGAACAGCGAGCCGACCGGTGCGACCGCGGCCGCCGCAGGCTGCGGCCCCCGATGCCGACGCCGTGCTCTCGAAGCGCGCGGCGTACGGGTTCGCCGCGCTGATCGGCTTCGTGCTGGGCAACGCGCTGTTCAGCGTCGCCCGTCACCGCAGCGTCGCCGGGGCCCTGCTGCTGCTGATCACCGTGCTCGGCGGGCTGCTGCTGCTGATCGGCAACGGGGAGGCGATCGCGAAGCGCGGCTTCCGCACCGACGCCGTCGACCGCACCACGGCGGCGGGCGTGTTCTCGGTGCTGCTCTTCGTCGGCGTCCTCTGCAACGCCCTCGTCTTCGACTGAAGCGACCCCGTCGTTCGCCGAGGTCCCGTCCGCCGCGGCGGACTCGCGAGCGGCTGATGGCGCGTCGTCGCCCGTCGTGGCGCGCCGCGCTCAGGCGCTGCGGCGGCCGCGTAGCAGCTTCTTCTTCTGCTCCATGAAGTCGACGAGCACGTAGTCGCCCAGCGTCTCGGGCGTCGTGAAGAACGCGCGGCCGTGGTTCATCTCGGTGAGGCGCTCGATGAACGTCTTCAGGTGCTGGGTCGCATCGAGCATGAAGGTGTTGATCGTGATGCCGTCGCGCGTGCAGCGGGCCACCTCGCGCAGGGTCGCGTCGACGGTCTCGCGCACGGGCGGGTAGTTGAAGAACACGTCGCCGCTCGGCGTGATGTGGGCCGTCGGCTCGCCATCGGTGATCATGATGATCTGCTTCGTGCCCGTCTGGCGCCCGAGCAGCCGCCTCGAGATCTGGAAGGCGTGCTGCATGTTCGTGCCGTAGACGAAGTCCCACGACACCTCGGGGAGCTGCTCGGCCTTGAGCTCGCGAGCGACCTCGGAGAAGCCCACGATGCCGAGGTAGTCGCGCGGGAACGTGGTCGAGATCAGCGAGTGCAACGCCATGGCGACCTTCTTGGCCGGCAGGAAGTTCTCGCGCATCGGCATCGACAACGAGAGGTCGAGCATCAGGACGGTCGAGGACCGGACCATCTGCTCGGTGCGCTCGATCTCGAAGTCCTCGGGCGTCAGCTGCACCGGCGTGCCCCCACCGGAGCGACGCACCGCGTTGCGCACGGTGCGCTCGATGTGCAGGTTGAACGGGTCGCCGAACTCGTAGGGCTTGGTGTCGAAGTCGCGCTCGTGGCCGGCCCCCGACCGCTGGAGCTCGTGCTCGGCGATCTTGTCGTTGTCGAGCTTCTTGAACAGGTCGCTCAGCGCGTTCTGCCCGATGCGCCGGATGCCGCGGGGCGTGAGCTCGAAGCGGCCCTCCTTGTTCTCGATGAGCCCCCGCTCCTCGAGCATCTTGGTGAGCTGCGCCATCTTCTCGAGCGAGTTGGCAGCCTCGTCCCCCAGCAGCTCGCGGGCCCGGTCGAAGTCGGCCTCGGCCAGCGCACCGGGGTTGGTGGCACCGCGCAGGAGGTTCTCGAGCTGGTCCATGTCGCCCAGGTCGCGCATCATCGCTGCGGCCTCGGCGAAGTTCAACGGGTCCTCGCCGTAGAAGTCGTAGGACCGGTTCCACCCCATGTCGGGGAACGCCTGGCGCAGGTTGTCGCTCAGCTGGTTCATCTGGAACGCGAGGTCCATGTCCTCGAGCAGCTGCTCGGCGAGGCCCTGCAGCTGGGCCCGCTGCTCGGGGGTCATCGAGTTGAGCATCGCCTGCATCGCCTGCATGCGCTGCGCCATCACCTCGAGCAGCTCGTCGAGGTTCTGGGGGTCTTCGGGGAAGAAGTCGCCGAAGCGCTCCATGAACTCCTCGAAGTTCGGCTCTTCGCCGCGCTGGCGCTGCTCGAGCATCTGGTTGAGCGCCGCCATCATGTCCTTCATGCGCTGCATGTCCTCGGGGGACATGTTCTGCATCGAGCCGGACATCTGGTCGACCATCTGCTGCATCAACTGCTCGCGCAGCTTGTTCAGCAGGTCCTCGAACTTCTCGCGCGCCTCGGACGAGGTGAACTCGTAGTTCTGCAGGTCGCGCACCTGGCCGTTGAGGTCCGGCGAGAGCATGTCGAGCTGGAGCTGGCGCTCCTCGACGACCTGGTTGGTGATCTCCTCGCGGCGAGCGTCACCCGAGTCGCGGGCCTCCTGGCCCAGCTCGTCGAGGGAGGCCCGCTCCATCTCGACGACGTCGCGCAGCTCTTGCGCGATGTCGTCGTACACCCCGCCGAGGTTGTACTGCTCGAGCTGGTCGCGGCGCTTGCGACGCAGCTTCTCGAGCATCTCGCGCAACCCCATCAGGTCCTCGCCGTTGCGGTCCTGGAACCCGCTCTGCAGCATGCGGCGCAGCGCGGCGTTGAGGTCGCCGTGGTACAGCAGGTCGTCGGTGATCTCGCCGAACACGTCGTACGCGTCGAGCTCGAACCCGGTCTGCGTGCCGTCCCAGCGCGAGTAGGCGACGTGCTTCGTCAGCCCGCTGCCCGCCCGGCGCCCCCGGCGCCGGCCCGTGCCCGCGCCGTCTGCGGCACCCGCACCAGCTGCATCTGCGTTCCCCGAGGCCATGCGACCGAGGCTACCGGCCGTTCCGTCGATCCGCCCCGATCGGGCGGTGCCCCCATCCGAAGGGAAGACGACGTTCCGGTCGCGGCATGGCGTCGTCCCCGCCGCCATGCCGCGACCAGAAGATCGGGGTTGGGCGTCGCCGGGGAGGGGGCGTGCCATGCTCGCGGCCATGGGCATCCCGGAGGACTTCTGGTGGGGCACGGCCGCATCGTCGACGCAGGCGGAGGGATCGGCGCCGGCCAGCGACTGGCGCCGGTGGGAGGAGCAGGGCAGGGTGCCCGCCTCGGGCGAGGGCAACGGCTTCGCGACCAACTACGCGAACGACTTCTCGATGTACGCCGAGTACGGGCTGACGCATCACCGCTTGTCGCTCGAGTGGGCGCGACTCGAGCCGACCGAGGGCAAGCACGACCCGGCCGCGATCGAGCACTACACGGCGATGCTGCAGTCCGCCCGGGACCACGGCATCGACATCTGGGCCTGCCTCCACCACTTCACGCTGCCCGGCTGGTTCGCCGGCGACATGGGCGGGATGCCCGACGACCGCACCCGCCGGTACTACTGGGCCCGCCACGTCGAGTTCGTCGGGGAGACCTTCGGTGATCTCGTGTTCGGGTGGCAGCCCGTCAACGAGCCGGGGGCGTACGCGTTCGCCGGCTGGGCGATCGGCCTGATCCCGCCGGGGCTCATGGACCTCGGGAAGTTCGCCGACGCGCTGCGGGGGGCGCACCTCGCCAACTTCGAGGCAGAGGCCCGCTTGCGCAGCGGCGGCCTGCCGGTCGCGACGATCATGAACGTCTCCCCCGTCTACCCCGGCGTGCGCTCGCGGGACCCGGCGGAGAAGGACCAGGCCGACAGCGTGGCGGCGCTGTTCGACCAGGTGCTGATCACCTGCTGGACCCGCGCGCTGCGAGAGGGCATCCTCGCCATCCCCGGTCGCGCCGACGAGGAGCACCCCGAGCACGTCGAGGCGTTCACGCACGTCGGCTTCTCGTACTACAACGCCGTCACCGTGTTCGCCGACCTCACCATCGGGCCGTACCCGGCCGATGCGCGGGTCGGGCCGATGGGCTACGCCCCGTGGAGCGAGGGGCTGGGGGTGACCCTGCGCCGCCTCCAGGACGAGCTGCCCAAGCGCCCGCTGCTCATCGCCGAGTGCGGCACCGGCACGCCCGCCGACGATCCCGCCCAGGACGAGTGGCGCGTCGAGCAGCTGCGCGGCTCGTTCCTCGAGCTCGACCGAGCGCTCGACGACGGCGTCGACGTGCGCGGGTTCTTCCACTGGACCGGTGTCGACAACTACGAGTGGGACCACGGCTTCGACGTGCAGTTCGGCCTCTTCGACCGCGACCGCCGCCCGAAGCCCAGCGCCGAGCTCGCCCGCGTGTGGGCGACGCGCGACCGGTGACCGCGCGGACGGGGAGGCGTCCTCGCCGGCGCCGGCGACCACTGCGACCGCGGTGACGCGACCTCAGAACTGGAAGTAGATGAACGGCGTCGCCACGCCGCCGCTGAAGAGGAGCACGGCCACGACCGCGACGCCCGCGAGCGTGCCCGCGGCGACGGGCCGCTCGAGCGCCACGCGGAACGGGTTCGGCACCGCCCGTTGCGTCAGGTCGATCGCGAGGGCGGCCAGCAGCGCGCCGGCCACGATCGTGACGTCGGCACCGCTCGGCCGCGCGCCGCCGATGCGCACCAGGCCGCGCAGCACGTCCATCGCCTCGGCGAACGTGTGGGCGCGGAAGAAGATCCAGGCGAAGCACACGAGGGCGAACGTGACGAGGATCGCGGGCACCTCGCGCAGACGAGGCACGCCGTCGCGCACCTTGCGCGGCGCGCCGCGGATCCGGTCGACGCAGAGGTACAGCCCGTGGAGCCCGCCCCAGACGACGAAGTTCCAGCCCGCGCCGTGCCAGAGCCCGCCGAGCAGCATCGTCACCATCAGGTTGCGGTAGGTGCGGGCCTCCGAACCGCGGTTGCCGCCGAGCGGGATGTAGAGGTAGTCGCGCAGCCAGGTGGACAACGAGATGTGCCAGCGCCGCCAGAACTCGGTGATGGTGCGCGAGAGGTAGGGCTGGTCGAAGTTGTGCACGAGCTCGACGCGCAGCAACCGCGATGTGCCGCGCGCCATGTCGGTGTAGCCCGAGAAGTCGGCGTAGATCTGCAGCGCGAACGCGACCACGCCCACCACCACGGCGAGCGTGCCCTGGTCGGGTTGGCCGCCGAACGTCTTGGCGACGATGGCGGCGAGCGGGTCCGCGATGACGACCTTCTTGAAGAGCCCGAGGAGGAACAGCAACAGACCCGACATCACCATTCGGCCGGTCGGGCGGGGACGGTCGGCCTCGATCTGCGGCAGCAGGTTCTTCGCCCGAGAGATCGGGCCGGCCACGAGCTGGGGGAAGTAGGCGACGAAGGTGGCGAAGTCGATCGGGCGGCGACAGGCGCGGATCTGCCGGCGGTACACGTCGACCGTGTAGCCGATCGACTGGAACGTGTAGAAGCTGATGCCGAAGGGCAGCAGCACGCGCAGCACCGGCGCGGTGGCGTCGAGACCGACCTTCGACAGCCCGTCGGCGACCTGCGCGACGAAGAAGTCGAAGTACTTGAAGATCCCGAGCACCCCGAGGTTGACCGACACGCTGACGAGCAGCAGCTGCTTGCGGCGCCGCACCGTGCGCGCGGCGTCGCCCCGGCGCGGGCGCTCGTCGAGGTCCTCGAGGCCCTTGCCGACGTTGTAGTCGACGACCGTCGTGAACAGCAGCAGCAGCGCCCAGCGCACGTCGAAGAACGCGTAGAACACGTACGACGCACCGAGCAGCCAGAGCTGGCGGACCCGACGCGGCAGCAGCCAGTAGCCGATGACGACGACCGGCAGGAAGAGCGCGTACTGCAGCGAGTTGAACGTCAAGCGGCCGCGATGCTACCGATCACCCCGCAACCGCTGACGCCGGACGACGTTCCGGTCGCGACATGGCGTCGCCGGAGACACCAGGTCGCGCCCAGATGACCGGGGTTCAGGACGCGTCTTGCTGCCAGAGACCCAGGCTCTTCCAGAGGCGGCGGTAGCTCGGGGTCAGGAGACCGAGGTCCTCGATGAGCTGGCGCACCTTGCGCAGCGACGTCAGCGTCTGCTCGCGGTGGCGCTCGTTCTTGTCGAACGCCTCGGTGATCACCGCCTTGGGGATGTCGTACCGCTCGATGATCTGGGGTGACGGCTTGAGCATCATCTGGGCCATCACGGCCAGGATGATCGGCGCGCCGATGCCGAGCGCGCGGCGCTTGTGGATCGAGAGGCCCTTCGTGTGCTGCTTGAGGTACTGCCGGGCGAAGGAGAGGTGCCGCGCTTCCTCGGTGACGTGGATGCGCATGATGCGCTCGAGCAGCGGGTGCAGGTCGCGGCCGCTGCGCAGCTCGCGGCGCTGCACGTAGTCGATCGGGTCTTCGCCGCCGAGCACGAACACGAAGAACAGCGGCGGGAACCGACGGCCCAGGGTCGAGATGACCCGAGCGGCAGCGGCGTCGGATCGGCGCAGGCCGGCGGCGTCGAAGCCGGACCGGTTGACGAACTCCTGGAACATCAGCGAGTGGTGCGCCTCCTCGATCACCTCGTGGTAGGCGTAGCGGAACTCGGGCGAGCCGTTGGGGAGGGTGCCCGCGAACTGCAGCAGGCCCTGCTTGAGCACGCCCTCGAAGATCAGGCCGATCTTCATCTTCGAGGCGACGAGGTCGAGCCCCAGCCGGGCCTGCGTCGCCGGGTCGAGCGCCTGGTACCAGGCCGTGGCGCCGAGGGCGTCGTCCTCGGGGAGGATCCACCGGGGATCGTCACCGCGGATCTCGAAGTCGGGGCTGTCCCACGCGATGTCGGCGTAGGCGTCGAAGTGCTTCACGACCGACTGGTGGCTCAGCCGGGCGAGCATCGCGTCGTAGGCGCTCGGGGCGATCGAGGGCTGCACCACCTCTTCGGCCAGGGCGTCGCCGGCTGCGTCGGTGATCGGGTCGGCGGCCGGAGCGGCGACCAGATCAGGATCGGTCCGGGGGTTCGTCTCGGGCATCGTCGCGGTCACAGGCCTGCTCCTTCATCGCCGGGTGGGGGCGGAGGGTGGCGGCGACGCCGGCCTTGCTCGCCGTCCCGCGCAACGGGATCGACGCAGCTCGCCCGGCGATCGGTCTCCCCCCGGATCGCAAACTTGGAGTGACTCCAACATAAGGGACTGTCACAGTCCGGTCCATGTGTTTGCTGTCACTCGCGGACCGGCCCGGTCCCTAGGCTGCCGGTCCATGGGTCGCCGGGAGGAGAACAAGGCACGGACGCGCCAGGAGCTCATCGACACCGGCCTGCGGCAGTTCCGCGAGCGGGGCTTCGAGGCGACCCGGGTGCAGGACATCGTCGAGGCCGTGGGCGTCAGCCAGGCGACGTTCTTCAACTACTTCCCCACCAAGCAGGCGATCCTCGAGGCGCAGGCGGCCTACACGCAGGACCTGTACGACGCACTGCTGCGCCACGAGCTCGAGCGCACGACGGCGTCGGTCGCCGCGCGCCTCGACCAGATCACCCGCGTGCTCGCGGCGTACCTGGAGGCGGACCGCACCACTGCCGCCCTGCTGGTCGCCCGCACGCGGTTGTTCTTCGGCGAGCAGGCCGACCCGATGCGCGGCCGTCGCTCCCACGACCTGTTGACCGCGCTCTTCGTCGAGGGCCAGGTGCGCGGCGAGATCGCGTCCCGCCACGATCCCGACCAGCTGGCCGAGCTCTACATCGCCCAGTTCTTCCTCACGGCGTCGAACTGGCTGACCGGGTGGTTCGGCGCACCCGATGGGTCGCTCACCGAGCGGCTCGTCGCCTCGCTCGACGTGTTCCTGCACGGCGCGGCGACCGGCGAGGGCGGCCACCGGGCCCCGGCCCCCGGCGTGCCATGATCGGTCGATGACCGACGCACCGAACCCGAGCCCGCAGGACCTCGCGAAGGAGCGTGCCGGTCGCCACGCCGCCGGGTACGTCACCGACGGGATGAAGGTGGGGTTGGGCACGGGGTCGACGGTCCACTGGACGATCGTCGAGCTCGGCGAGCGCCAGCTCGACATCGTCTGCACCGCCACCTCCGTCCGGACCGAGACGCTGGCCCGCTCGCTCGGGCTCGAGGTCGTGACCCCCGACGAGATCGGCATCCTCGACATCGCGATCGACGGCGCCGACGAGGTGGACCCGCAGTTCAACCTCACCAAGGGCGCCGGCGGGGCGCAGACGCGCGAGAAGCTCGTGGCGCAGATGGCGCCGCGCTTCATCGTGGTGGTGGACGAGTCCAAGATCGTCGACCGCCTCGGGCCCGCGGGCACGCCGCTCGAGGTCCTCGACTTCGCGCCCGGCGTCGTCTGCCGCCGCTTGCAGGCCATCGGCGCCACCGAGGTCACGCGGCGCGACGTCCGCAGCGACAACGGCAACCTGCTCATGGACGCGCACTTCGGCGCGATCGATCACCCCGAGGCACTCGCCTCGTCGCTCGATCGCATCCCCGGCATCGTCGAGCACGGCATCTTCCTGGGCCCGATGGTCGAGCGCGTCGTCGTCGCCGGCCTCGACGGCGTCCGCGAGCTGGTCAACGAGACCTGAGCCACGCCGAGAAGCGCCGTTCCGGTCGCGACGGGGCGCCGCCCGCGACGCGACACCGCGACCAGGAGGTCGGGGGTGGGGTGTCGTGGTGAGGAGGGGGGTCAGCGGCCGCGGTACTGGGCGCGGGCGCCGGCGCTCTCCTTGTTGAGGCGCTTGCTGAGGTGGAGCCCCTCGAGCACGAGCTCGACGGCGCTGGCGACGGCGCCCGGGGACTCGTCGCCGCCCGTGAGCTGCAGCACCGGGGCGCGCAGCGCAGGCACGTCGGTGAGGAGCTGGACGTAGTCGCTCGACACGACGTCCTCGCCGGCGCTGATGATCACATCGGTGTCGAAGGCGTCGATGACGCCGCGCAGGTCCTCGATGGCGAGGTGCTCGCGGAAGGTCGACAGCACCGCCGACTTGAGGAGGTGGTCGACGATCTGCTCGTCGCGACCCTCTTCGATCGACTCGATCTCGACCTTGCCCGCCGTCGACGACGCCAGCGCGTCGAGGTCGGTCACGCGGGGCACGACGTCGAGCTCGCCGTGGATGAGCGCGCGCCGGGCGGCGTTGGCGACGAGGGTCTCGAGGTTCGACACCGTGAGGCGCACCGAGACACCGGAGCGCTGGTTGATGTGGGGGCTCTGGCGGGCGAGCTGGGACAGCTCGGCCACGATCTCGGCCATGTACGGCGGGATGGACACCCGCACGTCGCCGGCCTCGAGCGGGCGGATCTCTTGCAGCGCGATGTCGACCTCGGTCTCGACCTCGAGCGGGTAGTGCGTGCGGATCTGGGCGCCGAAGCGGTCCTTCAGCGGCGTGATGATGCGGCCGCGGTT
>CAYUOL010000079.1:0-23366 GCA_964446345.1 uncultured Iamiaceae bacterium | reverse complement strand
GCCACGTGTTCGCCCGCTCCAGCACGGCGGCCAACGCGACGTGGCTCGGGTTCCTCGCCGGCCCCTACGTCGAGAGCCACGCACATCACGACGCGCTCTCCCTCCTGCTGTACAAGAACGGGTGGGCGGTCGACGACGGGGTGCGCCACTCGCACAGCGGGCTCACGCAGTCGGAGGAGGCGCACGCGCTCGTGATGCTGCAGAGCGGGGCGACGCCGCTGCGGATGACCGACGGCCACAGCGCCAGCCTGTACGCCCTGCGGTCGGCGCCGGACTACGTGCACATCGCCGGGTCGATCGGCGACCTGTACCCGGGGCACACGGTCACGCAGAGCCGGGAGGTGGTGTTCCTGCCGCCAGATGTCGTGGTGGTGCTGGACCGGGTCGACTCCGGCTCCGAGAACCTCACACGCACCTTCCAGCTGCCGTCGCCGAACAGTGCGACCATCTCGCCCGACACCAAGCTCGTCACGCTCGGGTCCGGCCCCGGAGCCCTCAAGGTGCAGCGCATCTTCCCGGACGCGGCGACGGTGACCACGCAGCCGTTGACGGCGCTGGTGAACACCATCCCCGGCTACGACAGCGACTTCACCGGCGGCTACCGCACGACCGAGAGGGTCACGGCGACGGGCAAGAGCGAGTTCCTGCACGTGCTCTCGTTCGGCACGTCGGTGGCCAGTGCGACCAAGGTCGACGACGGCAGCATCCGGGCCGTGAAGATCACGTTCGCCGACGGCCACGTCGCCACGGTCTCGTTCGACCCGGCCGCGACGCGCGGCGCGTTGGAGATCAAGGCGTCCGACGGCACCGTCACCCGCCAGATCGACCTGGCCCCCGGCGTGGAACGTCTCTGAGGGCGGCGTCGGCCGCAACGCGGCCGGGCCCCGGAGGGCTGGCGGTCGTGGTTGAATCTCCCGGGGCGCAGGGGGACTCATGGCGGGAGCAACGACGTGAAGGACGACCGTAGAGTGCGGATGGCGTCCTCGGTGCTGGTCGGCGTGGCCATGGTCGCGGTCTGCCTGGTGTTCCCCGCAACCCGTGCGGCGGCCGCGGCAGAGCCGCCCGTCGGGGTCGTGACCAGGTACCTCTCACCGTCGGTCGGCAGCCCGGCGGGCATCACGTCGGGCCCCGACGGGGCGCGCTGGTTCACGAACCCGTCCTCCAACACCATCGGCCGCATCACGAAGGACGGGGCCATCTCGACGTTCGGCGACGCCACGATCGCGGATCCGCACGGGATCGTCGTGGGGCCCGATGGTGCGCTTTGGTTCACGAACCACAGCGGCAACTCGATCGGACGGATCACCACCGCAGGGGTGATCTCCCACTTCACCGGGGCCGGCGTCACCGCGCCGACGGAGCTCGTCGCGGGGCCCGACGGGGCCCTCTGGTTCCTGAACCACGACCCGGATTCGATCGGGCGCATCTCGATGGGCGGCGCCATCACGACCTTCGTCGACGCGCGCGTCGTGCACCCGGTCGACATCGCCGCGGGCCCTGACGGCGCCCTCTGGCTGACGCTCCGCGACGTGTCCCCGGGCACCACGGCGAACGCGGTGGCGCGCATCTCGACCGCGGGGGCGATCACGACGTTCCCCGACTGGTCGACCTCGCAACGAGGCTCCATCGCGACAGGACCCGACGGCGCCCTGTGGTACGTCAACTCGTCGCACGGCTTCGGGCGGATGACCACCGCTGGCGTGTTCACCTGGTCGTCGCCCACGTACGTGCGAGACCCGGGCGGCCTCGAGGCCGGACCGGACGGTGCCCTCTGGTTCGCGAACCACGACACGTACGCGTTCGGACGGATCGCGGCGGACGGCACCGTCACCACCGAAGGCCCCCAGGGACTCGATGTGCGGGCCCTGACGTTCGACTCGGACGGCGTGCTGTGGTTCGCAACGGCGTCCGGTGATCCGCTCGGTCGGCGCACCGGGGCCTCCACCAGCGCGACCTTCGGCGGGACGGCGTCGCAGATCTCGCAGCCGACGTTCATCACGACGGGGCCCGACGGCGCGCTGTGGTTCTCGAACACGGGCAACGACTCGATCGGTCGGATCACCGTCGACGGCGCCGTCTCGAACTTCAAGGATCCCAGCATCGATGCACCGACCGACATCGTCCTGGGACCGGATGGCGCGCTCTGGTTCACGAACGCGGGGGGCCACACGATCGGACGCATCACGACCACCGGCGTGGCCTCGTCCTACTACACGTACGGCGTCTACGGGCCGTCCGGGATCGTCGCCGGTCCGGACGGTGCCCTGTGGTTCACCAACCAGATGCAGGGCTCCCTCGGTCGCATCAGCACCGCCGGCACGTTCACCCTGTTCAAGCAGCCCTCGATCAAGTACCCGACCGACCTCGTCGTGGGCCAGGACGGCGCGCTGTGGTTCACCGATCTCGGCACGAACACCATCGGCCGCATGACCACGACGGGTGCGCTGTCCCTGTTCCCCATCCCCGGTGCAACCGGCGACCACGCAGACCGCATCGCCGCCGCGGCGGACGGCACGCTGTGGTTCGGCCTCGGCGTCCACTCGCTCGGACACGTCGACGGGCAGGGGAAGGTCACGGTCGTGACGGACGGTCGGCTCGACCGCCCCGGCGACCTCGCGGCCGGCGGGGACGGCACGCTCTGGTTCACGAACTCGGGCGCCAACACCATCGGCCGGATCAACGGGGCGGGCGAGCTCGCCTTCCTCGCCGACCCGACGATCGCGAAGCCCGGGGGCATCGTCGCGGGTCCGGATGGGGGGATGTGGTTCGGGAACACCGGGAGCCCGGGCATCAGCTCGATCGGGCGCGTCCAGGCCCTCGGCGCACCGGCGCCGCCCACGAACGTCGTCGCCGTCGCGGCGAAGGGCAGCGCGACGGTCTCGTGGTCGGCCCCCTTCGCGAACAACGGCGCCCCGATCACGGCGTACACGGTGACCTCCAGCCCCGGTGGCAAGAGCTGCACCTGGAGCGCCGGGCCGTTGACCTGCACCCTCCCCACCCTCGATCCCGGCACGCCGTACTCCTTCACGGTGACGGCCACCAGCGCGAAGGGCACGAGCGCGCCGTCGCCATCCTCGAACGCGGTGACCCCGTGGTCCGGGTCGGCCTTCCACCCGGTGACGCCGTTCCGGGCGCTCGACTCGCGGACCGCGACCGGTGGGTGGTCCGGGCCCTTGGTGAACGGGACACCGAGGGACCTGCAGGTCATCGGTGGGGGTGTACCCGCCACCGCCACGGCGGTCGTGGCCAACGTGACGGTGACGCAGGGAACCGCCCCCTCGTACCTCACCCTCGGCCCGGCAGGGGTCGCGCTGCCCACGGCGTCGACGCTGAACTTCGCGCCGGGTCAGACGATCCCGAACCTCGCCGCGGTGAAGGTGGGGGCGGACGGGAAGGTCCGGTTCGCGAACGCCGCGGGCGCGGTGCACGTGGTCGTCGACATCACGGGCTACTTCGACGACGGAAACGGGACCGGCGACCTGTTCAACCCGACGGCCCCCGCGCGCGTCCTCGACTCGCGCACGGCCCTCGGATCCTGGGGTGGACCGCTCGTGGCCGGCGTGCCCCGGGTGCTCCCGGTGCGCGGCGTCGGCTCCGTGCCCCCGACGGCGTCGGCGGTGGTGGCCAACGTGACGGTCACCAACCCGACCGCAGGCTCGTTCGTGCGGGTCACGCCCACCGGGTCACCCCCGGGTGTGACCTCGAACCTGAACGTCGCGGCCGGTCAGACCACGGCCAACCTGGTGGTCAGCGAGGTCGGGGCCGACGGCTCGCTGACGTTCGTGAACGCCGTCGGCGCCACCGACGTCGTCGTCGACGTGGTGGGGTACTTCGGTCCGGGGAGCGGTGCGCGCTTCCATGCCGTCGTCCCGACACGCGTGCTCGACGACCGACTCGGCATCGGCGCCAGCGGACCGTGGGCGGGCCCCCAGACGAGAGCGGTGCCGATCGCGCCGAGCGGCGCCGTGCCCGCGGGCGCCGTGGCCGTGGTGCTCAACGCCACGGTCACCAACCCGACGCACGGCAGCTACCTGACGCTCTTCGCCAACGGCGGTGCCCGTCCCACTGCGTCGACCCTGAACTTCGGTCCAGGGCAGACGGTCGCGAACCTCGCCGTGCCGTCGCTCGACGCCAGCGGCCAGCTCGCCGTCTACAACCACCTGGGGTCGGTCGACGTGGTCGCCGACGTCGCCGGGTACTTCGCGTCGATCTGACTGCCCCGAGGTTGCCTGCCTGAGGTTGCGTGCCTGAGGTCGCCCGCCGGTGGTCGGCTGCTCAGAGGTTGGCTGGGTTCGTCTTCTCGGCGTGCACCAGCGAGAGCGCCGAGGCGGTGATGCCGGCGGCGTCGAGGCCGAGCTCGGCGAGGATGGCGTCGGGCTTGCCGTGGGGGATGAACGCGATCGGCGTGCCGAGCACGCGCACGCGGGGTGCCGTCGTGGTGCCGAGCGTGATCTCCGACAGCTGATCGGCGACCATCGAACCGATGCCGCCCTCGCGCACGCCGTCCTCGACCGTGAGCACGAAGGGGTGGCGGGCGGCGTCGAAGAGCATCTCGCGGTCGAGCGGTTTGATGCAGCGCGGGTCCCACAACGTGACCGACACGCCCTGCTCCCGCAGCGTCGCCGCCGCCTCCTGGGCGGCCCCGACCATCTTGCCGACGGCGATGATGCACAGCTCGTCGCCCTCGGCGATGCGGCGGGCCTTCAGCCCGCTGCCGATCTCGCCCGGCGCGACGTGGGGGGCGTTGGTCTTGGCCCAGCGGATGGCGACCGGCCCCGGGTTCGGGCCCTGCGCGATCTTGACCGCTTCCTCGAGCATGACCTGGAGCTCCTGGTACGACGACGGCGCGAACATCGTCATGCCGGGGACCTTCGAGAACAGCATCATGTCGAGCACGCCGTGGTGGGACGGCCCGTCGTCGCCGGTGATGCCGGCCCGGTCGATGCAGAAGATCACCGGCTGCTTGTGCAGGCCGACGTCGTAGGTCACCTGGTCGATCGCGCGCGTGAGGAAGGTGGAGTAGACCGCGACGACGGGCAGCAGCCCACCCATCGCCATGCCTGCCGCCGAGGTGACGGCGTGCTGCTCGGCGATGCCCACGTCGAACATCCGGGTGGGAAAGCGCTCGCCGAACTCGAGCAGGCCGGTGGAGTCGGGCATCGCGGCGGTGATGGCGACGAGCTCGGGGTGCTGCTCGCCGAGCTCGATGAGCTTCTCGGTGAACGCCGCCGTGTACGACCCGGGCTTGGACTCGGACATGTCGTGCAGGCGCTTGACCGGATCGTTCTCCGCGAGCGCGTAGCCGCGGCCCTTCTGCGTCAGCACGTGCACGACGTGGGGCCCGGGGAGCTCGGAGGCGTTGCGCAGCGCCCGCTCGAGCGCCTCGATGTCGTGCCCGTCGAACGGACCCGTGTAGCGCACGCCCAGCGTCTCGAAGAACTCGGGTGGCTCCCACATCTCGCGCACGGCCGCCTTGGTCGCGCCGACGCCCCGTTCGAGCTGCGGGCCGAAGACCGGCAGCTCTTGCAGCAGCTTCTCGATGCGCGCCTGCCGGCGCACGTAGGTGGGGTTGTTGCGGATGCGGGCGAGGCTGTCGCCCAGCTTCGACACGGTCGGCGCGTACGAGCGGCCGTTGTCGTTGAGGATGATGATGCAGTCGCGCCCGGAGTGCCCGAGGTTGTTGAGGCCCTCGAACGCCATGCCGCCCGTCATCGAGCCGTCGCCGATGACCGTGATGATGCGCCGGTTGTGGCCGAAGGGAGAAGCCTCGGCGGTGGCGAGCCCGTGGGCGTAGGAGAGGATCGTCGACGCGTGGCTGTTCTCGATCCAGTCGTGGTCGCTCTCGGCCCGACACGGGTAGCCGGACATGCCGCCGGCTTGGCGCAGGCCGACGAAGTCCTCGCGGCGACCGGTCACGATCTTGTGCACGTAGGCCTGGTGGCCGGTGTCGAACAGGACGATGTCGCGGGGGGAGTCGAACACCCGGTGGATGGCGAGCGTGAGCTCGACCGCCCCGAGGTTCGAGCCGAGGTGGCCCCCGTGGCGGGTGACGGAGTCGACGATGAACTGGCGGATCTCGACCGAGAGGGTGGCCAGCTCGTCGTAGCTCAGCGAACGCAGGTCGGCGGGCTCGTTGATCGTCTCGAGGATCATGGCGGGGGCGGCGTCTCCAGGCTGGGGGACCGTGTGCTTCAAGAGGGGATCCAGACGAGCTGCGCGTGGTGGACGGGACGCCGCCTCCGGGATCGTTCGTCACCCGGGGGCGGGGGCTGCGCCGGCCCGCGCGAGCTGCGTTTCACCGTACCGTCTGGCTGGCGCGCCGAGCCACCATGCACGGAATCTTCAGATCGAGGAGCGGTCATCGCTCAAGGCGATGGCCGGCGCCAGCGGGACGATGGCCCCGGCGGGGGCGAGCCGGCGGTGGCGGCGGGCCGTCATCGCCACCTCGATCGCCCGGCTCACCAGGTGGCCGGCGCCGAGCACCAGCGCGCCGCCGACCGCGTCGAGCCAGAAGTGGTTCGCGGTCACGACGATGACGAGGAGCGTGACGAGCGGGAAGGCGGCCACGGCGACGCGTGCGACGCGGCCCCGGACCAGGGGGAAGAGGGCGCACGCGCACCACAGCGCCCACGCGAAGTGCAGGCTCGGCATGGCGGCGTACTGGTTCGAGACGGCGCCGACCCCGTGCGACCCGAACGACCACAGGCCGCCGTACTCGGCGAGCGTGTCGACGAAGCCCGAGCTCGTGCCGCTGCCGAGCGCGCAGTCGCACAGCAGCCGCGGCGGCATCAGTGGGAAGAGGCTGAAGCCGACGAGCGCGAGCGCCGTGGTGGCGGCGAGCGAGTCGCGCCAGCGGCGGTACCGCCCCGGGTCCCGCCGGTGCAGCACCACGAGCACCGCGATCGGGACCACGAAGTGGAACGTGCCGTAGAAGATGTTGAACGCGCGGATCATCCACGTCCACTGCAGGAACCACTGCTGCAGCGCGAGCTCGTTCGCCACGCCGAGGTGCTGCTCGATGCCCATGACCGTCTGCGCGTTCTGCAGCGCTCGGTCGGCGCTCATCGCCGCCGAGCCGAACTGCCCCCGGACGAGGGTGTACAGGCCGTAGAAGCCGAGCACGAGCACGACCTCGCGCCAGATCGGTGGCGCGGGGGCGCGGGAGGCCGGTCCCGCGGCGCGGGCGCCGGAACCCCGCCCGACCCCGGCAGGAACGCGGCGCGACTCGGTGGGCTCGGCGTCGACGCGGCCGAGAACGCCCGTCATGGGACGGCCTCACCCACGGCGGGACGGGAGGTGGTGCGGGCCCCGGTGAGGAACGCCGGGGCGCCGGCGAGGCTCGCGACCAGGTTCAACCCGAAGAGCAGCAACCCGAGGGCGACGGCCTCGGACTTCGGGACCCCGAGGGGCGAGAGGAACAGCACGAGGGCACCTTCGCGCACCCCCAACCCCGCGATGCCAATCGGCAGCACCTGCAGCATCAGGACGGCCGGGATGAACGCCAGCAGCACCGTGAGGCTGGCGACGTCGGCGATGCCCAGCGACGCGGCGGCCGCCGCTGCCGCCAGCACGATGACGAACTGGTACACGAACCCCGCCCCGATGACCCGCGCCCCGGCCAGGCGGTGCCGGCGCAGCCGGATGACGCCGAGGTGCACCGCACCGATGAACCGGCGCCACCCCTCTCGCGTCGCGAAGCGGCCACCGAGGCGCGGGTGGTTCGCGACGTAGAGGATGGCGAACAGGGCGACGATCGTGCCGACCGCGATGAGGAACGCCAAGTGGCTGGCGCCGACGCCCGACTCGCCGCCCCCCAGGTCGCGCAGGCCCGGGTTCAGGGCGAAGCCGAGGAAGGTGAGCAGCGGGAGGACCAGCCACCCGGTCAGGCGCTCGATGACGACCGAGGCGAAGCTGTCCGCGCTGTCGCCGGTGTCGGCCGTGACGCGCGAGACCCGCAGCACGTCACCGCCGATCGTCGTGGGCAGCACGTTCGAGACGAACTGGCCGGCGAGGTAGTGCGACAGCAGGCGGCGGAACGGCACGCGCAGGTCCATGCCGAGCAGCACCTGCTGCCAGCGTGCGGCCGACAGCACGACGCTGAACAGGGTCAGCGCGAGCGCGACGGCCATCCACGCGATGGTCGTGCTGGACCACGTGGGCACCAGGTCCGAGAAGGACACGTCGGCGATCTTCTTGACCAGGTACCACAGCATCACGGCGCTGATGGCGAGGCGCCCCGGCAGCGCCCACCACCGCTTCTTCTTCGGCGGCCGCGCGGCGACGAGCTCGAGGTCCTGCGCCAGCCGGGCGGCGAGCACGTCGGGATCGTCGTCATCGCTCCGGTCGTCACCCGGCGCGCGCGAGCCGGCGGGAGCGGTGCTCGACGGTCGGACGAGGGGGTCGGGGTCGGAGGCTGCCATGGTGGGGAGGTGCGCACGGCCCTTCCGCCTCATGCGGCGCACCCTGCGGTGGGCGGCGGCCTCGGCGGCTCGTGGCGCCGGCAACACCGGCCACCGACGCGCGTCCCGAGTGTACGGAACCGTCGCCGCCAGCGAGGTCGCGGACACCAGACCCGTCGCGACCGGGGGCGCCACTGGGTAGCGTGGTCCGTTCGGCGGGGGCCGAACGCCGGCTGCGCGTTCGGGGGAGCCGAGAGCCAGGGGGACGATCCGGGTGATGAACGAACAGACGACGAGCCAGGCCGCGGGCCCGGGGAACCGCCGGGTGATCGACGTCGGCGAGCTGGAGCTGGTGGTCGACGAGGCCGGCGTCGGGGGCCGGCCCCTGCTCCTCGTCCACGGCTACACCGGAGGTCGCAACGACTTCGAACCCGTTCTGGGCCGCCTCGCCGCCGCCGGCTGGCACGCCGTCGCCCCGGATCTGCGCGGGCACGGCGAGAGCGACGACCTCGATCTCGAGGAGAGCTACTCGCTGGAGATCTTCGCGGAGGACGTGCTCGCGCTGGCCGACCGGCTCGGGTGGGACGAGTTCGTGCTGTGGGGCCACTCGATGGGAGGGATGGTCGCGCAGGTGGTCACGCTCGCCGCGCCGGCGCGCGTGCGAGGCCTCGTGCTCATGGACACGACGCACTGCGAGACGCCGATCGATGCCGACCTGATCGAGCTGGCCGTGAAGATCGCCCGGGAGGAGGGGCTCGAGCGGATCATCGAGATCCAGCGCGAGATCGAGGATCCGCTGGAGACGGCGGCCTACCGGCACCTGTGCGAGACCGTGCCGGGCTTCGCCGAGCGGAGCGAGAACAACACCCGCGCCTGCTCGGCGGCGATGTTCGTCGCGATGGCGCTGCAGCTGACGTCGCCCCACGACCGGCTCGAGGCACTCGCCGGTGTGTCGTGCCCCACCTTGGTGCTGGTCGGCGAGGAGGACGCGCCGTTCGTCGAGCCGTCGAAGCGCATGGCGGCGACCATCCCGAACGCGACGCTCGCCATCCTCCCCGAAGGCGGCCACAGCCCCCAGTTCGAGGCCCCGGCCGCGCTCTGGGCCGCCGTCGACCCGTTCCTCGCGTCGCTGTTGGGCTGACGCGACGGGACCCACAAGCTGCCGATCAAGGCATCGCTCCAGAAGGCGATCGCGTAGCAGGTCGGCGACGACGTGGTCGTGCACCTGCAGGAGCGTCTCGACCGCTGATCGCGGACGACCGGGCGCTCGCGCCGTCTTCGGTGTGGTCGCTACTTGGTCTTGTCGAGGAAGCGCTCGATCTCGACGATCACGCGCGTCACCCGCCCGACGGCGACCAGGCCGCGCTCGTCGTTGACCGACACCGTGAAGATGATGCGCCGCCCGCTGATCTTCTCGACGGTCGCCTCCGCCGCCACGGTGTGGCCCACCGCCGTCGGCGCGAGGTGGTCGAGCTGCACCTGCATGCCGACCGATGTCATCCCGGGATCGAGCTCGGGTTCCAGCGCCGCCAAGGTCGCCTCTTCGCACAGGGCGATGATGCGCGGGGTCGCCAGCACGGGCACGCACCCCGATCGCAGGGCCACCGCCGTGTCTGCGTCTCCCACCAACAACGTGACTTCGGCGCTCAGGCCGGGTCTCACAGGCACCGGGGTACGATAAGCGCCCGTTCGACCGTTCGGCCAAATCCTCCGCTCGTCCCTGCTCGTCGCTCGTGTTCGTCCCGTGCTCGTCGCTCGCTTCGCTCGTTCGTCCGGCGATCGGGTGGCGTCCGGGTCCGGTCTCGCGGACGTTCTCGTCTGAACGGAGTCTGACGCACCGTCGCCCGCCCACCCCTTTGGCCTCGCTCCCGGCGCGGGCCGGAAAGTAGGACCCTCGTGATCGAAGAGGCCGTCATCAGCCGAGTGCTCGGCACCGCGATGCGCACCGGGGGCGAGTTCGCCGAGGTCTTCGCCGAGGACAAGCGGTCGTCGTCCGCCATGCTCGACGACGGCAAGGTCGAGGAGCTCACCTCGGGGCGCGATCGCGGCGCCGGCATCCGGGTGGTCGTGGGCGACACCACCGGCTTCGCGCACACGGCCGATCTCAGCGAGGCCGGGCTCACCGCCGCCGCCGAAGCCGCGGCTGCGGCCGCGCGGTCCGGGGGCGGCGGCACGAAGACCGTTGCGCTCACGCGCCAACCCGCCGGGCGCGGGTACGACATCGAGGTCTACCCCTCCGACGTCCCGAAGGCCACGAAGGTCGAGCTGCTCACCCGGGCCAACGACGTGGCCCGTTCGGCCGGTGGCGCCATCACGCAGGTGTCGGCGAGCTACGCCGATTCCCGTCGGAACATCCTGGTGGCCAACTCCGAGGGGCTGCTCACCGGCGACGAGACGGTGCGCACGATGTTCGCCGTGTCCTGCGTCGCCACCGGCGACACCGGCATGCAGACCGGGCGCGAGTCGGTCGGCCACACGGTCGGCTTCGAGCTGTTCGACATGTACGACGTCGAGGAGCTGGCCCGCAAGGCGGCCGGTCGTGCCCTCACGAAGCTCGGCGCTCGGCCTGCGCCCTCCGGCCAGCTCCCGGTCGTCATCGCGGCCGGCGGCGGCGGTGTGATGTTCCACGAGGCCTGTGGCCACGGCCTCGAGGCCGATCTGGTCGGCAAGGGGGCCTCGGTGTTCCGTGGTCGGGTGGGGGAGCAGGTGGCGTCACCGCTCGTGACGCTCGTGGACGACGGCACCATGGCTCGCGAGTGGGGTTGCCTCGCCATCGACGACGAGGGGCACCCGGCGCAGCGCAACGTGCTGATCCAGGACGGCGTGCTCACCGACTACATGTGGGACCACCTCCGCGCGCGCAAGGAGGGCCGGGCGTCGTCGTCGGGCAACGGACGCCGCCAGAGCTACCAGCACCTGCCGATGGTGCGCATGACGAACACCTACCTGCTCGACGGCACCAGCACGCCCGAGGACATCATCAGCTCGACCGAGAGCGCGGTGTACATCAAGCACCTCGGCGGGGGTCAGGTCAACACGGCCACGGGCGACTTCGTCTTCGGCATGACCGAGGCGTACCTGATCGAGGACGGCGAGATCACCGAGCCGCTGCGCGAAGGCAACCTGATCGGCAACGGGCCCGAGGTGCTGCAGAACATCGACGCCGTGGCCGACGACTTCGCGATGGGCCCGCCGGGCACCTGCGGCAAGGACGGCCAGGGCGTGCCGGTCGGCGACGGGGTGCCGACGCTGCGGGTCACCGGGCTCACCATCGGCGGCACCGCCGCGTGAGCGATCTCCACCGGGTGATCGGCGCCACCCGCACGATCGGCGGCGGGCCCGGACCGTGGCCGAGCAGGACGAACGAACGAGGACCGAGGTCGACACGCGATGTTGGATGAGCTCTTGCAGATCGGGGATCGGGTCGTCGCGCTCGCGAAGGGCGGCGAGCAGGTCGAGGCCGTGGTCGTCCACGGGCGGGACACCGAGATCCGCGTGTACGGCGGTGAGATCGAGTCGCTGTCCTCGGCGGAGTCCCAGGGCGTCGGCATCCGCGTGGTGGTCGACGGCAAGCAGGGGTTCGCCTACGCCGGCACGTTCGACGAGACCGTGCTCGCCGAGACGTTGGCCGATGCGCGCGACAACGCGAGCTTCGGCACCTACGACGAGTTCCAGGGCCTCGCCGAGCCGGACGGCGTCCCCATCCCCGAGCTCGACCTCTACCGCGAGGCGCTGAACGACTTCCCGACCGAGCAGAAGATCGACATGGCGATGGAGCTCGAGCGGGCGGTGCTCGCCTCCGATCCGCGCATCTCGGGCATCGAGCAGGCCGAGTACTTCGACACGCTCTTCAGCGGCGCGATCGTCTCGACGACCGGCATCCGCAACGCCGGCCGGGAGACCGCCTGCTACCTGTCGACCTACGCGATGGCCGAGCAGGACGGCGAGACCCAGACGGGCTTCGGCTTCTCGGTCGGGCGCGAGCCGGGCGTCCTCGACGCCGCCAAGACCGCGTCCGACGCCGGGCTGCGGGCCACCCGGCTGCTGGGCGCGACCAAGCCGCCCAGCGAGCGGCTGACGGTGGTGCTCGACCCGTGGGTCACCGCGCAGTTCCTCGGCATCCTCGGCTTCACGCTCAGCGGCGAGTCCGTGCTCAAGGGCCGCTCGTTCTTCGCGGATCGCATCGGCGAGGACGTCGCGTCCAGCGTGCTCACGCTGGTCGACGACCCGACCAACACGGCGGCGTTCACCGCCACCGACACCGACGGCGAGGGCCTGGCGACGCGACGCAACGTGCTCATCGAGGGCGGCGTGCTGAAGCAGTTCGTCCACAACGCGTACACGGCGCGCCGGGCGGGGACCGCCTCGACCGGTTCTGCGGTGCGCGGCGGCTTCAAGTCGACGCCCGGCGTGGGCACGCAGGCCGTCTCCCTGCTGCCCGGCACGAAGGACCAGGCCGCGCTGATCGCCGACGTCGGCGAGGGGCTGCTGATCCAGGACGTCGCCGGGCTGCACTCGGGCGTGAACCCGATCAGCGGCGACTTCTCGACGGGAGCCGAGGGTCTGCGCATCCGCAACGGCGAGATCGCCGAGCCCGTGCGCGAGTTCACGATCGCGTCGACGCTGCAGCGCATGCTGAAGGACGTCGCCGCCGTCGGCTGCGACGTCGAGTGGCTCCCCATGAGCGCCGCCGGCGTGAGCCTCGTCATCCACGACGTGACCGTGTCGGGCGCCTGAGCCGTGACCGCGACAGGCACCGACCGACCTGCCGAGACGCGCTCGCGCACACCCGACGGGCGTGACGCGGCGTCGGCGCGCGGATCCGCGCCCGAGCTCGAAGCCATCGCGAGGCGCGTGCTCGAGCACGCTCGTGACGGTGAGCAGGTCGAGGTGTTCGTGGCCCGGGGCTCGAACATGTCGGTCAAGGCGTACGAGGGCGAGGTCGAGTCGCTCACCTCCGCCGACAGCTCGGGCGTCGGCATCCGGGTGATCTCCGAGCACCGCCAGGGCTTCGCGTACGCAGGCACCCTCGACGAGGACGTGATCCGCGAGACCCTCGACGATGCGCGCGACAACGCCACCTTCGGCGAACCCGACGAGTTCGTCGCCCTGACGACGCCCGACGGCGTGCCCTTCGTCGACCAGGACCTCTGGAGCGACGAGCTCGTCGCCTTCCCCCACGAGCGCAAGATCGAGATGGCGATCGCGCTCGAGGCGGCGGTGAAGGCGAAGGACCCCCGCATCACGGGTGTGCGCGCGGCGACCTACGCCGACTCGCGCGGTGAGGCTGCGATCGCATCGACGGCCGGCGTCCTCACCAGTTGGCGCGGCACGTACTGCAGCGTGTCGGTCGCCGCGCTGGCGGTCGACGGTGACGAGACGAAGATCGGTGGCGGCGTCGACGTCGCGCGTGACCCGAGCGACCTCGACCTCGAGCGCGCCGTCGCCGACGCAGCCGAGCGCGCCACGCGGCTCTTCGGTGCGAAGCCGGTGCCCTCCGAGCGCATCACCGTGGTCTTCGAGCCTCGGCTCGCCGCCACGCTCATCGGTCTTGCCGGCAGCACGCTGACCGGTGAGCGCGTGTTGAAGGGGCGCTCGCCGTTCGCGGATCGGCGCGGCGAGGTCATCGCCTCCGAGCTCCTCGTGCTCGTCGACGATCCCACCGACAGCCGGTCGTTCGGCGCCGACGTGGCCGACGGCGAGGGCCTCGCGTGCCGGCGCAACGTGCTCATCGACGAGGGTGTGCTGACGGGCTTCCTCCACAACGGCTACACCGGTCGGCGGGCCGGTGAGGCGTCGACCGGTTCGGCCGTGCGCGGCTACCGCTCCACCCCGGGCGTCGGCACCCAAGCGTTGGCCGTCGTGCCGGGAGCGCGCTCCCACGACGAGATCCTCGAGTCGATCGACCACGGCTTCTACGTGCAGGCCCTGAACGGCCTGCACTCGGGCGTCAACCCGGTCAGCGGCGACTTCTCCGTCGGCGCCGAGGGGCTCATGATCCGCGGCGGCGCGCTGGCCGAGCCCGTGCGCGAGGTCACCCTCGCCTCGACCCTGCAGAAGCTGCTGCTCGGCATCCGCGAGATCGGCTCCGACCTCGAGTGGCTGCCGGGGGGCACCGGCAGCGCCACGTTCGTGATCGACGACGTGTCCCTCGGGGGCAGCTGAGAGCGCTCTCATCGAGCGCCGGGCGGTGGCGGGCCCCCGACGAGCGCAGCAGTAGGGTGAGCGGCTTCCGACGCGGACCGCTGGGCGTGTGGTCCCTCTCCCTGCCTAGGTGCGTTCCTCCATGCCGTCACGTTCCGTCCCGTCATCCGACCGTCGCCGCGCCCGCGTGATCGGCCCGCTCCTCGCGCTCGCGTTCGTCGTGATGGCGTTGTCCTCGTTGCTCGGCCGGATGGCTGCGCATGCGGACATCGCTCCGCCCGTCACGTCGGCGGCGCCGACCACGTCCCCGCCGCCGACCACCTCGACGCCGTCAGGATCGGGGGGCACCACCAAGGTCACGACGAGCGGCGCATCGTCGTCCGAGAAGGTCGACCTCCCGATCGCCAAGGCGGCGGTGCTCGGCGTCGTGGAAGGGGTCACGGAGTTCCTCCCGATCAGCTCCACGGGGCACCTGCTCGTGACGCAGCGCCTGCTGGGCATCACGTCCGAGAACACGCCCGACAACGTGAAGGAGGCCGCGGACGCGTACTCCATCGTCATCCAGGCGGGCGCCATCCTTGCGGTCGTGGTGCTGTACTTCCGCCGCCTCGTGAGCATCGCCGAAGGCGTCGTCGGGCGCGACGAAGACGGTCGCCGGCTGGCCATCTCGCTGATCGTCGCGTTCATCCCGGCCGCCGTCGTCGGGTTCGCGCTCGAGAAGACGATCAAGGCCCACCTCTTCGGGCCCTGGCCCGTCGTCGCCGCGTGGGCCGTGGGAGGCATCGCCCTGCTCGTGCTGAGCACCAGCGGGTGGTGGGACAAGGAGCGGCGCGGCGCCGATCTCGTCAACCTCAGCATCCGCTCGGCGCTCATCATCGGCGTCGCGCAGTGCCTCGCGCTGTGGCCCGGCACGAGCCGCAGCCTGGTGACCATCGTGGCGGCGCTGCTGGTCGGCCTGAGCCTCAGCGCCGCGGTGGAGTTCAGCTTCATACTCGGCCTGCTCACGCTGAGCGCCGCGACCGCGCTCGACCTCGTGAAGCACGGCGGCACGATCTACTCGACGTTCGGCGCCCTCAGCCCGATCGTCGGCTTCGTGTGCGCCTTCGTCTCGGCGCTGCTCGCGATCCGCTGGCTCGTCGGCTACATCCAGAACCACAGCCTCGCGATCTTCGGCTGGTACCGCCTCGGCATCGCAGCCGCCACCGCCGGCCTCATCCTCGCCGGCACCATCTCGTAGTCGCGCTCCCACCCCACTCCATCGAGGATCCCACCCCACCCCGACCAGAAGGTCGTCTTGCTACCGCTTCGTGGGCTTGGCCGTGGTCGTGGGGCTGGGCTTCGGCACGGTCGTGGTGCTCGTCTTCGGCGCCGTCGTGGAGGTCGTGGTCGCGGGGCCGGCCGCCTCGGGCGGAACGGCGCCGGTCGTCGGCTGCGCGTCGTTGCTGCCGGCGCCGAGGGAGTTGAGGGCCTTGACCGTGCGCAGGAACGACTGCGGCTGCACCGTCGGCGACGTCTTGGTGATGACGTAGTCCGGGCGGTGCACGAACGTCGGGGTGTACCGCGCCTCGACGGCGTCGAAGCCGCCGTCGGGCCGCTCTTGGAAGGTGTAGGTGTACAGCGCGCCGTCCTGCGTCGAGGGCAGCAGCGTGCGATCCGACTCGGGCGACTGGTTCGAGAGGAAGTTGCCCATGCCGTAGATCACGTACTTGCCGTTGAACTTCTCCATGGGCTGCACGACGTGCACGTGGTCGCCCAGGATGAGGTCGACGTCCGGGGAGCCGAGCAGCTGGTGCGCGAGGGCGACCTGATCCGGGGTCGGCGCGGTCTGGTACTCGTTGCCCCAGTGGACGCTCATCACGACGATCTGCGCCCCCTTGGCCTTCAGCGCCTTGGCGTCGGCCAGCATCTTGTCGGCGTTGTTGATGTTCATGACCCACGGCGCGGGCAACGGGAACCCGTTGGTGCCGTAGGCGTACGCGAGGTGACCGACGGAGACGCCCTTCGCGTCGTAGAGCACGCCACCGCCGTCGACGGCCTCCTCGGCGGTGCGGAAGCTGCCGGTGTGCTTCAGGCCGGCGGCGTCCATGACGTCACCCGTGGCGACGACCCCGGCCAGGCCCTTGTCGATGGAGTGGTTCGAGGCGGTGTCGCACCCGTCGAACCCGGCGTCCTTCAGGGCTGCGGCGATCTCGGTCGGGGCGTTGAACACGGGGTAGCCGCTGAGCGCGACGTCGTTCGCCGAGATCGGGGTCTCCTGGTGGCAGATCGCGACGTCGGCGGCCGAGATCTCGTCCTTCACCTCGCGGAACATCGGCCTGAAGTCGTAGCCCTTGCCGCCGGCGTTGACGGCGCCCTGCCGCTGGACCGGCATGTGCAACAGGATGTCGCCCGACCCGGCGATGGTGACGCGGCGCAACGGCTTCGTGGTGGTGGTGGTCGACGGCGGCGGCGGTTCGGTGACGTCGCCACCGGAAGCCGCCGGGAGGGCCGAACCGTCGGGTGCCGTGCCTCGTGCGGCCGCAGCGCTCGTCGGGCTCGACGACTGGCACGCCGGTGCGGCGAGGACGGAGAGCGCAGCGAGCACGCCGAGCACACGGGCCACCCCGACCCCCCGGCCACCGTGCCGCAGCGGCCGCGCGGGCCGGTGAGGCGGGCGGGCCGTGGCGCGGGACATGGCGGACCAACGTAGGTCGTGGCCTGGGTGAAGTCAGACCGCCCCACGGATCAGGGCGCCCCGGCGCGGATGGCAGGGGTGGTCGGTCACGGCCCGGTGAGCGCGACGAGCACGGTCCCGCTGATCAGCGCGTGCACGACCGCGGCCGCCTCGGGATCGGCCACCGCCACCGTCACCTGCCGATCGTCGACCTGGATCACGAGCGCCCGGCGCGCGAGGCGCGCGGCGGGCGCCGGGGCGGTTCCGGGACCCGCGGAGAGGGCGCCGGTGTGGTCGCCATCGGAGCCGCGCGGTGTGCCCGTCGCGAACGGGGGCACGGCGTCGGCGCCTCCGTCGGGAGAGGGTCCACCACCGTCACCCGCGGTGTACAGGTCGACGGACTGGCCCGGTTCGAGCGGTGGCGTCCGTGCATCGGTCGGCACGGCGACGGCGACGTGCCGCGCCGGCACCTGCCCGGCGAGCCCGCGCACCCCGGTGGGGGCGAGGCGCACCCCGGGGATCGTCTCGCCCGCGACGACCCTTGCGACCACCAGCCGGCCCGTGGGGTCGGTGTCCTCGGGATCCTGGGGCAGGGCGCCGACGGGCCGCTCGACCCAGCGGACGTCGTCGGGCTCGACCACGTGCCCCGGATCGAGGTCGCGCACGGCGATGGCGACGACGTGGGTGTCACCCCAGGCCGCTTGGCGCTGCGCGGCGTCGTCGAGCGTCGTGGCCACGAACGTTCCGGTGAGCAGGGCCAGCACGAGCACGGCGACCGGTCGGCTCGCGCGGTGCCACCCACGACCGCCGAGGAGGCCCCGTCGCACGCGCCGGCGGCGCGGGCCGCGTCCGGCCCGGGCGCCGCGGCCGGTCGCGAAGGACCGCGGCTCGCCGTCGGCCCCGCCGAGCAACACGGCCGGCGGCCAGCGAGGTGGACCGCCGGGCGGCGGGGCGGGTGTCGCCGTCGCGCGGGCAGCTGCGCCGGTACGGCGGGGGTGGGGGCGGGGGACCGTCCGGCGCACGACCTGCTCCTCGTTCGCGAGACCACGGGGTGAGGGGCACAGCCCGAGCGCCCGCCCGACCGCGCCGCGCGCGGCGGTCGAGGAAGCGCCGAAGTGTATGCAGCCCGGTCGCCCGGGGGAAGGGGTCGCTACCGCTGGGCGTCGCGGATCACCGCGAGCAGCGTGCGGTGCACGGCGAGCGCCGCAGCCTCGACCGACAGGCCCTGCTGCACCCGCCGCAGGCGCCACGCCGCAGGATCGCTCAGCGGCTCGAGCGCGTCGAGCACCTGGCTCTGCGTCGCGCCGTCGAGCGGCTCGAGCTCGGGTGCGAACGCTTGGGCCATGTGGGCTCGCATGAACTCGCGTGCCGTCTGCACGGCACGGGTGCCGGTCTCGGCGGTCGCCGGGTTGGTCACGACCGCCCAGCGCACGTGCATCGTCTCCTCGAGGAGCGTGGCGAGGCCTTCGCTGTAGGCGGCGGCGCGCTGCTCGAGCGTGCCAGTCCCGGCATCGGGCAGCATCGCCAGCACGCGACGCACCTGGCTCGCCGCGACCGCGGCGACCAGCGAGTCCATGTCGCCGAACTGGTTGAACAGCGTGCGCTGCGTGACGCCGGCGCGCTCGGCGATCTGGGCGCTCGACGGCCGGATGTTGCCCTCCCGCAGCAGGTCCAGCAGCGCCTCGACCATGGCCTGGCGCGACCGTTCGCTGCGGGCGTGGCGGCCGTCGACGGCACCTGCCGGGCGACCGCCGCCCGAAGGGGTCGCGGGCGTCTCCGCCGGCGCGGACGTGGCCGCCGTCGCCGCCGTCGCCGCCGTCGCCGCCGCCGTCGTCGCGTCGATCTCGATCACCACGTGGTCCCCGACCCCGTCCTGGTCGTCGGCCGCCGATCCCGTCAGGTCGAGCGTGGCCCGCCCGACCTGCGCACCGTCGGGTTCGCCGCCGCTCGCACTCGGGCCGCTGGCCGGGGCCGGGCTCCCGGCCTGCTGCGAGTCCTGCTGGGTCGCGTCGCTGTCCGTGGGAAGCATGGGTGCACCTTCGAGGGAGGGTCCGGCGTTGGCCCGCCGGACGGAGGAGCGGGTTCGAGCTTAGAGGCAATGGCGCAATCCGTACCCGAAGTGTCCGCGCACGCGCGCATCGCGCGCAAGGAGCAACCTGGAGCTCGGGCCGGCGGCCGGCGCGGCGCCGCGTTCGCGTCCGCGACGGGCGTCGCGACCCGAGGACAACCGGGCAATCGGGCGACGAGGGCGCCCCGACAAAGCGGCGCGGGCGATGCGCGCGGCAAAGGGTGCCGGTGCTGGGCGACCGGCGTCGCCGTCAGGCGGACGCGGCCTGCTTCGAGGTGCTGGACGTCGAGCTGTCCGCCTTGGAGGACGAGTCGGACCCGGAACCCGATCCCGAGCTGCTGGAGCCGGACCCCGACCCCGAGGCGTCGCCGGAGCTCTTGTCCCCGCTGCCCTCGCTCGCGGACGAGGTGCTCGACGTCGACCCGCTCGACCCCTTGGAGCCGGAGCCCGAGCCGGATCGCGAGTCGGTCTTGTAGAAGCCACTGCCCTTGAACGCGATCCCGACCGAGCCGAACTTCTTCTTGAGCACGCCCTTGCACTCGGGGCACTCGGTCAACGCGTCATCGGAGAACGATTGGTTGATCTCGAACTCGTGGCCGCAGTCCTTGCAGCGGTATTCGTACGTTGGCATCGCAGTGCGTCTCCTACGGGCCGGGGGCTGAGCTCGGGTCGGGAGCGATCGCGGGGCTTCGCACCTCGCTTCCCGCCGCAAGCACTCGAATACGGCGAGTGCCAGCATACCGGGCCGGGCCCGCACCACCCCAAGCCGGGCCGAGCCGGGCCGAGCCGGGCCGAGCCGGGTCGAGCGCCCTCGTCCGGGGTCCCACCCGAACCTGTCGTCGACGTGAATTAGCCTGGCGCCACCCCTCACCCGCTCCAGGAGGTCTCGTGTCGAAGGGTTCGGTCACCAAGGCAGTCATCCCCGCCGCCGGGCTGGGCACCCGGTTCCTCCCGGCGACGAAGGCGCAGCCCAAAGAGATGCTGCCGGTGGTCGACAAGCCCGCCATCCAGTACGTGGTCGAGGAAGCCGTGCGGGCCGGGATCGACGACATCCTCATCATCACGGGCCGCGGCAAGCGCACCCTCGAGGACCACTTCGACCGCAACCACGAGCTCGAGTACTACCTGGAGCAGCGCGGTAAGATCAACGAGCTCGGCGAGATCCAGGCGCTGGCCGAGATGGCCGACATCCACTACGTGCGCCAGGGCGAGCCGCTCGGGCTGGGCCACGCCGTCCTCGTCGCCCGGAAGCACGTGGGGGACAACCCCTTCGTCGTCATGCTCGGTGACGACATCATGGACCGCCGCTCCCAGGTGCTCGAGGGGATGATCGAGACCTACGACCAGTACGGGCGCTCCGTCGTCGCCCTGAAGGAGTTCCCGGTCGAGGACATGGTCTCCTACGGCTGCGTGAAGCCCGAGGTGATCCACGACGGCTTGGTGCGCGTGCTCGACATCGTCGAGAAGCCCCAGCCCTCCGAAGCGCCGTCGAACATGGCGGTCATGGGCCGCTACGTGTTCACCCCCGAGATCTTCGAGCAGCTCGAGAAGGTCACCCCCGGGGTCGGGGGCGAGCTGCAGCTGACCGACGCCATCGCGATGCTCCTCGCCGACCAGACCGTGTACGGCTACCTCTTCGACGAGGGTCGCTACGACATCGGCAACAAGCTCGACTACCTGCGGGCCACGGTCGAGATCGCCATCGATCGCGACGATCTCGGCCCCGAGTTCCGCGCCTTCCTCGTCGACATCGTGTCCAAGCGGGGCCTGCTCGACTGACCTTTCGGGGCGCGGGCACGGCGGCGCCCCGTGGAAGTGGCGGCGGCCGGTGGCAGGATCTCGGGATGATCCCGTTGGAAGACGCCCGCGCCACCGTCCTCGCGGCCTGCCACCCGCTCCCGGCCCGCGCCGTCCCCCTCGCTGACGCCCTGGGGTGCGTGCTGGCGGAGGACGTGGTGACGGAGGAGTCCGTCCCTCCGTTCGCGAACACGGCCATGGACGGCTTCGCGGTGCGGGCCGACGACGTGCAGGGGGCGACGGACGAGACGCCGGCGATCCTGACGATCGTGGCGACCCTGCGCGCCGGCGAGGCGCCGTCGGCCGTCGTGGGCGCCGGTGAGGCGATCCGGATCATGACGGGAGCGCCCATCCCCGAGGGCGCCGACGCCATCGTGATGGTCGAGCGGACGGTCTTCGCGGACGACGACGCGACCCTCGAGGTGCTGACCGCGGTGCCGGCGGGCAACCACATCCGCCCGGCAGGTGACGACCTGCACGCCGGCGACCTGGTCTTCCGGGCGGGAGCGACCTTGTCGGCCGGGCACCTGGGCGTGCTCGCGTCGATCGGGCGCGAAGAGGTGGTCGTCGTGCCGCGCGCCCGCGTCGGGGTCTTCTCGACCGGCGACGAGCTGGTCGAGGGTCGCGGCCCCTTGCAGCCCGGACAGATCCGGGACTCGAACCGGCTCACGCTGCGGTCGCTGCTCGCCCAGGCCGGCTGTGACGTGGTCGACCTCGGACGCCTGCCCGACGACGAAGCGGCCATCCGCGACGGGATCGAGCGTGGGGCGCGGTCGTGCGACGCGCTCGTCACGAGCGGCGGCGTCAGCATGGGCGACTTCGACTTCGTCAAGGTGGTGCTCGACGCCATCGGCGACATGCGGTGGATGCAGGTGGCGATCAAGCCGGCCAAGCCCCTTGCGTTCGGCACGGTCCCCGGGCCGGCGCTGCGTGAGGGGCCGGGAGGCGATGGCGCACGGCGCGTGCCGGTGTTCGGCCTCCCCGGCAACCCGGTGTCGTCGATGGTGTCGTTCGAGCTCTTCGCCCGTCCCGGCCTGCGCCAGATGATGGGCTGGGGCCCGGACGAGCTCGACCGGCTGCAGGTGCGGGCGATCACCGACGACCCGTTGCGCCGGCGCCCGGACGGCAAGACGCACTTCGCCCGCGTGGTCGCGCGCTACGACGCCGAGGGCGGGCAGCACCGCGTGCGCACCGCGGGCGGCCAGGGCAGCCACCACCTCACCGCGATGGCCACGGCGAACGCCTTGGCCGTGCTCCCCGACGGCGCCTCGTACGAACCGGGCGACGCCGTGCAGGTGCTGTTGCTGACCTGATGCTGGGGCCGGATCGGCGGCCCGGCTCGCCCTGCGCCGAAACGAAGCGGACCGCGTACGCTGGGGTGGGCATGACCGCCGCACCTCTCGTCGACTCCCACGGGCGCGTCCACCGCGACCTGCGGATCTCGGTCACCGATCGCTGCAACTTCCGCTGCTCGTACTGCATGCCGTCCGAGGGCATGCAGTGGCTGCCCCGGGGCGACCTCCTCAGCTACGAGGAGCTGGCCCGCATCGCGACCCTCATGGTCGAGCGGCACGGGATCGACAGCATCCGGCTCACCGGCGGCGAGCCCACGATGCGGGCCCACCTGCCGGTGCTGATCGACAAGCTGCGGCCCCTGCGGCGCGCCTCGGGCGAGCCGATCGATCTGTCGCTGACGACGAACGGCGCCACGTTGCGCCTCATGGCCCACGACCTCGCCGCCGCCGGCCTGCGGCGGGTCAACATCTCCTGCGACTCGCTGCGCCCCGAGCGCTTCGCCCAGATGACCCGCCGCGACGACCTCACGAAGGTCCTCGACGGCATCGACGCGGCGATCGAGGCGGGGTTCTCGCCGGTGAAGATCAACGTCGTGGTCATGCGCGGGGTGAACGACGACGAGCTCGTCGACTTCGCGCACTTCGGCCGGCACAAGGGCGTCACGGTCCGCTTCATCGAGTTCATGCCGCTCGACGCGCAGGGCGCGTGGACCAACGACCAGGTGGTGACGCAGACCGAGATCCTCGAGCGCATCGGCGCGGTGCTCCCGCTCGAACCGATCGGCGACGCGGCGCGCGGCGCAGACCCGGCCGAGCGGTTCCGCTACCTCGACGGGGGCGGCGAGATCGGCGTCATCCCCAGCGTCACGCACGCCTTCTGCGGCTCGTGCGACCGCGTGAGGCTGACCGCCGAGGGCCAGTTCCGCAGCTGCCTCTTCGCGCTCGTCGAGCACGACCTGCGCCAGCCGCTGCGCGCCGGGGCGGACGACGACGATCTCGCCGCGAACATC
>CAYUOL010000078.1:20572-23487 GCA_964446345.1 uncultured Iamiaceae bacterium | reverse complement strand
TGTAGCGGGCCCGTGCGCCGTCCCCGCCAGCTCGCGGTCGTCGGCACCAGCCTCCTAGACTCGACGCCGCAGCTGTGCGAACCGGTCCGCCGCGCGGGCCACGACACGAGGAACCCCCTTTGGCCGTCATCGATGTCCCCGGTTTCGTGGCCGACCTCAAGGACCACGCCGTCGATCATCAGTTCCACGTGCACGACGAGCGCCACTTCGTCGAGACCTACTCGCTGCGCCAGGCCTGGGAGGTCGACCTGCATCCGGAGGAGGCCTGCGGCGGGCCCCTCGACCTGCACCTGTCCCTCGAGGTCGACCCTCGCCAGATGCTGTCGTTCGAAGACCGGATGATGGATCTCCCCGAAGGCGCGGATCCGCCCGACGGCTTCGCCTTCCCCCTGATCTACACCTGGGTGCTGCCCCCGCTGCCGAAGGGGCCCGACCTGCTCGTGCTGGCGACCGAGCTGGCCGGCATCGGCGGCACCGACCTGCCGCTCGAGGTGTCTGCCATCGACTCGTTCGCCTCGGTCACCGACGCAGCCGAGCGCAGCCTCACGATCGTGGCTCGCATCGAGGTCGGGCTCGACAAGATCTTCCTCGGGCAGGAGCAGCTGTGCGACGTGCTCGATCGGTGCCACGAGGTGAGCATGTTCCTGCTCGACCGCGCCCCGGCCTGGCTCGACGAGGTCTGAAGCGTGCCCGCGGAGCCCCGGTTCTCCGGCGCGCGTGGCACGCCGGGCGTCCGATGAGCCCGCATCCACTGGCCCCACGAGCCCATCGCTCGCCGAAATCGGCAAAAACCTGAGAAAAAGGGCCGTTTCGGGCCGCGATTTCCCCCGATCTCCGAAGACCGTGTGTAAGAGTCGCCGGGTAGATACTTCTATTCCTTCGGAGGATTTGAATGAACCGCAGAGAACTCGTGCTGGCGCTGAGCGAACGACTCGAGGTCGATCGCAAGACGGCTGACGCCGCACTCACCGCCGTGGTCGAAGAGATCACCGCGCAGGTCGCGAAGGGCGAGACGGTCTCGATCCCGGGCTTCGCGAAGTTCGCCCGCATCGACCGTCCGGCCCGCATGGGCCGCAACCCTGCAACGGGCGAGACGATCAAGATCGCCGCCAAGCGCGTCGCCAAGATCACCCCGCTCAAGGCGTTCAAGGACGCGGCACTGGGCGTGAAGGCGCCGGCCAAGAAGGCGGCCGCCAAGAAGGCCCCGGCGAAGAAGGCCCCGGCCAAGAAGGCCCCGGCCAAGAAGGCTGCGGCTCGCCGCTGAGCCGTCCGGGGCGGCGCGAGCGCCGTCCCCGCAAAGCGAACGAGAGGGCCGGTGGGCGACCACCGGCCCTCGTCGCGTCAGGCGATCGGCGTCGGTGCCACCGGCGCGCCGAGGCGATGAGGGAACCCGATGCGCACGTCCACCCCCGGCGACCAGTGCACCAACGGATCGCCGGTCGGCGCCGGCAGACCGGCCACCTCGACGAGCTCGTCGTCGAGGTGCAGCACCTGGGCACGATGCAGCACCCACGGCGGGTGATCGGCCTGGGCGAAGCGCAGGCCGCGGGGCTGGTGGCTGTAGAGGCGCCACCGCGCGGTCAACCAGTGGTCCCGGTCGCCCAGCTCGTGCGCTTCGTAGCGCTCCCCCACCTCGACGATCGCCCGACTCGACGCCCCCCGAGGCCCTGGCCACCGCCGTTCGCTCTGGTACGTGACGATCGAGCCGAACGACGAGACCCGCATCTTCGACCAGTAGTACGGCAGGTGGTAGCAGGTGCGGGCGACCGCCACCGCACCGAAGCGCGCCGCGTCCAACGACAGGAACCACACACCGGTCGTGCCGTCCGCGGCGCGGGCGTAGGTGCGCACGTTCGTCTCGCAGAAGTTCGACACCCACGGCACCCCGTGGCGGCCGGGGGTCTCGACCCGCATGACGAACGGCACCAGGCCGACCCACGCCCGGCCGTCGAACGTGTCCACCTCGAGCCCGGGTGGGAGGAGGGCCTGGACGACCTCGGGCGGGTACGCCCAGTGCAGGAACGTCAGGTTGTTCCAGCCGTGCAGCATCGAGCACCGCCGCACCGGGTCGGGGCACCATGCGCTGATACGTTCCGTCCCGTCGACCGCCAGTCCGCCTGAGGGGATGAGCCCTGTTGTCGCCATGCCCGAATCATACACTCGTATGAATGACGAACCAACCCAGCGCCGGGCGCGGCGATCCGGGGACGGCACTACCCGTCAGAACCTGCTCGACGCCGCTCGCTCGGTGGTGCGGACCGAGGGCATCGCCGGTGCGTCGTCGCGGGCGATCACGAACGCCGCCGGCGCCAACCTGGCGGCGATCACCTACCACTTCGGGTCGAAGGACGACCTGATCGCCGAAGCGCTCTTCGCCGAGCTCGAACGCCAGGTCACCCCCGCCCTCGATGCCCTGGCTGCACCGGGTGACCCGGCCACGGTCATGTTGGGTGCGGTGCAGCACCTGCTCGAGCAGCTCGAACGCTCGAAGCGCGACAGCACCCTCTACCTCGAGGCGCTCCTCGTCGCGACGCGCGATCCCGCGTATGCGAAGCGCGCCCGCGCGCTCTACCGCAGCATCCGGCAGCGCCTGGCCGGCGTGATCAGCGAGATGGTCGCGGCGGGCGCCATCCCGGGGTGGATCGAGCCCGACCCCATGGCGGCCCTGATCCTCGCCACGGCCAACGGCATCGTGATGCAGACGTCGATCGAGCCGCGCGGTCCCGACCAGCACGCGATGGCGACGCAGTTCGCCGCCCTCCTGCTCGCGGCAAGAGAGCCCTCCGACCCCTCGTGACGATCAGCGTCGATCAGCGCCGACCGACGCCGTCACGACGGCTGTTCGAGCGCTCCGTCGGCATGGCGGGCGAAGCGGCCGGCGTCGCGTCCGTGCACCGGGTCGTCGGTGGGCCAGG
>CAYUOL010000078.1:13439-20472 GCA_964446345.1 uncultured Iamiaceae bacterium | reverse complement strand
TGGCGGGCGAAGCGGCCGGCGTCGCGTCCGTGCACCGGGTCGTCGGTGGGCCAGGGCCAGCCGCCGAAGCCGGTGCGCCGGTAGTCGTCGAAGGCCTGTTCGATCTCGGCCTTGGTGTTCATCACGAACGGGCCGTACTGCGCGACGGGCTCGCCGATCGGCCGGCCCTGCAGCACGAGCGCCTCGGCGCCGTACGGGCCGGCGGTGAGCGGCAGGGGCTCGGTGACGCGGACGACCGCACCGGTCGACGCTTCGAGGTGGTGCTCGCCGATGGTGACGGAGCCCTCGAACACGTAGACGGTGCGGACGGTCTCGATGGTCGCGGCAGCCCGGGGCTCGACCACGGGAAGCGTGAACTCGGCGCCGGGCTCGTGCTCGAGGTGCCAGATGGCGACGTCGGCCTCCGGGCGCGACGCCCACGAGCTCGGGGGCGGGGGCAGCGGCTGCAGCTCGCCGAAGGCGCCGGCGATGACGGTCAGTCGAGTGGTCCGACCTTCGCCGTCCTTGGCGACGTGGACGGGCATGTCCTCGCCCCACAGCATCGTGAAGTAGGGGTCGACCATCTTGTCCTCGGCCGGCAGGTTGAGCCAGATCTGGAAGAGCTCGCACGGGTTGGGGCCGTGCTGATCGAGCAACGGGAACATCTCGCAGTGCACGATGCCGCGCCCGGCCGTCAGCCACTGCACGTCGCCCCGCCCGAAGCGGGCCGTCGCCCCGAGCGAGTCGGAGTGGTCGATGTAGCCCTGGCGGGCGAAGGTGACCGTCTCGAACCCGCGGTGCGGGTGTTGCGGGAAGCCGGGAACGGTGCTCCCGTGGTACATCCGCCACCCGTCCGCGCCGGCGAAGTCCATCCCGAGGTCCCGCGCCTCGAGCGAGGCGTTCGGTCCCAGGTGCTCGTTGCCCTCCGGGTACTTGTCCAGGTGGTGCACGCAGAACAAGAACGGATCGACGGTGGCCCACTGGAACCCCAGAGGCACGACTTGCAGCACGGGATCGTCCATGCCTCCACGTTACGGAGCCACCTCGGGGAACGCACCCGTCGCAGTGGGTAGGTGTCGGCCGACGGGCTGCAGATCTCCCGGGGGAAGTTCGTCGTGCCCTGTCGATCTGGCGACGCCCCGTTCGACCTTGGCGTGAGAAGGTCCCGCACGGGACCTGTGACCAGAGGAGAGCGAACCATGAAGTACATGCTGATCATGCGGGCGAATGACGAGGCGTTCGCGGCCTTCGCGGACGTCAGGTTCGAAGAGATCATGGAGACGATGGGCCGCTTCAACGAGGAGATGCTCGCGTCCGGGGTCCTCGTCGCCGCCGAGGGGCTCTCCGATGCGGCGGACGGGGTGGTCGTCGACTACTCCTCCCAGCCGCCCGTGGTGACCGACGGCCCGTACGGCGAGACCAAGGAGCTCTTCGGGGGCTACTGGATCCTCGACGTCGCGTCGAAGGAAGAGGCCGTCGAGTGGGCGAAGCGGGCGCCGTTGGCCGGACCCGGCATGAAGACCGAGATCCGCCGCATCACGAGCATCGACGAGTTCCCCCAGGACAACCCGTGGATCCAGAAGGAGCGGGCGTGGCGGGAGGCCACCGGCCAGCTGTGAGCGACGCCCGGGAGGCCGTCGGCGCGGTCTGGCACATCGAGTCGGCGCGTGTCGTCGCCGGGCTCGCCCGGTACACGGGCGACTTCGCCCTCGCCGAGGACGTGGCCCAAGAGGCACTGGCCGAGGCGCTCGTGAGCTGGCCCCGCGAAGGGGTGCCGCGCGATCCGGCGGCCTGGCTGCTGACGGTGGGGCGACGGCGGGCCATCGACGCGTTCCGACGCCGCGCGGCGCTCGACGAGCGCTACGCCGCGTTCGCCCACGACCTGGGTGAGGGCGGCACCACCTCGGGGGCGCGGGCGGGCGCCCCCGACCCGGCGTTGGCCGGTGACCTCCTGCGCGATCCCGATCAGATCGACGACGACGTGCTGGCGCTGGTGTTCATCGCCTGCCACCCGTTGGTGTCGCCCGAGGCGCGGGTGGCGCTGACGCTGCGCGTCATCGGCGGTCTCACCAGCGACGAGATCGCCCGAGCGTTCCTGGTGCCGACCGCCACGGTGCAGGCGCGGATCACCCGCGCCAAGAAGACCCTCTCCGCCGCGCAGGTCCGGTTCGAGGTGCCACCCCCCGACGAGCGGCGGGAGCGCCTGGGCTCGGTGCTGAGCGTGGTCTACGTCATCTTCACCGAGGGGTCGTCCGCGAGCTCGGGAGACGACCTGATCAGACCCGATCTCGCCCACGAGGCTGTCCGCCTGGCCCGGGTCCTGACCCGGCTCGTACCGGACGAGTCCGAGGTGCACGGGCTGCTCGCCCTGCTCGAGCTCACCGCGGCTCGGTTCCCGGCGCGCACCGGGCCGGACGGCGAGCCGGTGCTCCTGGCGGATCAGGATCGCCGGCGCTGGGACCTCGCGGCGATGCGCCGGGGGCGCGCGGCCCTCGCGCAGGCGGGTCGGGTCGGCCGGGGGCTCGGCGCCTACGGGCTGCAGGCGGCGATCGCCGAGTGCCACGCCATCGCCCCGTCGGTGGAGGCCACGGACTGGGAGCGCGTCGTCCTGCTCTACGAAGCGCTCGAGCGACTCGCGCCGTCACCGGTCGTCGAGCTGAACCGTGCGGTCGCGCTCTCGATGGCCCGGGGCCCGGCGACGGCGCTCACGGTCGTCGACGACCTCGCGGCGCAGAACGAGCTCGTGGGCAGCCACCTGCTGCCCAGCGTGCGAGGTGAGCTGCTGCGTCAGCTCGGGCGCACCGACGAAGCGAAGAGCGAGCTCGCGCGCGCCGCGGCGCTCTGCGACAACGCCGCCGCGCGCGCCGTGCTCGAGCGCAAGATCGAGGCGCTCGAGGCGCTCGAGGCCCGCGAGTCCTTCGAGGACCCGCACCTCGCATGATCGCCGGGTGCGGCGGCACGGAGGCGGCGACGCCGGCCAGACCGCGGCACGACCGACGGACCCCGACGGACACGGCCTGATCCTGGCATCCTTGTACCGCCCCGCCGCGCCTGGTGCGGGCCCACGAGCGGTCCGGGCGCCCACCGCGGCCCACCGGTTCGTGCACCAGCCCGACGGACGTGAAGGGACCCAAGATGATCGAGCCACTGACCGACCTGCCGGATGGAGTCCTCGGCTTCACCGCCGTCGGCAAGCTGCACTCCGACGACTACAAGGACGTCCTCATCCCGGCGATCGACGCCAAGCTCGCCCGCGGGGAAGACGTCCGCATCGTGCTCGACTTCCCGACGTTCGACGGCATGTCCGCCGGCGCGACCTGGGAGGACCTGAAGATGGGCGTCGAGCACCTCGCGCGCTGGAAGCGCATCGCCCTCGTGACCGACATCGAGTGGATGACCCATCTGACCCACCTCTTCGCCTGGATGACGCCCGGCGAGATGAAGGTGTTCCCCACCGCCCAGCGGGCAGAGGCGATCGCCTGGGCCGCCGCGGACTGACGGCCCGACCGGAGCGACGCCGGCCAGGGGTGCCGGGGCCTACCCGCCTTGCGCCCGTGCGTCGAGCGCGCGTCGCTCGAGGCGCTCGCCTGACACCCCGGCGATCGGGAGCAGCAGCAGCGACAGGAGGCCGATCGCGGGAACCAACCCGGCGATGATCGTCGCGATCACCAACGAAGCCGCGGTCAGACCGGCCAGGTGGAGCGTGAAGTCCCGCGGGCCGTCGCCTACCCGGAGGTCCGGGCTCGTGTAGACGACCAGTTCCAACAGGAACAGGCAGAAGCTGGTGAGGGCGATCGACCCGACGTAGAGGACGCGGATGCCCGCGTCGTCGGGTCCGTTCACCCCGAGGAGCTCGGTCGGGAACGGGAGGAAGGCGATCGACGCGAGCCAGACCATGTTGACCCAGATCAGGCGGGTGTCGTACGTGGCGATGCGCTCGAACGTGCGGTGGTGCGAGAACCAGAAGCGGGCGATCACGGCGAAGCTGAGGAGGAACGCGATGATCCGCGTGTCGGCCTCCTCGAGATCAGCAGCGTGATCGCGATCGCGACGACCGCGTCGCTGAAGAGCACCACGCACTCGAAGCCGCGCTCGGTGGGCGCTGCGCGATGGCTCACGAGCGCTGTCCGCGACTGTGGCTCATGCCGGCACCGCCTGCGGCGCGCGGCTACTTCGTGGTGGTCGGCTGGCCCTTGCCGGGGCAGGGCGGCGTGAGGCGGGTCAGCTCGCCGATCTGCGCGTTCACGTTCTCGAGCTGCTTCTGCACGTTGGCGATCGAGCGGTCGAGCTGGCTGACCTTCTTCTGCAGCGCGTCCTTCTCCGCTCCCGTCGCCTGCTTCGCCTCCGCGGCGACTTGGTCGCGTTGGCGGCGGAAGAGATCGAGCTGCGTCTTCAGTGCCTTCGCGGTGTCCGTCAACGACCGGACGACGTCGGTGGTGGCGGCAACGGTCGCGACGCAGGTCTGCACGCTCGAGGTCGTGGTGGTCGTGGCCGGCGCCGCTCCGACGCGGATCGTCAGCAGCCCGTTGCCGGTCTTGCTGACAACGGTCACAAGCCCAACGGGCTTGGCGGTCGTCGCGGTCGTCCCGTTCGTCGCCGTCGTCGAGGTGGTCGAGGTCGCGGTCGGCGCCGACGAACCGGGCGGAGGACAACCAGGGGACGCACCACCGGCGTTGATCGTGCGCGAGCTGCCGTCGGCCTGCGTGACGGGCGGCGTCCCGATCCCCGGGCACGGCGGCGGTACGCAGCTCTCACCGAGGTTGATCGTGTTCGAGCTGCCGTCGGGGATCGTCGAGGTGGTGCCAGACGGGCACGCGGGGTTGCACCGGCTGCCCACGCTGTCGGGGTTGATCGAGCGGGTGCTGCCGTCACCGAGCGACGGCGTCGGTGCTCCCGGGCGCGGGCACGCGACCGGTGGGGTGCAGCTCTCGCCGAGGTTGATCGTGTTCGAGCTCCCGTCGGAGATCGTCGTGACCGTGGAAGGCGGCGAGGGACAGACCGGGCGCGGGCAGACGCTGCCGGCGTCGATGGTGCGCGAGGTGCCGTCCGCGAGCGTGGACGGCGACGTCGCCGACGGGCAGGTCGGGCCGGGCAGGACGCAGCCGCCGCCGGAACCGACGCTCGTCGCGTTGCCGTCGGCGCCGGCGTTCGGGTCGCACGCCGTCGCCGGCGGGATGCAGGTGCCGCCGAGGTCGACCGTGTTCGAGCTGCCGTCAGGAATCGTCGACGTGGTGCCGGACGGGCAGGCGAGGTTGCACCGGCTGCCCACGCTGTCGGGGTTGATCGAGCGGGTGCTGCCGTCACCGAGCGACGGCGTCGGTGCTCCCGGGCGCGGGCACGCGACCGGTGGGGTGCAGCTCTCGCCGAGGTTGATCGTGTTCGAGCTCCCGTCGGGGATCGTGGTGACCGTCGAAGGCGGCGACGGACAGACCGGGTCGGGCAGGACGCAGCCGCCGCCGGGATCGACACTCGTCGCGTTGCCGTCGGCGCCCGCGTTCGGGTCGCACGCCGTCGTCGGCGGGACGCAGGTGCCGCCGATCGTGCTCGACGTGCCGTCGGCCAACGTCGTGCCAGGCCCGCACTCCGTCCCGATGCCCGGGAGCAGGCAGCGCTCGCCCACGTTCACCGTGCGCACGCTCCCATCGCCGAGCACGGGCGTGCCCGTCACCGTGGGGGTGGCGCACGACGTGCGCTCGCGGACGAGCAACGTGTTCGAGCTCCCGTCCTTCACCGAGCTGGCGAAGGTCCCGCGGACGCCGGCCGGGGTGATGATGATCCCGCCGACCTCCGCTCCCGCGCCGCCCGCAGCCGCGGTCGCTTCGAGCCGCACAAGCTGCCCGTCGCCCACATCCAACCGCGTCGCGGTTGCCGCGCGCCCTCCGAACGTCCCGCCTTCGAAGGTCACCCGAACGCCATCCGCACTCGGTGCGAGCCTGGCCGAGCCCTCGCCTGCCGTGGCCGGCAGCGTGCCGGCACCATCGGCGGCGACGGTCCCGGTGAACCACGTGCCCGAGGTCCCGTCGCACACGTAGACGACGGCCTGGTCACCGGTGATGCCGACGAACACCATCGCGCCGGCCTCACCGCCCCCGTCCAGGTCGGCGCTGAAGCGGCGCTCGAACGCGGCATCGGATCCTTCCACTGCGAGCCGCGTGAGCAGAGCGTTCGCACCCGTCACGACGGTGGATCCGCTCGGGGCACCCGACGGCGTGCTCGACGAGCACGCACCCAGCAAGAACCCCAGCAGCGCGACGACGAGCCACCACCCCCGGATGCGGTCAGAGCGCTCGGCGTGCGTGAGGCGCATGACCGGAGCGTAGCGGTGGGGTCCGGCGAGGTGGCGGCCAACGCCGGGCCGAGACCGAAGAGGACGATGACGCCTCACCTGGGCGCTGACGTGGCGCCCCGCTGATGGCAGCTGCAGTCGTCGGTGCGATGGTCGATGACGACACCAGGATCCTCCCCGCCGAGCACGACCGATCTACGACACGACGCACCGCGACCGTCATCGAGACGCAAGGGCCTTGCGTCGTCGACCCGATCTGCGTCGGCTGGCCATCCAGTCTCGGCCAGGTGGCCCACCACCGGGCGGACGTTCGAACGGGACGACCACGGTGACGAAGCCGGCCTGCACAACCGCGCTGATCAGATGGTGGGCCCGGCAGGAATCGAACCTGCGACCAAGCGATTATGAGTCGCCTGCTCTGACCATTGAGCTACGAGCCCGGCGCTCCGAGGGAGCGGGACGAATCTAGTGGCGCCGCCGCGCCGTTCTCGGCGGTTGGCCGCGATGCGGTGCGGACCGACCTACGCCGTCGCCGCCGGAGCCTCCTCGGCCGCGTCGGCGCCCTCGATGCGGGTGCCGATGCGCTTGCCGGCGACGCCGCCGATCACCGCCGCCACGACCACGATCGGCCACGCCGCCGGCGGGAAGAACAGCACCATGAAGATGGCGGCCGCCAGCGGGCGCTTGATCAGCACGGCGACGACGGCGGTCATGCCGGCGGCGATGGCGGGCACCTCGGCGACGTTCGCAAGCTGCTGGCTCATGGCC
>CAYUOL010000078.1:7034-13339 GCA_964446345.1 uncultured Iamiaceae bacterium | reverse complement strand
GCCGGCGGCGATGGCGGGCACCTCGGCGACGTTCGCAAGCTGCTGGCTCATGGCCAGGCCGAGCGCCGCGCCCACGAACATGAGCGGGAAGAACTTCCCGCCCTTCCACTTGGCGCTGAGGAGCAACGCCGCGGCGAGCAGCTTGCCGATCGCCACGAGCACCAGGAAGCGCGAGGAATCGTTGCCGTAGTCGGCGATCAGCGTGTCGACGCCCTCGTGGCCCGAGAAGAGGATGAGGGAGGAGAACGACGCGAGCAGCGCCAACCCCACGCCCCCGGCGACCGACTCGAGGATGGCATGGCCTGCCAGCGGGGCCAGCAGACGATCCGTGCCACGGCAGGCCGCGAGGAACACCAGGCCGACGATGGTGCTCACCACCATCACGGGCAGCGCCCAGGCCAGGTCGCTCCCGCTGAACGAGTACGCGGGCAGGCCGAGGTCGAAGTAGTGGTCCGACGTGCCGAGGTGCGAGAACACGAACACGCCCGCCCAGGCGGCGGCGAGGCTCGGGATGATGCGCCAGATCCGCCCCGAGCGGACGTCGTCCGCGTCGCTCGCGCGCGGGTCGAGCGTGAGCGCGGCGGCGCCGACCCCGAACAGCGCCCCCAACGCGGAGCTGATGCCGACGAACGAGATGTCGGTGCCCTCCTCGGTGTTCGCGTCGATCACGCGCGCCACCCAGCTGCTGATGCCCCCGAGGATCGCCATCAGGGCCGCCTCCGGCCCGAGGGCGGCGCCGAAGACCAGCGAGATCAACGAGATCACCAGCGCCTGGCCGATGTGGCGGTGGTCGAACTCGCCGTTGCGCTTGTGGTCGACCAGGGCCTGCTCGATGCTGACCGGGTACTCGCCGAGGTGGTGCCGCGCGAACCCCAGGAGCACGGCACCCACGAGCACCACGGGGAAGATGAAGAACCAGGCCGTGGGATCGACCCCGAGACGATCGGGCATCGTCGTCCACAGCAGCTCCTTGAGGCCGTCCATCGCCCGCACGAAGACGACGGTGACGAGCCCGCCGAAGGCCCCGAGCACGATCGCGACGGCGACGGTCCGTGGGATGTGGCTCGGGCGGTGGCCGAGCACCGCCTTCGGCTTCGGTTCCGCGTCATCACCGTCGCTGGTCAAGGACCGCGATGGTATTGCGCGGCGACGGCCCCAAAAGGCAGAAGAGACACATCCGGGTGCGGAGGTGTCTCTATGGAGCTCCGGGGGTGGGGCTCGAACCCACGACAATCGCATTAACAGTGCGGCGCTCTGCCAACTGAGCTACCCCGGAAGGAAGCGCCGCAGAGATTAGCAGCGCCTGCACAAGGCCCATAACTGCCCGGTGCGTCCGGGTGCAGGTGTAGCCGACGGAGCCGCAGCCGTTGGGGTGTTTTGTGTTCCGGATCGATGGGTCGGCGACCGCTCGATACGGCTTGCGGAACTGATGCAGCGGAACACCGGTCACCTGGGACCAATGCTCGTTGGCCGCCTCGAGGTCCAACCCCTCGTGGAGGTACAGGCGGAAGCGCAGCCGAGCTTCATCGATGGTGAAGAAGTGCCGCAGCCACATGCAGAAGAAGCGCATCATCGCCGGATCGCTGTTCGTGAACCTGACCTCGCCCGGCGTCTTGCTTCCCTCGCCGGCATAGAGCGCCGCCCCCGCGACCAGGAGCTCTTGCTCGCTGAGCGCCGCGATGCGGCGGCGCCCCTCTGCCAGCAGCTCGTCGATCTCGGCCTGCTTCGCGACCTGCAGCTTGTTCGGGGCCCGCCGCCGCGCCGTGCGTCGCGGCCGGGGTTCGAACGAGACGTCGCGGACCCACAGCGAGACCGAGCTCTTCGCCACGCCGAGCGCGGCGGCGATCTCCTCGAGCGTCCATGCCTGGGCGCGCAGGTCGCGAGCGCGGTTCTGTTCGTCGACCTTGCCTCGGTATCCCACGAACCCATTGTGAAGGAGGGGTGTGACGGGCAAGCCGACCCGCATCCGACACCGGCGTCGCCCGCCGCGCTACAAAGGCCGCATGCGCTTCCGGGTCGGGCTCCTCATCGGTTTGGCGGTCGGGTACTACTACGGCGCCCGAGCGGGTCGGGAGCGGTACGAGCAGATCGAAGAGTGGCTCGACAAGGTCCGCGCGACGACCACGTACCAAGACGTCGCCATCAAGCTCAACGACGGCTTCCGCGAGGGAACGACAGCGGCCCGCCGCATCATCGAGGACACCGCCTTCGGGGACGATGCCGGGTTCGTCGACGACGATCCGACCACACCGATGCATCGCCCGATCGCGAGCGACCCCACCCTCAACTGACGGCAATCGACCGCCGGGCGGCTTACTCGCCGTCGAGGTAGTCGCGCAGCTTCTGCGACCGGTGCGGGTGGCGCAGCTTGGCGAGCGTCTTCGACTCGATCTGGCGGATGCGCTCGCGCGTCACGCCGAACTCCTTGCCGACCTCTTCGAGCGTGCGCGCCTGGCCGTCGTCGAGCCCGAAGCGCAGCCGCACCACGGCCTTCTCCCGGTCGTTGAGCTCGTCGAGCGCCTCGAGCACGGCGTCGCCGAGCATCTTGCGCGCTGCCATCTCGGCGGGCGCCTCGGCCTGCTGGTCTTCGATGAAGTCGGCGAGGTTCGAGTCGTCCTCCTCGACCACCGGCGAGTCGAGCGAGAGCGGGTCCTGCGAGATGCGCATGATCTCGCGGACGCGCGCCGGGGTCATGTCGACCTTCTCGGCGAGCTCCTCGATCGTGGGCTCGCGCTCGAGCTCTTGGATCATCTGGCGCTGGACGCGGTGCACCTTGTTGATCGACTCGACCATGTGCACCGGGATGCGGATGGTGCGGGCCTGATCCGCGATGGCCCGGGTGATCGCCTGGCGGATCCACCACGTGGCGTAGGTCGAGAACTTGAAGCCCTTGGTGTAGTCGAACTTCTCGACGGCCCGCATGAGCCCGAGGTTGCCCTCTTGGATGAGGTCGAGGATGAGCATGCCGCGGCCCACGTAGCGCTTGGCGATCGACACGACCAGACGGAGGTTCGCCTGTGTGAGGTCGGCCTTGGCGCGGTCGCCGTCGGTGACGCGCCGTTGGAGCTGGCGCCGCTCGACTCGATCGAGCTCTTCGAGCTTGCCCGACGCCGCGAGGTCGGCGAGCTGCTCGGACGCTTGCGTGCCGCGCTCGATGCGCTTCGCCAGCGCGACCTCTTCGGGCCCGGTGAGCAGCGGGACCCGGCCGATCTCCTTGAGGTACATGCGCACGGGGTCGGACGATCCGGCGCCCTGGTGGGTGCCACCGGCGCGGACGTTCTCGCGCGTGACCTTCGCGCGGGTGCGCTGCCGCACGGCGTCGGCGTCCTCGTTGTCGATGTCGTCACCGAGGTCGGGCCCGAAGACCGCGACCGGCGGGCGCGACCGCGCCTCGGCTTCACCGTCGGCCGAGTCGTCGGATTCGTCCTCTTCCTCGTCGCTCGCGGTCAACGCCTCGGTGGCGCCGGGGTTCACCAGGGCGACGAGCTCGGCATCGAGGTCGACCGCGGTGGGATCGACGTCGGGATCGATGCCGACGGCGACGGTCTCGTCGACGGTGTCGTCGAGGTCCTGATCGAGATCGGAGGCGAGGAGCTGCTCGGCCGCCAGCTCGCTGCCCAGGTCGGGCTCGGCCGTGGACGCGAGCGGATCGCGGGTGCCGTTGCCGTTGAGCTCGACGTCGTCCACGGACTCGTCGAGCGTGATCCCCTCATCGCGGAGCATCTGGCGAACGCGGATGATCATGGTGACGTCGGACAGGTCGACGTCCTTGAACACCTCCATGACCTCGTCGAGTGACAGCTCCCCCTGGACCTTGCCCCGAGCGATGAGCCGTTGCAGCTCGTCGTCGGAGACTCCGGCCCATGGAGACAGCATGGCTCGGTCGCTCATTCCTGCTCCTCAGGCTGTTGTGTCAGCCAGGTTACCAATTGGGCGCGAGCTTCTTCGCTCGTCGCAGGTTCACGCAACTCCTCGAGACGCAACTTCACCCACCCCATGTCTGCGGCGTACGCCAGGGGATCCTCGGCCAACTGGGCCGAGGCCGCCAGCTCCGCCAGCTCCCGATTCGCGGCTGATCGGATCAGCAGATCCAACACATCTTCAGGCTCCGCATCGGAGTCCTGGGCCACCAACTGAAGCAGGAGATCGGCGGTCCAGCGATCGGTCTGCTCCAGCGCCTCGCGGACCGTCGCCGTCGTGGCCAGCGCCCGGTAGGCCGACCGGGCCTGCTCGTCGGAGAACAGCACCTCGTGCAGCAGCCCCTCGATCTCGTCGCGCCGGTTGATGAACACGCGCAGGGCCTCGAGATCGGGTGACTCAACGAGTCCCGCCGCGGCCCGTCCGCCCGGTCGGTCCACGGGCAGGGCCTTGCCGCGCCGGGGAGCGTCGGGGCCCGGGCCGGCGACGGCGAAAGCCGCGGGGTCGTACCCGTCTTCGCCCTCGGCCCAGTCGTCGTACTCCCACGGCGGGATCGGGCCCGGGTCACCGTCGTCGACGGACGCCGCGCGCTCGCGTTCATTGCCGCGCGCCGCGGGAGCCGAGCCGCGGGATCGGCGTTCGGCCGCTTCGCCGCTGCGCTTGCCATTCGCTTGGCGCTCGGCCTCGGCCCGCCGCGCCGCGGCGCGCCGCGGGTCGGCGGCATCGGCCCGCAGGCGCTCGATGTCGATGCGCGTCCGTGACGCGATCTCCATCAGGTACTGGTCGCGCACCAGGGCGTTCGGGTGCTCGCAGACCGCGTCGACCGCCCGCTCCGCGGCGCGGGCCCGCCCCTCGGGAGAGGCCAGGTTGGCCGCTTCGAAGATGCGGTTGAGGCGGAAGCCGAGGAAGGGCACCGCCTCGTCGACCGCCGCCTTCAGCGCCTCGGGGTCGGTGCGGGCGAGGTCGGCCGGATCGACCCCGGCCGGGAGCGCAGCCACCGAGACGTCGATGTCGTACTGGCGCTCCCACTCGTAGAAGCGCTCGGCGGCGTTCTGGCCGGCCGAGTCGGCATCGAAGGCGAGCACGATGCGGCGGGCGTAGCTCTTGAGCACCCGGAAGTGGTCTTCGGTGAGCGCGGTGCCGCAGGTCGCGACCGCGCGCGGCACCCCCGCGGCGGCGAACCCGATCACGTCGGTGTAGCCCTCGCAGACGATCGCTTGGTCCGCGTTGACGATGTCCGACTTGACCCAGTTCAGGCCGTACAGCGTCTTGCTCTTGGCGTAGATCATCGACTCGGCCGAGTTCTTGTACTTCGCCGGATCGGTCGATCCCGGCAGGATGCGCCCGCCGAAGGCGACGGGGTTGCCGTTGACGTCGAAGATCGGGAAGAGGATGCGGCCGCGGAACGCGTCGGTCTGACGGTTGTTCTTGTTCAGGAAGCCCAGCCGGGTGTCCTCGAGGATGTCGTTGGGCAGCTTCAGGGCCTTGGCGAGCGTGTCCCACGCGTCGGGCGCCCAGCCGATCTGGTAGCGCCGCACCTCTTCGCTCGTGAGGCCGCGCGACCGCAGGTACTTGCGCGCCGGTGCCGCGTCGGCCGAGGACAGGAGACGCTCGTGGTACCAGTCGACGGCGCGCCGCATCGCGTCGTAGAGCTCGTGCTTGCGCTTGCGGTTCTCGCCCTCGTGCTTGTCGGTGTAGCGCAGGGTCACGCCGGCCTTCGCCGCGAGCTTCTCGACGGCGCCGACGAAGTCGAGGTGCTCGACCTCGCGCACGAACGTGATGACATCGCCCTTCGCGTGGCACCCGAAGCAGTAGTAGAAGCCGGCTTCCTGGTTGACCGAGAACGACGGCGACTTCTCGGTGTGGAAGGGGCACAGCCCCGTCCAGCGGCGGCCCACCCGCTTCAGCTGCACGTGCTCACTGATGACCGCGACGATGTCGGAGGCGTCCCGAACCCGACCGATGTCCTCGTCCTCGATCCCCATCAGCGATCCTGCCAACCATCCTCTTCGCACCGGACACCCAACGTGCGGCCAGCGCGATCACCCACCCCACCTGCCGACCGACCGACGAGCACGACACGGATCCCGCCTGCGATCTGACGGTAGCAGTGAACGCCCCTGACCCGTTCGCCGGCCCGGCGGGAGGGGGTCGCACTCGTCGTTGCCCCGAACCCCAGTAGGGTTTCCCGACCTCGACAAGGAGCACCCCTCGATGACGCACGACCTCTCCCCCGCCCCCATCGCTTCGGCGGCGCGCGCAGTGCCCGAGCCGCGGCGTCGCCGCACCGGGCGAGCCGGCGCCGTCGCGGCGCTGGCGTTGACGTTCGCCCTCGTCGGTGCCGCCTGCTCGAAGTCCGACGACGTGAGCACCAACGCGACGACGAC
>CAYUOL010000078.1:0-6934 GCA_964446345.1 uncultured Iamiaceae bacterium | reverse complement strand
GAGACCACGTCGACCACCAGCTCACCGTCCAGCAGCACCACCACCACGGGCGGCTCACCCTCCACGACGGGCACGACCGTCGCCGGCACCGCGGCCGACGCCGCGTTCTGCGCCAAGGGGTTCGAGATCGAGTCGAAGATGAAGAACTTCAACCCGTCGGATCCCAACGCCCTGGCCCAGTACAAGCAGGTCTTCGCCGACCTGGCCGCCGCGGCTCCGCCCGAGGTGCAGGCCGACATGCAGGAGATCAACAGCATCATCCAGTCGATGACCGACACCAGCACGCCGCCGGCGAACGCCGACAAGCTCGAGGCCGCGGGCCAGCGGGTGGACACCTGGGCGATCGCCCATTGCGGCAAGAAGTTCGGCTGAGCCGGCGGCCGCCACGGCGCCGCGTGCTCCCACGGCGCCGGAGGTGCCGTCGCGCTGCGGTCGCGGCGTCCTAGTGTCCCGGGGCATCGCCGCCCGTCGTCGGTCTGCGCACCACCTCGCCCTGAGGAGCACCATGTCTTTGGCGAACCCCGCCCCCCGAACCGCGGCTGCGACCGCGTCCCGGTCCGACCTCTCCGTGATCGAAGCCGCGGCGCCGAGCGCATCCGACCCGCGCCGCGGCCGGCTGCTGCTGGCGGTCGTCACGCTCCTCGTGGCCGTCACGGGCGCGTGTGCGAAGGGGTCCGAGGTGGCCACCTCGCCGGTGCCGACCAGCGGATCGGCCGCGACGAGCGCACCCCGTGCGGCGGATGGCGCCGTGCCCGGCGGCTCCCTCGCCGGCGGCACCACCTCTTCGTCCGCAGCGCCCGCGGCCAGCACGTCGACGACCGCCGGTGGATCGCCGTCCACTGCGGGTCCGACCTCGACCTCGAGCGCGCCGATCGTCACCACCGTGACCACGGCAACCACGACCGTCGGCGCCCCCTCGACCACCAAGGCCGGGTCGCCTCCGGCCTCCGCCGCGGCGTTCTGCGCGCGCAACTCGCAGGCCACGAGCGACTTCGAGTCGCTCGACCCCACGAAGGACTTCGCGGCCTACCTCGCCAAGTTGCGCGAGGTCACGGCCGAGCTCGCCGGCTTGGCGCCGAGCGCCATCAAGGCGGACGTGCAGACCGTCGCCGATGCCTTTACGAGGATCACCACCGCCGAGCAGATCGACGCCATGACCAGCGATCCGCAGGTCAAAGCCGCGAGCGACCGCGTCACCGAGTGGACGAAGGTCAACTGCCCGGAACCGTGAGCGCGTCGAGCGGGCGCGCCGGCGCGATCGCCGACGGCCCGTCGGACGTGATGCGTCAGGCCGTGGCGTCGCCGCCGGCGTCGAGGATCGATCGGGCGGCGGCGAGCCGCGCGATCGGCACCCGGAACGGCGAGCACGACACGTAGTCGAGGCCGATCTTGTAGAAGAAGTCGATCGAGTCGGGGTCGCCGCCGTGCTCGCCGCACACGCCGAGCTTCAGGGTGGGCCGCGTCGCCCGGCCTCCCTCGACACCCATCTTCACGAGCTGGCCGACGCCGCGCTGGTCGATCGACTCGAACGGATCGACGGGCAACAGGCCCTCCTCGAGGTACTTCTCCAGGATCGGCGCCACGTCGTCGCGCGAGAAGCCGAAGGCCATCTGCGTGAGGTCGTTCGTGCCGAACGAGAAGAACTCGGCGGCCTCGGCGATCTCGTCCGCACGCACTGCGGCCCGCGGCGTCTCGATCATCGTGCCGATGAGGATCTCGTTGCCGATCGCCTCGGCACCGAGCACCTCGGTGATGACCTCTTCGACCCAGCCGCGCACGAGGTCGAGCTCGCTGAGCGTGACGATCAGCGGGATCATGATCTCGATGATGGGGTTGCCGCCCTTGCTCCGGCGGTTCTGCGCCGCTTCGAGCAGGGCCCGCACCTGCATCTTGTACAGCCCGTCCTTGATGATGCCGAGACGAACCCCGCGGACGCCGAGCATCGGGTTCTGCTCCTCCCACCGCCGAGCCGCCGACAGCAGCTTCTCGCCTTCTTCGGGCAGGTCGCCCTTGGCCTTGGCGATCACGAGCTCCTCGATGGCCGGCAGGAACTCGTGCAACGGCGGGTCGAGCAGGCGGATGGTGACGGGCAGGCCGTCCATCGCCTCGAGCACCTCTTCGAAGTCGGCGCGCTGCACGGAGAGCAGCTCGGCCAGCGCGGCAGCCTCCTCGTCGGGCGAGTCGGCGAGGATCATGCGGCGCACGACCGGCAGCCGGTCCCCGAGGAACATGTGCTCGGTGCGGCAGAGCCCGATGCCCTGCGCCCCGAACTCGCGCGCCCGGGCGGCGTCTTCGCCGGTGTCGGCGTTGGCCCGGATGCCGAGCTTGTCGCCCCGCACCTCGTCGGCCCACTCGAGGATGGTCGTGAACTCGGGCGGCACCGCGCCCTCGGCCAGGGCCACCTCGCCGAGGTAGATCTTGCCCGTCGAGCCGTCGACCGAGATCGTGTCGCCTTCCTTCACGACCGTGCCGTCGGCCGTCGTGAACGAGTCCGCCCCGATCTGGAGGCTCTCGGCGCCGCACACCGCAGGCTTGCCCCAGCCACGGGCGACGACGGCGGCGTGCGACACGAGGCCGCCACGCGAGGTGAGGATCGCCTCGGCCACCGCCATGCCGTGCACGTCCTCGGGCGACGTCTCCTGCCGGACGAGGATGACCTTCTCACCGCGATCGGCGGCGTCCGCCGAGCGATCGGCGTCGAAGTAGGCGCGGCCCACCCCGGCGCCCGGCGACGCCGCCAGGCCGGTGCCGAGGATCTTCGCGTCGGTCTTCTCGAACTGCGGGTGCAGCACCTGATCGAGGTGCTCGGGGCTCACGCGCTGCACCGCTTCGGCGTGGCTCAGCTTGATCGTCTCGTCCTCGGTCATCGCCACGGCCAGCTTCAGGGCCGCCGCGCCGGTGCGCTTGCCGACGCGCGTCTGGAGCATCCAGAGCTTGTCCTCGTCGATCGTGAACTCGGTGTCGAGCATGTCGCGGTAGTGCAGCTCGAGGCGCTCGTAGATGGCGAGCAGCTCGGTGTAGATGTCGGGGAACGAGTTCGCCATCTCGGCCAGCGGCAGGGTGTTGCGGATGCCCGCCACGACGTCCTCGCCCTGGGCGTTGATGAGGAAGTCGCCGTAGGCGCCGGCCTCGCCCGTCGCCGGGTTGCGGGTGAAGCCCACGCCGGTGCCGGAGCGGTCGTTGCGGTTGCCGAACACCATCGACTGCACGTTGACCGCGGTGCCGAGGTCGGACGGGATCCGCTCGCGGCGGCGGTAGGCCGCGGCGCGGGGCGACATCCAGGACTTGAACACGGCCTCGATCGCGCCCTTCAGCTGCACCGACGCGTCCTGGGGGAACGGGTTGCCGGTCTCGCGGGCGACGATGCTCTTGTACTCGGCGATGATGTCGGCCAGCACCTCGGCGGGGATCTCGGCGTCGGACGCCGCCCCCGACTTCTCACGGTGCGCCTCGAAGACCTCGTCGAAGAGGCCGCCGTCGATGTCGAGCACGATCTTGCCGTACATCTGGATGAACCGGCGGTAGGAGTCGTTCGCGAAGCGGGCGTCGCTCGTCTGCGTGGCGAGCCCCACGACGGACTCGTCGTTGAGGCCCAGGTTGAGGACGGTGTCCATCATGCCGGGCATCGAGAACTTGGCCCCTGAGCGCACGGAGACGAGCAGCGGGTCGGCGGCGTCGCCCAACTTCTTGCCCATCGCCTTCTCGAGGGTCTCGAGGTGCTCGGCCACCTCGGCGTCGAGGCCCTCGGGCCAGCCCCCCTCGAGGTACGCCCGGCACGCATCGGTCGAGATGGTGAAGCCCGGCGGGACCGGCAGCTCGAGCACCGACGTCATCTCGGCCAGGTTCGCTCCCTTGCCGCCGAGGAGGTCCTTGAGCTCCATCGGGGGGCGGGGGTGCTTGTGGTCGAAGTCGTACGTGTAGGTCATCGATGCTCCAGTGGATTTCGTCGAGCGAGAAAAAGGGGCGCGGCGCCGCCACGGCGGCCCCGTTGGGGAGCCGCCAGCCTAGAGCACCCCGATGGGTGCGCAAGATGGGCGCTCGCCCTCGCCGGTTCTTCCTCGCCGCCCCCGACCTGCGAAAACCCCGAACGGTGACGGGCCGGCAGGGCGCCGCGTCAGACCTGCGGCGGCGCCTCGGCCGGGGCCACCGCCGTGGCCAGGGACGTGAACACGGCGCCGCTCGCGTTCGGCGCCGCCCCGGTGTCGTCGTAGGCCGCCTGCGCGTTGGTCGTCGAAACGGTGATCGCGTACTTCGCCGACGGCAGGTAGCCGCCCGTGACACCGTTGCCCGCGTAGTTCTTGACCTGCTCGATCCACGGTCCCGCGAGGATCACGCCCAGGCCGTACGACCGTTGCTCGGTCAGCGTCGTGCACACCTTGCAGGCCCCTGTGGGGTCCTTCGCCCCGAAGCCCACGAGGTTCTTGCCCGTCTGCGCCTGGTACATCTCGGGCGACACGAGCTTGCCGCTGCCGACCACCTCCATCGAGGTCGTCATGTCGGTGATCGTGCTCGTCTGCACCGCGCCGGGCGCCGTCGTCCACGACGGGTTCCAGAAGGTGGTTTCCTCCAGGAAGGGCACGTCCGCGGGCACGCGCAAGGCGGCCCGGCGCTCGGCGCTGAACGTGTGCAGCACCGGCTCCGGGATCGCCGGGGTGTTGCCGTTGCTCGATGTCCCCGTGAGCCCCATGGGTTCGACGATGTAGGTCTGCATGATCTCGGCCATGGGCCTCCGGACGACCTTCTCGAGGACGGTGCCCAGGATCACGTAGTTCGTGTGGCTGTAGGCCCAGTTCGTGCCCGGCTCGAACTCGAGCGGCTTCGACGTGCCGATGCGGATGAGCTCGTCTCCGGTCCACTGCCGGAAGGGGTCGCGCTCCACCCCGTCGAGCACCTCGTCCGTGTACACGTAGTCCGCGTACCCGGAGGTCATGTTCAGCAGGTTCTTGACCGTGATCTTGTCCGCCGCCGGCAGCTCGGGCATCCAGGTGGACAGCTTGTCGTCGAGTCCCATCTTCTTCTGGTCGACGAGCTGCGCCACGATCGTGCCGATGTAGGTGAACGCGAACGCCCCGTTGCGGATGTGCATGTCCGAGGTGGCCGGCACCCCCGTCATCGACTCCCCCAGCGCCGCGGCGTACACCTCCCGACCGTCCTGCGTGATCCGCACGATGAGCGAGCGCAGGTGGTGCCTCGCCATCGAGTCCTGCGTGATCCGTCCCAGTTCCGCGACGAGGGCGGGATCGGCCGGCGTCGCCGTCCCCGGCGTCGTCCCGTTCGGGCGCGCCGCCGTGCCGTTCGACGCGACGCTGGTCGCCGGCGAACCGGTGCTCGCGCTCGACGTGCAGGCGGCGGCGACGAGCAGCACCCCGCAGAGCGCGAGCGCCCACGCGCGACGGGTCGGAGCGAGGTTGTGCGTCATCGGTGCCCTCCACGACGGCGGCGACAGTTCCATCCCGCGGCGCCGCACGCTACCCCGACGCCCGGTCAGCGCCGAGCTGGAGGCACGGGGGAAGGCTGCGTCAATCCCCGGGCGCTGCGGACGCCGGCTTGGACGCGCGCAGCGAGTACATCAGCGGCAGGCGGGGCATGCCCGCAGGCAGCCAGAACGTGCCGTCGTCGTGGCGCTCGAGGAACGGCCAGCGCTCGAAGAGCGTGTGGTCGTGCTCGTGCAGCAGCTCGAGGCGCAGCCCCACGTCGAGCAGCGCGCTGATGACCGAGCTCAGCGGGTGCGTCCACTCGTAGTTCACGTTGGCCGTCGTCGCCGCGTCCCAATCGGTGTAGGTGCCCGACGTCTCGAACCGCGAGCCCGCCATGTTGGTGAAGTAGTCGTGCTCCGCTTCGAGGGTGGCGTGCCCGAACACGTCGGCGACGGGGTGGAACTCGGCCAGGTAGAGGAAGCCACCGGGCTCCAGCAGCGCGTCGACGACGGCGGCCCAGCGGACCACGTCGGGCAGCCAGACCAGCGCGCCCAGGCCCGTGTACACGATGTCGAAGCGCCGCCCGCCCAGCGCCTCGACGGCGTCGTACACGTTCGCTTCGACGAACTCGGCGGGCACGCCGATGTCGCGGGCGAGCGCACGCGCCGCGAGCACCGCCTCGCCCGAGAAGTCGAGCCCCGTCACGTCGGCGCCGAGGCGCGCCCACGACAGGGTGTCCTGCCCGAAGTGGCACTGGAGGTGCACCAGCGTCTTGCCGGCGACGGGCCCGACCTCGTCGAGCTCGAAGGGCCGCAGCGAGCTCCGCCCGGCGCGGAACGTCTCGTTGTCGTAGTACGCGGACTCGAGGTGGATGCCGACCCGCTCGTCCCAGGCGGCCCGGTTGCACGCCGTCCAGTCCTCCCCCTCGTGGCTGATCGGGGTGCCGTCGGGGGTGGTGGCGGGGACGCCGCGCGACTCCACGGCCATCGTCAGTCCAGGCGCTCTCGGAGGTACGCGAGCAGCTCGCTCATCGGGACGCGGTCCTGCTCCATCGAGTCGCGCTCACGAACCGTTACCGCGTCGTCCTCGAGCGAGTCGAAGTCGACCGTGACGCAGTAGGGCGTGCCCAGCTCGTCCTGGCGGCGGTAGCGCTTGCCGATGTTCTGCGTCTCGTCGTAGTCGCACATGAAGTGCGGCTGGAGGCTCTTCAGCACCTGCCGGGCGACCGGCGTCAGCGTGTCCTTCTTCGACAGCGGGAGCACCGCCACCTTGTACGGCGCCAAGCGGTGGTGCAGCCGCAGCACGGTGCGCAGCTCGCCGCGCACCTCCTCCTCGTCGTACGCGGACAGCAGGAACGCCATCATCGTGCGGGTGGCGCCGGCGGCGGGCTCGATCACGTGCGGCGTGTAGCGCGTGTTGGTGGCCGGGTCGAAGTAGTCGAGCTTCTCGCCCGAGGCCTTCGCGTGCTGCGTCAGGTCGTAGTCGCCGCGGTTGGCGATGCCCTCGAGCTCGTCCCA
>CAYUOL010000077.1:0-23492 GCA_964446345.1 uncultured Iamiaceae bacterium | reverse complement strand
GGTCTTCGGCACCGGCCGCCCCGCAGTCACCTCGGTCAAGGGCGTGCTGGGCCACGCTCTGGGGGCGGCGGGCTCGATCGAGGCCGTCGCCGTGGTGCTCTCGATGCAGCACGGGCTGATCCCGCCCACGGTCGGCTACGAGAACCCCGACCCGGAGATGGCCGACATCGACATCGTGCGCGATGAAGCCCGTCCGTGGACCCCAGGCTACACGATCTCGAACAGCTTCGGCTTTGGCGGCCACAACGGCTGCGTGGTCTTCGGGCCAGCCTGACCCGCGGCCGCCGGCGCGATCAGAGCGCGTCCGCGTCCACCAGCACGAAGAGCAGCTCGGCGGCGCACGCCGTGTCGCCGTTCACCTGCGCGATCCCTTTGCCCTTGCCGGCGCGCGCCGACATGCGGCCCAGCTCGACGGACAGCTCGAGCACGTCGCCCGGCACCACCTGCCGTCGGAAGCGCACCCCGTCGACGCCGCCGAAGAGCGGCAGCTTCCCCGGCGCCACGCCCTCGCTCGTGAGCACGGCGTAGGCCCCGAGCTGCGCGATCGATTCGATCATCAGCACCCCCGGCAGCGTGGGTCGCCCCGGGAAGTGCCCCGCGAAGAACGCCTCGTCGCCGGTGAGCGTCCAGCGCCCGCGCGCCGAGACGCCCGGCACGAGCTCATGGACCTCGTCGAGCAGCAGGAACGGCGGCCGGTGCGGCAGCACGTCGATCGGCGCCGGCAACGAGGCGCCGGCGCGGCCGGCGGTCACTCGCCCGACTCGCTCAGCGCCTTCAGCAGGTTGGTCGGCGTCGCCTTCGGGCTGACCTTGTACCAGGCGTGGATGACCTTGCCCTTCTCGTCGATGAGGAAGGCGGAGCGGATGATGCCCATGTACGTGCGCCCGTAGTTCTTCTTCTCGCCCCACACGCCGTAGGCCTCGGCGACGGCGTGCTCGGGGTCGGACAGCAGCGGGAAGCCGAGGGAGTACTTCTCGTCGAACTTCTTCTGCTTCTCGGGCTTGTCGGGACTGATGCCGATGATGGCGGTGTCACCGATGTCGTCCTTGATCTTGCTCAGCTCGCAGGACTGGGTCGTGCACCCCGGCGTGTCGGCCTTCGGGTAGAAGTACACGAGCACCTTGCGACCCTTGTACCCGGTCAGCTTGACCGTCGAGCCGTCCTGGTCCAACAGGGAGATGGAGGGGGCCTTGTCGCCCGGGGAGAGCTGCGTCGCCATGCGGCGCACCGTATCGCACAGGCGGCGGGTGCCCCGCGGGGCGAGCCGGCGGGGCGGAGCCGGTCGGGCGAACCCGATCCCGGACGCGTCGCGGGGGACGCTCCGCCTGCAAGCGTCCCCCGCTCGACATCCTTCCCTGCCGGCGGCCCGTGCCGCCGCCGCTTCAGGACGGTGCCGGCTTGTCGCCGTTCGCCACCGCCTTCAGGGTCGAACCCGCCGACAGCTTCGCCGACTTCTTGGCCGCGATCTGCTGCGGCTCGCCCGTGCGCGGGTTGCGCCCGGTGCGAGCGGCCCGCGACGTCTGCTCGATCGAGAGGAACCCCGGGAGCGTCAGCTTGTCGGTGCCCCCGGCGACGATCTGCTGCGCGACCTCCTCGAACGCCTTCAGGACCCGTTCCACGTCGGCCTTGGAGACGTCGGTGCGCTCCGAGATCGTCGTGACCAGTTCACCTTTGTTCATTGGATCCACTCCTCCTCATTGACCCGGGCCGGGAGACTCCGGCACGGGTAGACGCGGGCCGCCATCCTCACGACCCTGCTCGTTGCACAGCGACCAGACCGCGTCGCTGCTCGGGTGAGTGTCCGATTCGGTAGGCCACCCAGAGAAAGCATGACGAACAGATGTCGGGAAAAGGTGGATGGTGGGCCCGGTCAGGGCTGGGTCCGGGACGGGATCAGGGTTGGTTGATGAGGTGCGTGGCGGCGTTGTCGAAGTACGCGACCACCTGCTCCTCGACCTCCGGCGCCAGCCCGGCGGCCTTCACGGCCGCCTCCATGTGGCGGAACCACGCGTCGCGCGCCTGCTCGTCGATGGGGAACGGGGCGTGGCGCATCCGCAGGCGTGGGTGACCCCGCTCCTCGCTGTAGGTCTGGGGCCCGCCCCAGTACTGCACGAGGAACCCCGTCATGTGCGCCTTCGAGTCGGTGAGGTCGGCGGGGTACAGCGGGCGCAGCACCGGGTCGTCGGCGACGCCGGCGTAGAACCGGTCGACGAGCTCGGCGAACCACGCCTCACCGCCGACGAGCGAGTACAGGCTGTTGGGCGACGGCTCCATCGAGGCGCAGGCTACCGGCACGAACGAGGGGTGGCTTCCGCCGCGTGGACGGCGAGCGGTACCGTCTGCGCGATGGCGACGGCCGCGCAGGAGACCCAGGCGAGCAGACCGGCCTGTCCCGAGTGCGGGACGGAGGTCCAGTCGACCTGGCGCTGGTGCCTCGCCTGCGGCTTCGACCCGGACGGCCTGCGCGAGCTGCACGAGCGCCGCACCCCCACCGCCGAAGAGCTCGAGGCCGAACGGGCGGCGCAGAAGGCCGAGGCCCGTTCGGGCACGGGGTGGACCGCCGTGGTCATCGTGGTCGGGCTGCTGCTCGCCGGCTCGATCTACTACGCGCGGTCGCGTGCCGCGACGCCCGCCGATGCGGGCGCCCCCGCCGCCGTGGACGTGCCCTCGAACGACATCAGCTGGACGCTCTTCCAGTCCCCCGAAGGCGCGTTCTCGTTGTTCGTGCCCACCACCCCGACCGCCGAGACCTACGACGTGCCGTTCGGCGGGGGCATGAAGACCTTCCACAACTACACGGCCGTCTTCGGGGTGGACAGCTACACGATCAGCTACGTCGACGGCGACGCCGCCGAGGCGGCGCAGCCCGCCCCCGAGCGGCTGCGGGCCTTCGCGACGAGCTACGCCGCGATCATCGGCGGCGTCCCCGGCGAGCTGGCGGACCGCACGGTGGACGGCAACCCGGTGCTCGACTTCACGTTCAGCATCAAGGGCGCAGGGCTCAACCGCAGCCGCGTCGTGGTGAAGGGTCCCCGCACCTACCTCATCTCGGTGATGGGCGCGAGCCCGAAGCCCGAGGACTTCGACCGCATGGTCACGACCTTCAAGCTGCAGTAGCCGTTTCGTCCTCGCCGGACGACACCCCCGTATAGGGTGCGCTCTTGATGAGGGCGGCACCGCGCACTTCGATCGATCCCCGCTCGGACGCCTACCAGGCGAACCGGGCCGCCATGCAGGCGCTGCTCGACACCGTGCTCGCGGAACAGGCCCGCGTGCTCGAGGGCGGCGGCGACAAGTACGTCGCCCGCCACCGGGGCCGGGGTCGCCTGCTGGTGCGCGAGCGCATCGATCTGCTGCTCGACCGGGATTCGCCGTTCCTCGAGCTGTCGCCCCTCACGGGCTGGGGATCCGACGATCCCGTCGGTGGCGGGCTCGTCGTCGGCATCGGCGTGGTCGAGGGCACCGAGTGCCTCATCTCGGGCAACGACCCGACCGTCAAGGGCGGCACCTCGTCGCCCGCCACGATCACGAAGTCGCTGCGGGCCAACGAGATCGCGCTCCGCAACCGCCTGCCGGTCATCAACCTCACCGAATCCGGCGGTGCCGACCTCCCGAAGCAGTCCGAGATCTTCGTGCCGGGGGGCGCGTCGTTCAAGAACCTCACCCAGCTGTCCGCGGCCGGCATCCCGACCATCACGCTGGTGTTCGGCTCGTCCACCGCCGGGGGCGCCTACGTCCCCGGGATGAGCGACTACACGATCTTCGTGCGCAACCAGGCGCAGGTGTTCCTCGGCGGCCCGCCGCTGGTCAAGATGGCGATCGACGAGGACGCCGACGAGGAGGAGCTCGGCGGTGCCGAGATGCACGCCCGGCGCTCGGGGCTCGCGGACTACCTGGCCCACGACGAGCACGACGCGATCCGGCTGGGCCGCGAGGTCGTGCGCCACCTGAACTGGCGCAAGCTCGGCCCCGGGCCCTCGTCCGTCGCCGTGCCGCCGCTGCTCGACCCCGACGAGCTGCTCGGCATCGCATCCGCCGACGTGCGGGTGCCGTTCGACGTGCGCGAGATCATCTGGCGCATCGTCGACGGGTCGCAGTTCGACGAGTTCAAGGCGCTGTACGGCACCCAGCTGGTGACCGGCTGGGCCGACCTGTGCGGCTTCCCGATCGGGATCATGGCCAACAACGGGATCCTCTTCTCGGAGGAGTCGCAGAAGGGGGCGCAGTTCATCCAGCTGTGCAACAAGCGCGACATCCCGATCCTGTTCATCCAGAACATCACGGGCTTCATGGTGGGGACGCAGTACGAGCAGGGCGGGATCATCAAGCACGGCTCCCAGCTGATCAACGCCGTGTCGAACTCGACCGTGCCGCACCTGACCCTCATGGTCGGGGCGTCCTACGGCGCCGGCAACTACGGCATGTCGGGCCGGGCCTACGACCCTCGGTTCGTGTTCACCTGGCCCAACCACCGCATCGCGGTGATGGGGCCCAAGCAGCTGGCCGGCGTGATGTCCATCGTGCAGCGGGCGGCGGCCGAGCGGGCCGGGCGCGAGTACGACGAGCAGGTCGACGCCGAGATGCGGATGCTGATCGAGTCGCAGATCGAGACCGAGTCCACGGCGCTCTTCGCCACCGGGAAAGGCTGGGATGACGGCATCATCGACCCCCGAGACACCCGCTTCGTCCTGGGCATCGCGCTGTCGAGCACGCATTCCGCGCCGGTCCGGGGCGCCGAGTCCTTCGGCGTGTTCCGGATGTAGGTGACATGACGACTGACGACGCCTCCCCCACCTCTGCGCGCGCAGCCCGCCGCGCCATCGACCTGCGCCGCACCGACGTCGAACGTCGGGAGATCCGCACGCTGCTCATCGCGAACCGTGGCGAGATCGCGATGCGCATCATCCGCACGGCGCGCGAGATGGGCATCCGCACCATCGCCGTGTACTCCGAACCGGACCGGCTGGCCACGAACGTGCAGCACGCCGACGTGGCCGTCCCGATCGGGGGCTACACCGCGGCCGACTCGTACCTCAACCGCAAGGCGATCCTCGATGCGGCGGCCTGGCAGGGGGCCGACGCCATCCACCCCGGCTACGGGTTCCTCTCCGAGAGCGCGCTGTTCGCGCGGGCGGTGATCGAGGCCGGCCACGTCTGGATCGGCCCGCCGGCGGCCGCCATCGCGGCCATGGGCGACAAGATCGAGGCCAAGTGGATCGCGCAGGCGGCGGGCGTCCCCGTCCTGCCGAGCGCCGAGATCACCGGAGAGGACCACCACGCCTGGTCGGCCCAGGTCGAGGCCGTGGGCTACCCCCTGCTGATCAAGGCCGCCGCCGGCGGCGGCGGGAAGGGCATGCACGTGGTGACCGGCCCCGACGAGCTCGTCGACGCGGTCGCCGCCGCCCGACGCGAAGCGGTCTCGTCGTTCGGGAACGGCACCGTCTTCGCCGAGCGCTACGTCGAGCGCGCCCGCCACGTCGAGATCCAGGTGTTCGCCGACGCGCACGGCAACGTGATCCATCTTGGCGAGCGCGAGTGCTCGATCCAGCGTCGTCACCAGAAGATCGTGGAGGAGTCGCCGTCGACCGCGGTCGACGAGCCCCTGCGGCGGCGCATGGGCGACGTCGCGGTCGACCTGGCCGCCGCGATCGACTACGTGGGCGCGGGAACCGTCGAGTTCCTCCTCACCGACCAGCTCGGCGCCGACGGCCTGCCCGAGTTCTTCTTCCTCGAGATGAACACCCGGCTGCAGGTCGAGCACCCCGTCACCGAGATGCGCACGGGCCTCGACCTCGTGCGGCTGCAGCTCGACGTGGCGAGCGGGAAGCCCCTGCCGCTCGCGACCGAGGACGTGCGCTTCGACGGCCACGCCATCGAGGTGCGGGTGTACGCGGAGGACCCGGCCAACGACTGGCTGCCCTCGACCGGCCTCCTGCACCGCTGGCGGCACGGGCCCACCCCGGGGGTGCGCTACGACGACGGCGTCGCCACGGGCACGACCGTGACGCAGTACTACGACCCGATGTTGTCGAAGGTCATCACCCACGCCGTGACCCGCGAGGAGGCGGCGTTCCGGCTCGGCCGCGCGTTGCGAGAGCTGCACATCCACGGGGTCACGACCAACCGGGACCACCTCGTCGACATCCTCGCCAGCGACGAGTTCCTCGCGGGTGACACGTTCACCGACCACGTCGATCTGCATCCGCCCGTGCCCCCGGAGGACGACCCGTCGCGCTACGAGCGCGAGTGGCAGCGGTTCAACGCGATCATCGGCCCCCACCTCGCCGCCGCGGCGCTGGTGGACGAGAGCCGTCCGCCCGAGCAGCGTTCGACGCCGTGGCCGTTCGTGCCGACGGGCTGGCGCAACGTGGGCGGAACGGTGCGCGAGATGCGCCCCGGCGAGACGACGTGGCGGGTGACGCAGACCCAGAACGGGTTCGCCAGCCAGACCGTGCGTTTCCTGCGGCTCGGCCAGGAGTGGCACCTCACCTACGCGCGGGTCCATCGCGACCACCCGCTGGCGGTCCGCCGGCGCAACGAGAGCGCCGACCACACGCCGAGCGACCTGTTCAACGTCACGATCGGCGGCCCGGCCGGCACCACCACGACGCTCGTCGAGCTCATCCGCCTCGACGACGAGGTGACGCTGGTGCACTTCGGCCGGCGCGGGCACCGGTGCACGGTCGACGTCGTGGACGACACGTTCTACGTCAACAGCGCGCTCGGGCAGTCGGTCTTCACGGCGCTCCCCCGCTTCGACGACCAGCAGGCGAGCGAGGTCGCCGGCGGGCCGACGGCTCCCGTCCCCGGCCGCGTCGTGACCGTCGAGGTGCAACCGGGCGACACCGTCGACGTGGGCCAGGTCCTCCTGGTCCTCGAGGCGATGAAGGTCGAGCACCGCATCACCGCAGCGGTCGGAGGCGTGGTCGCCGCCGTGCTGGTGAACGTCGGCGACAACGTCGACGCCCACGAGCTCCTCGTCCGCCTGGAGGATTGAACGCATGCCCCCCACCCCACCCCCACCGTCGAGCGGCCCGGACGGCGACGTCCTGCGGATCGGCAACTGCTCCGGCTTCTACGGCGACCGCATGGCGGCCGCCCGCGAGATGATCGACGGGGGCCCGATCGACGTCCTCACGGGCGATTGGCTGGCCGAGCTGACGATGCTGATCCTCGCGAAGGACCAGTTGAAGAACCCCGACGGCGGGTACGCGAAGACCTTCGTGCGCCAGATGCAGGACGTGCTGGCCGACTGCGTCGCGCGCGGCATCAAGGTCGTCAGCAACGCCGGCGGCCTGAACCCCGCCGGATGCGCCGCCGCGATCCGGGCCATCGCGGACGAGGCCGGCCTCGAGCTGACGATCGCGCACGTCGAGGGCGACAACATCGTCGGCCGGCTCGGTGAGCTGCGGGAGGCGGGCCACCAGCTGGAGAACATCGACACGGGTGAGAAGCTCGACGAGCTCGGCGTCGAGCCGATCACCGCCAACGCCTACCTCGGTGCGTGGGGCATCGTCGAAGCGCTCGATCGCGGCGCCGACGTCGTCATCACCGGGCGCGTCACCGACGCGGCGGTCATCGTCGGCCCCGCCGCGTGGCACTTCGGGTGGCAGCGCACCGACTGGGACGAGCTCGCGTCCGCGGTCGTCGCGGGCCACATCATCGAGTGCGGCACCCAGTGCACCGGTGGCAACTACGCGTTCTTCGAGGACATCCCCGGCATCGAGCACCTCGGGTTCCCCCTCGCGGAGATGCACCGCGACGGCTCGTTCGTCGTCACCAAGCACCCCGGCACGGGCGGCGCGGTCACCGAAGGCACGATCACCGCCCAGCTCCTCTACGAGATCCAGGGGCTGGAGTACTACAACCCCGACGCCACCGTGCGCCTCAACTCGATCCGCGTCGAGCAGGACGGTCCCGACCGCGTGCGCGTCCACTCGGTGCGGGGCCTGCCCGGGCCGGAGACGACGAAGGTCGCCATCAACTACCTCGGCGGCTACCGCAACTCGATGACCTTCGTCTTCACGGGTCTCGACATCGATCGCAAGGCGGAGATCGCCGAGCGAACCCTGTGGTCGATGATCCCCGGAGGTCGGGAGTCCTTCGACGCCGTCGACACGCGGCTGCGGCGCACCGACCGGGACGACCCCTCCATGAACGACGACGCCCTCGCCGAGCTGCGCATCACGGTGATGGACCGCGACGAGGCCAAGGTCGGCCGTGCGTTCTCGAACACCGTCATCGAGATGGTGCTCGCCAACTACCCGGGCTTCTTCACCACCAGCCCGCCGACCAACGCGTCGAGCTACGGCGTGTACTGGCCGGCGCTGATCCCCGCCGACTTCCCCGTGCACCAGGTCGTGATCGGCGACGAGCGCATCGTGATCCCGCCGGCGCCGACGAAGCCGCCCGCGTTGTCGCAGCGCACGCCGCGGCGCGTGCCCACCGGCGCCGACGGCGAGACGGGCACCAAGCGCCCCAAGACGGCGCCGTCGGTGTCGAACCACCCCGAGACCATCTCGGAGCTGCTCGACGACCTCGGCAAGCTCCGCCTCGCGGCGGGGCGGGACGACGAGATCGTGTACTGGGACCAGGTGCCGTCCGACCGGGCGCCGATCGGCCGCGTCATCGGCGCGCGGTCCGGCGACAAGGGCGGCAACGCCAACGTCGGGCTCTGGGCGCCGAGCGACGACGCGTACGACTGGCTCGCGTGGTACCTGACCGTCGACCGGCTGCGCGCGCTGTGCCCCGCCGAGACCGACGGACTCGAGGTGGAGCGCTTCGAGCTGCCGAACCTGCGGGCGCTGAACTTCATCATCAAGGGCCTCCTGGGCCGGGGCGTCGCCGCCTCCACGCGCACCGACGGCCAGGCCAAGGGCCTCGGCGAGTACGTGCGGGCGAAGTGGGTGGACATCCCCACCGCCCTGCTCGAAGCCGGCCACACCTGATCACCGATCATCCCCACCAGCATCCCCACGGTCATCCCCACGAGCATCCCCACGGTCATGTCGAGGAGTCGCAGTGCAGTTCACCGCTGAGCACGATCAGTTCCGCCAGATGGTCCGCGACATCGTGGACAAGGAGATCAACCCCCACGCCGACGCCTGGGAGGAGGCCGGCATCTTCCCGGCCCACGAGCTGTTCCCCAAGCTCGGCGCCGCCGGCATCCTCGGTCTCGAGTACGACCCGGCGTTCGGGGGGCAGGGCGCCGACCACACCTACACGCTGATCTACGGCGAGGAGATCGGTCGCTGCGTCACCGGCGGCGTCGCGATGGCGATCAGCGTGCAGACCGACATGGCCACGCCCGCCCTGCACTCGTTCGGCAGCGCCGAGCTCAAGGAGAAGTACCTGCGGCCCGCCCTGGCCGGGGAGATGGTCGCCGCCATCGCCGTCACCGAACCCGATGCCGGCAGCGACGTCGCGAACATCCGCACCCGCGCGGTGCAGGACGGGGACGAGTGGGTCATCAACGGCACCAAGCTGTACATCACCAACGGCACCCAGGCCGATTGGCTCTGCCTGCTCGCCCGGACCTCCGACGAGGGCGGGTACCGCGGGATGAGCCAGATCATCGTGCCGACCGACACGCCGGGGTTCTCCGTCAGCCGCAAGCTGGACAAGCTCGGCCAGCGATCGTCCGACACGGCCGAGCTCTCGTTCGTCGACATGCGCGTGCCCGTCAGCAACACGATCGGTGAGATCGGCCGCGGGTTCCAGCAGCAGATGGACCAGTTCCAGAACGAGCGCCTCATCGCGGCGTACATGGCCAGCGGCGCGCTGCGCGACGCCCTCGACAAGACGATCGCCTACGTCAAGGACCGCGGCGCGTTCGGCAAGACGCTGGCCGACAACCAGTGGATCCAGTTCAAGCTCGCCGAGCTGGTCGCCGAGGTCGACATCCTCCAGCACTACAACCGGGCCTGCGCCGAAGCGATCGTGAACGACGCCGATCCCTTCACGGTGACGAAGATGGCGTCCATCGCGAAGCTCAAGACCGGCCGCCTGCAGCGCGAGGTGAGCGACTGGGCGATGCAGTTCCACGGCGGCATCGGCTACATGGAAGAGACCTGGACCGCCCGCTACTACCGCGACGCCCGCCTGCTCTCGATCGGCGGCGGCGCCGACGAGGTCATGCTGCGGATCATCGCCCAGCTCGAGGGCATCGGGAAGGCCTGACGAGCGCCGCAGGCCGCCGCGCGGCGCTCGCGTGGTGTGCCGTCGCCGTCAGCGGCGGTGCGGCAGGGCGTTCTCGGTCTGCTGCACCCAGCAGGGCTTCGCGTGGGGCTCGGCGGCGATCTCTGCGCACCAGCAGTCGGCGTCGCGCTTGGTGAGCCCGACGCCGAGGGCGACGCGGCCGGTCTCGCCTTGCTGCTGCCAGAGCTCCCAGGAGGCGTCGGCGGCACCGGGCAGCGTCGCCGCGGTCTCGGGCGACTCCTGCTCGAGCGACCACAGGTCGGTGACGTCGAAGCCCAGGTGACGCAGGGCGTGCGCGCCGTCGACCTCGTTGAGCCGGATCGTGAGCCGCTCCGTGAGCTGGTTGAAGTGCATGCTCATCAAGAGCCCGCAGGTCCACTCGACGTCCCAGTAGAAGGTGGGATCGGGTTCGTTCGCAGGGCTCTCGAGCGTCGGTGCCCCGAACGTCGCCAGCAGGTCGAGCTCGCTGGCGCGGCACCGCAGCAGATCCTCTTCGATCAGCCGGTTCCGGGGGAACTTCGTGAGCTTCGTGAAGCGAGCGGCCACGGGCGCAAGCCTAGGGTGCGCGCGGTGACGCAGGGGCGCCGGCCCTCCCCCGTCGGCTGGTCATGGTCCGCTCGCTCGGCTCGGCTACTGCCCGGCGTCCACCGCGGTGCGCACCTCGGCGACGTACGACGCGACCCCGAGCGGGCCCTCACCGGCGAGCATGCGACGCACGACGGACGACCCGATCACGACCCCGTCGGCGACCGCACAGGCCTCGACCGCCTGCTCGGCGTTGGACACCCCCACGCCGATGAGCACCGGCTTGTCGGTGACCGCCTTCAAGCGGCGGGCGATGATCGTGGCCGACGCCGCGAGCTGCGTGCGCTCCCCGGTGACCCCGAGCAGCCCGACCGCGTAGACGAACCCGCGGGCCCGGGCGCAGATCGCCGGCAGGCGGGTGTCGGGCGCGGTCGGCGCCGCGAGCAGCACGGTCTCGACGGCGCCCGCGTCCGCCGCCACCGCCCACGGGCCGACCTCTTCGAGCGGCAGATCGGGCAGGATGGCGCCCGCCACCCCGGCGTCGGCCAGGGCCGCCGCGAAGCGCTCGAGCCCCATGTGGAAGGCGATGTTGTAGTACGTCATGACGGCCAGCGGCACGCCGGCGTCGTGCTCGCGCAGCGCCTCGAGCACGGATTGGGGCGTGGCCCCGGCGCGCAGGGCGCGCTCGGACGCCTCCTGGATCACCGGGCCGTCCATGACGGGGTCCGAGAAGGGAACACCGATCTCGATGGCGTCGGCCCCCGCGTCGGCCACGGCGCGGACCGTGTCGAGCCAGTCGTCCCCGAGCCCGCCCGTGATGTAGGGCACGACCAGCTTGCGGCCACCATCGCGCGCGGCGCGCAGTGCCGCTTCGAGCGGCCCCGGCTCACCCGGCGCGGGCGGTACGTTGGCGAGCAGATCGGAGGTCGGGGTGGAGACCGGCGCGGAGGTGGCGCTCATCGCAGGATCTCCATCATCTGGGCCACGTCCTTGTCGCCGCGCCCGGACAAGCAGAGGAGCACCGTCTTGCCCGCCAGCACCGCCCGATCGCGTGACACCCACGCGAGGGCATGGGCGGGCTCGAGCGCGGGGATGATGCCTTCGGTGCGCGACAGCAGCGCGAACGCCGCGATCACCTCGTCGTCGGTGACGTTCTCGTAGCGGGCGCGCCCGATCGACGCGAGGTACGAGTGCTCGGGCCCCACCCCCGGGTAGTCGAGGCCCGCCGAGATGGAGGAGGCCTCGACGACCTGCCCCCACTCGTCCTGCAACAGGTACGACTTCGAACCGTGCACCACCCCGGGCACCCCCCGCCCGATCGCGGCACCGCCCGCCGGTTCGACGCCGACCAGCTCGGCCGTGGTGTCCGCGAAGCCGGAGAAGATGCCCATGGCGTTCGAGCCGCCCCCGACGCATGCCGTCACGACATCGGGGACGACCGCCGCCCCCAGCCGCGCCTCGCACTGCTGGCGCGCTTCCTGTCCGAGCACCCGGTGCAGCTCGCGCACCATCCACGGGTACGGATGCGGGCCCATCACGGAGCCGAGGCAGTAGTGCGTGTGCTCCACCGTGGCGACCCAGTCGCGCATGGCCTCGTTCACCGCGTCCTTCAGGGTGCGACTGCCGCTCATCGCCGGTCGCACCTCGCTGCCGAGCAGCTTCATGCGGAACACGTTGAGCTCTTGCCGGGCGATGTCGACCTCGCCCATGTAGACCGTGCACTCCAACCCGAGCAGCGCGGCGGCTGTCGCGGTGGCCACGCCGTGCTGGCCGGCCCCGGTCTCGGCGACGAGCCGGGTCTTGCCCATGCGCTTCGCGAGCAGCGCCTGCCCGAGCACGTTGTTGATCTTGTGCGACCCCGTGTGGTTGAGGTCTTCGCGCTTGAGCAGCAAGCGGACGCCACCGAGCTCTTCGGACAGCCGGTGGCACTCGGTCAGCGGTGACGGTCGTCCGGCGTAGTCGCGCAGCAGGTCGTCGAGCTCGGCCCGGAACGTGGCGTCGGCCCACGCCTCTCGGAACCCCTGCTCGAGCTCCTGGCACGCGGGGACGAGCGTCTCGGGGACGAAGCGCCCCCCGAACTCTCCGAAACGCCCGTCGGCAGACGGATCGACCAAGGCCACGCTGGTTGCTCCTGTGGGTTCGCGGGCGGGTTCGACCGCAGCGGTGGGGTCCGGCCACCCTAGGCAACGAGGTGCGCGCTCCCGAAACCGGATGACCACTCGACGCCGGTGCGTCAGGGGCCGGCGATGTCGTCCGGTTCTTCGGGGACGTCGATCGCGACGTCCTCCTCCCAGTCGAACACCTCGGGATCGTCGGCGTACTCGGCCGCGAGCGCTTCGAGGTCGTCGATCCCCAGGTCGGCGTAGTCCTCGGTCTCGGCCGGGTCCTCGTACGCCTTCGCGTTGTTGATGAAGTGCCGGAGGCGCACGGCGTCCTTGCGCCCCGGCGACGACTCGACACCGGTGGCGACGTCGACACCCCAGGGGTCGACGCTCTCGATGGCCGCACCCACGTTGTCGGGCGTCAGGCCACCGGCGACGATCAGCCGCGTGCCGACGGGCAGCGCGGCGGCACGGCTCCAGTCGAACACCGTGCCGGACCCGGGCTCGGCCGAGTCGAGCATGACCGCGCTGACGGGGTACTCGGCGACCTTCTCGATGAGGTGATCGCCGGCGTTGAACGCCTTGACGGTGAACGGCACCCGTTGGGCCACCCACCGGGCCTCCGCCGGCGACTCGCGCCCGCTCAGCTGCGCTCCGCGCAGGCCCATGGTGTTGACGATCTCGACGACCCGCTGGGCGGACTCGTCCCGGAAGACCCCGATCGTCAGGATCTCGGGCGGGAGGCGCCGGGCGATGTCGCGGGCGATCTGCGGGGCGATCTGGCGCGACGACGGCGCGAAGATGAAGCCCACGGCGTCGGCCCCCATGGCGACTGCGAGCAGGGCATCGGACTCATTCGTGATGCCACAGATCTTCACGAACATCGACGTGAAGCTACTGGACCGCCGGCGTGGTTCCGTGGCTTTCCGCCCGGTCGGGCCATGGCGATCGCGTGTCGATCGGCGCGCGGCGGCGCGCGCTGGCTCAGCGGGTCTCGTCGGCGAGCCGGAGCTCACGCACGGCGCGAGACGGGTCCGCGGAGGTCACGAGCGTCTCGCCGACGAGCAGCCCGTGGTACCCGGCGGCGCGCAGCGTGGTGGCGTCGTCCACGCCCCTGATGCCCGATTCCGCCACCCGCACGACCGACGCCGGGAGCTGGCTCGCCACGCGCACCGCCCGCTCGGTGTCGACCTGGAAGGTGACGAGGTCGCGCTGGTTCACCCCGACCAGATCCGCGCCTGCGTCCATGGCGAGCTCGAGCTCGGCCTCGTCGTGGATCTCGACGAGCACGTCGAGACCGATGTCCTTCGCCAGGGCGTGCAGCTCGGTCAGCTCGGGCCCGGTGAGGGCAGCGGCGATGAGCAGCACGCAGTCCGCCCCCATCAGGCGGGCGTCGACCACATCCGCGGCGGACACCGTGAAGTCCTTGCGCAGCACGGGCAGCGCGCAGGCCGCGCGGGCGGCCTGCAGGTCGGGCACCGATCCGCCGAAGAACTCGGCGTCGGTCAGCACGGACAAGCAGGCCGCGCCCCCGGACTCGTAGGCCAGGGCCAGGACCGCCGGGTCGAGGCCGGGCGCGAGCGCGCCCTTCGACGGCGAGCGCCGCTTGATCTCGGCGATCACGGCGATCTGACCGTGCTCGCTCCCCGCGAGGACGGCGGAGCGGAACCCGCGAGCCGCCGGCCGAGCCCGCGCTTCGGCGATCGCCGGTCCGAGGTCGCCGACCGCCCGTTGCGCGTCGGCGGCCCGGTGCGCCGCGAGGATCTTGTCGAGGTAGGTGGGACCGCTCAGAGCGCGATGCCCTTGGCCGCCACCGGATCGAGGGCGTACATGCCGGGGGCATCGCCGAGCAGGTCGCCGATCGCACCGAGCAGGACCATGAAGTCCTCCGAGGCGCCGTGCGCATCCTGCGCGGCCTGGTCGGTGTACACCTCGAAGACCCAGAGCGTGTCGGCGTCGGCCTTGTCGAGGTGGATCGAGTACACCTCGGTCCCCTCTTCGGCTTCGACGGCGACCAGGAACTTCTCGAAGGCGGCGACGATGGCGTCGCGCTCTCCGGGCTTGGCCTTCAGGCGGGCGATGAAGCTGACTTTTTCGGTGTCGATCGGCATGGCCGTCGAGCCTATCGGCGCTCACGGACCGTGGCGCCACCCACCGGCCCGCACGAAGGCACGGGCGGCGGCGCCGACGCCCTGTCAGCGTTCGGGATCGCGCTCGTAGCCGCGGAGCACCGCCAGCACCGGCGTCGCCACGAAGCTGAGGCCGGAGGCCAGGAAGAGGAAGACGCCGAGCACGAGCAGCGGCCCGAGCTTGACGACCAGCCCGACGCAGAGGCACGCCAACGACGCGACGAACAGGCCGACGGGGAGGAGCTGCTGCCACCGCGGCACCGTCGAGGCGCCGGGGAACGGCGTGTCGTCGAGGTCGAGGAACGCGTCGTGGTCCGGGTCGTCGGGATCGTCGTCGAACGGGACGAAGTCGGGGTGGGACACGCCCGAGCGCGGATCCCAGGCGTCCGCCGGGGCGGCCACGAAGCCGCTGCCCGTCCCGTCGCCGGCCCGCAGCGTCGCGTCGTACTCGCGGCGGCGCTGCGGATCACCGAGCACGGCCCACGCATCGTTGAGGCGCTGCATCTCGCGCTCGGCATCGAGGCGCACCGAGGCATCCGCGTTCGTGTGGAAGTCGGGGTGGTGCAAGCGCGCCCGATCGACGTACGCCCGCCGGATCGCCTTGGCGCTGGCGCCCGACGGGACCCCGAGCACCTCGTAGTAGGTCACCTCGGGAGCGTACCCAGCACCCGCGGGGCGGCGAGACCTCGCGGTCGCACCTGCTGCGCCCGACACGCCGGACGCGCCATGCGCGCCTCGCGCGGCCCGGCCGTGCGAGCATGGCGCCTCATGACCGATGCCCAGCCCGTCGTCGTGCTCGTCGAAGACGATCCGAACATCGCCGACCTCGTCGACATGTACCTGCGCCAGGACGGCTACCGCGTCTACCAGGCCGCGGACGGCGACACCGGGCTGCGCCTCGTCAAGGACCGCCAGCCCAAGCTGGTGATCCTCGACGTCGGGCTGCCAGGTGGGATCGACGGGCTCGAGGTCTGCCGGCGGCTGCGGACGACGAGCGACATCCCGATCATCATGCTGACCGCCCGCGACGGAGAGATCGACCGGGTCCTCGGGCTGGAGATGGGCGCCGACGACTACGTGACCAAGCCGTTCTCGCCCCGTGAGCTGGTGGCGCGGGTCAAGGCCATCCTGCGCCGGGTCGACGGACCGGCCCGCGATGCGCCGACCGTCCTCGTCGCCGGGGCGACCGAGGTCGACCTCGGACGCCGCGAGGCGCGCGTCGACGACGTCGTCGTCCCCCTCGCCGCGCGCGAGTTCGACCTGCTCGCCTACCTCTGCGAGAACCGGGGCCTGGCGCTCAGCCGCCGCCAGCTGCTCGACGGCGTGTGGGGCGCCGACTGGTACGGCGACGAGCGCACCGTCGACGTGCACGTGCGCCAGCTCCGCAAGAAGCTCGGCGACGCGCTGCCCTTGGCCACGGTGTGGGGCATCGGGTACCGGTTGGACTGACGTGGCCCGCGCGCACGGCCGACCGTCCTCACACGCACCTAACATCCGGCCGCCACACTGGGCCGTCGTGGAGGAACCGGTCCTGCGACGATGAAGCGACGCCTGACGCTCGCGATCCTCGGCTGCGTCGCGGCCGCGCTCCTGCTGGCCGGCGTCGGCACGCTGGTGCTCGCCCGCTTCGGGGCCCGGCAGAGCGCCGAGGAGGAGCTGCGCAACCAGGCCGACTCGACGGCGCGGTTGGTCGACCTCGGCCAGACGCGCTTCACCCAGCTCACCAGCCGCGACATCGAGGCGGTGCGCACCACGGTCTGCCGCGGGAGCGAGACCACCGGCCAGAACGGGGGCCAGAACGGGGGCCAGAGCGGGGGCCAGAGCACGACGTCGGTGGCACCGGGCCCGGCGGACGACCCGGCGTTCCCGAAGGACATCCAGCGCCTCCGCGCGGCGTTGTGCTCGTCGTCCCCGGACGTGGTCGTCATCGCCGCGCGCTCCCGGCTCTGCGACGCCGACGATGCGCTCACCCGCACCATCACCGGACCGCGACGCGTCGCGCGCGAGGCGTTCTGCCGGAACCCGAGCGAGACGACGCTCGAGGACGTGCGCACCGCCTTCTGCCCGACCGGCACCAGCCCCCCGACCAGCGCGGACCGCGCCCCCGGCGCCGCGGTGCGGGCGCGCGCGGAGCAGCTGCGCGTGAACCTCTGTCGCACGATCGAGGTCCGCCCGGAGACCCAGAAGAACCTGCAGACCGCGCTCTCGAAGGAGCAGATCGAGCTGATCGTGTTCGACGCAGCCAACAACGTGCAGGTCGGGCAGCTCCCGGGTGATCTCACCGCGGCGGACCTGCACCCGGAGCAGTTGCGCAACGGCGATTCCGTCAGCGGGCAGGTCCGCAACGGCGTGTACGCCATCAGCCCGATCGACGCCACGACGGAGAACATGACGGCGATCCTGATCTCGCGGCCGTCCGATCCGGTCGGGGGGCTCATCCCCTGGTTCCTCCTCGCCAGCGGCGCGACGCTCCTGCTCGGCCTGCTCGTCGCGAGCTGGCTGGGGCGGGCGCTCACCAACCCGCTGCGCGAGGCCAAGACCGTGACGGCGACGATCGCCCACGGCGACCTGTCCGTCCGGGTCCCGGAGCACTTCGCGCGACCGGGTCAGCCGCGGGACGAGCTGGACGAGCTCGCGCACTCCATCAACACCATGGCCGAAGCGCTCGAGCGCTCGCGAGGCCTCGAGCGCCAGTTCCTGCTCTCGGTGTCGCACGACCTGCGCACGCCCCTCACCTCGATCCGCGGGTACGCCGAGGCCATCGCCGACGGGACGGCGCCCGATCCTGCCCGGGCCGCCGGCGTGATCCTGGGCGAGTCGCGGCGGCTCGAGCGGCTCGTCAAGGACCTGCTCGACCTCGCCAAGCTCGACGCGCAGCGCTTCACGTTCTCGATCATCCAGCTCGATCTCAACGACGTCGCCACCGACTCGGTCGAGGGCTTCCGCCGGGAGGTCGAAGCCGCCGGCCTCATCATCACCCTGGACACGCCTCCGTCGCCGACGCTCGCCTACGCCGACCCCGATCGTCTGCAGCAGGTCATCGCCAACCTCGTCGAGAACGCCCTGAAGTTCGCCGCCACCACGATCACGGTGCGCGTCTCGGGTGACGCCGACGGGCCGGTGCTCGAGGTCGTCGACGACGGCCCCGGCATCGCCACCGAGGACCTCCCCCACGTGTTCGAGCGGCTCTACGTCACGGCGGCGCGCCCCGAGCGCAAGGAGGTCGGCTCGGGGCTGGGTCTCGCGATCGTGCGCGAGGTCACCGAGACGATGGGCGGGCACGTCGAGGCGCAGGCCGCGGCCACTCGGGGCACCCGGATGGTCGTGCACCTCGCGGCGACGCCCCCGCCGGCCCCTCCGACCCCACCCCCCGAGACGGCCTGAGGCGCCGAGCAGGACGACCTTCCGGTCGCGCCACGGCGTTGCGGCCGCTACGGGGTGAGCGGGAGCGGTTCGATCCGGGCGATGCTCGCGGCACCGTCCACGGTGACGGCGGCCGGTGGGGTGACGGCGCGCACGATCGACGCGAGCGCGACGTGGGCACCGAAGCCCGGCGACCACGCCACGGAGGTGAGCATGCCGACCGCCTTGCCGTCGACCACCACGTCCGCACTGACCGCCGGGGGCTTCGCGCGATCGCCCTCGATGACGAGGCCGCGGATCTGACGCGGGACGTTGCCCCCGCGCGAGTCGATGCGGGCGACGAGCTCCTGCCCCGTGAAGCAGCCCTTCGTGAAGCTGACGGAGGCGTCGATCACCCACTGGCCGGCCTCGGCGGGGATCGTCTCGCCGGTCACCAGCTCGGCGCCCATCGTCGGCACCCCCTGCTCGATCCGCCACGGCTCGTAGGAGTCGACGCTGACCACGTCGAGGCCGGACACGGCATAGGCAACCGAGGTGGTCAGGGCGCGGGACACGCCGCCGACGACCGTGGAGAGCAGCTCGCCCCCGGGCGCCTCGACCAGCAGCGAGCGAGGCTCCGGGCCGAGCGGGTGCACCCACACCGACCACCGACTCGTGACGTCGTCGATGTCCGCCTTCGTGCGCAGCTTGAAGCGCTGCAGCCGCGCGACGGTGGTCTCGCCGGAGCCCGCGTCGACATCGAGGAGGAACGAGTCGTCGCTGAGGCGGGTGACGACCAACCACGTCCCGACCTTGCCCGTCGGCTCCAGCAGGAACGAGCGCGCGCCCGATCCCACCGCGAGGCCGGCGACCTCTTGGCTGAGCTGCCCCTGCAGGAACGTCGCGGCGTCGGGCCCGGACACCGCCACCACGTCACGGTCGAGGCGCACGTGGCCGTTGCCGCGACGCAGCGAGTGGTAGCCGTCGTCGAAGGAGAGCATGCACCGACCCTATCGACGTTCCCCGGGATGTCGTTCGAGCTGACCGGCGGCAGCCGTCAGCGGGCGCTGTGCGCGCGGCGGGTCGCGGTCATGCGCCGCGCCCCGGGGACGGCGGAGAGCAGCGCCTTGGCCTTGTTGTGGCACTCGAGATCCTCTTCCTCGGGCTTCGAGTCGGCCACGACGCCGGCACCTGCCTGCACCGCCGCGTGGCCGTCCGGGCCCACCACGAGGGTGCGGATGGCGATGGCGGTGTCGATGTTGCCCGAGAAGTCGAGGTACCCGACGACGCCCGCGTAGGGGCCCCGCTTGACGGGCTCGAACTCGTCGATGATCTGCATCGCCCGCACCTTGGGCGCGCCCGAGACGGTGCCCGCCGGCAGGGTGGCGCGCAGCACGTCGATCGGCGTGCGCCCGTCGGCGAGCTCGCCCGACACCTGCGAGGTCAGGTGCATCACGTGGCTGTAGCGCTCGAGGGTCATCATCTCGTCGACCCGCTCGGTGCCGAAGCGCACGACGCGGCCCACGTCGTTGCGGGCGAGGTCCACCAGCATCACGTGCTCGGCCAGCTCCTTGGGGTGCTCGGACAGCTCGGCACCGAGGCGGCGATCCTCCTCGTCGGTGCGGCCCCGGCGCCGTGTGCCGGCGATCGGGCGGGAGATGACCCGACCGTCGAGCAGCTGCACCATCGGCTCGGGCGACGAGCCGACGAGCGTGACCTCGGGCGTGCGCACGAAGTACATGTACGGGCTCGGGTTGACCTGCCGCAGCACGCGGTAGAAGTCGAACGGGTCCGCGTCGAGCGGGAAGTCGAACCGCTGCGAGAGCACGACCTGGAAGATGTCCCCGGCGAGGATGTGCTCCTTCGCCGCGGTCACGGCCGCCTGGTACGCGGCCGCCCCCATCGACGACGTGGTCTCGGGCAGCGGGTCGTCGGCCCGGGGCGGCTCGACGAGCGGCTCGTCGAGGGGGCGGGCACCGTCCAGGGCGAGCTGATCGAGACGGGCGACGGCTTCGTCGTACACCTGGTCCAGATCGGCGTCGGTGGCCCCTGGCGGGATGAACGCGTTGGAGATCAGGGTGACGCGTTGGCGGAAGTGATCGAAGGCGGCCAGCTCGCCGATGATCGAGAGCACGGCGTCGGGGTAGCCCCGGGGATCATCGGGCACGTCGGGCAGGCGCTCGACCTCGCGCACCACGTCGTAGCCGAGGTACCCGACGAGCCCACCGTGCAGCGGGGGCAGGTCGGGCAGCGACGGCGAGCGGTAGCGGGCCAGCACGTCTTCGGTGGCGGCGAGGATGCCGGCATCGAGGCGGATGCCCTCGGGCACCGTGCCCCCCGACACCGTGACGACGCCGTCTCGCGCCACGAACGTCGCGGCCGCGCGCCGACCGACGAACGACCACCGGCTCCAGCGCTCGGCGTGCTCGACGGACTCGAGCAGGAACCCGGGCTCGTCGTCGCGGCAGAGTCGGGCGAACGCCGCGACAGGCGTGATCAGGTCGGCGACGAGCTCCCGCCAGATCGGGACGACCGTGAACTCGCGAGCCAGCTCGCGGAACTCGTCACGCGTGGGGTACGGCATCTCGTCCGGCGCTCAGTGATCCGGCGTTGCGGTGGACTCGCCGGCGCCGAACTTGCGTAAGAAGCACGAGTACTCGCCGGTGTGGCAGGCGCCCTTGCCCTCTTGCACGACTTGGAAGAGCAACACGTCGGCGTCGCAGTCGTAGGCGCCCTCGCGGATGAACTGGCGGTCACCCGACGTCTCGCCCTTGCACCAGTACTCCTGCCGCGAGCGGCTCCAGAACCAGGTGCGACCGGTCTCGAGCGACTTGCGCAACGAGTCCTCGTTCATCCAGGCCATCATCAGGATCCGCCCGGTGCCGTGCTCCTGGATGATCGCCGGCACCAGGCCGTTGGCGTCGTACTTGACGAGCGCCAGCTGCTCGTCGACGACCTCGATCGGCGTGACCTCGATGGAGCTGGCGGGCGGCGGGGCGAGAGGCTTCGTGTCCGACATAAGCCGCCCATCGTAGGGGCCTCGGTCACGATCGCCGAAACCCGTTGCCCACTGGCTCCGCTGCTCGGTCAGCGGCGCTTGTTCCGCTGCCGCCTCTGCCACGAGGCGAACGTGGCCGCCCGCCCTGCTCTGCGACCGGCGCGCGTCGTCATCGTGTTCGCGACCCGAGGCCCGGTGCGCAAGGACTTCCGCAGCACGTCGCCGGCATCGAGCAGCCGCTCCTGCTCGTCGAGCTCCCGGTGCCGGAACGTGGCGCGGTCGCGACCGGCGAAGAAGATGCAGTACACGGCGAGCCCGATGGCCGCGGGAAACGCGATCACGGCCGCGAGAGGCAGCAGCGCGAAGAGGTACAACCACCCGCCAGCGGTCGGTACGGGGCCCGACGAGACGCCCGCGGAGCCCGATGTCGCCGGAGGACCGGCCTGGATGATCACCGTCAGCGTCACCAGCGACACGAACCCCACGATCAGGAACACGACGAACGCCCGGAGCATCACGGTGTTCTCGCGGCTCATCCCCAGGCCGTTGTCGCGTCGGGCCTCGCGCCTCTCCGCCCGGGACGGCGCGGCCACCACAGGCTCCGCCTCCCCTGCGGACATCCGAGCGACGGTGCGGTCCTCGTCCTGCACACCGCGCATCCGAACCTCGTCGTCCATCGCGTCCCCGCTTCCCACTCACCGTCGCCGGCGTCCAATGGTGCACCCAGCTTCCACCCCTGAGGCCCCGCGCGCCGAGCCCACTTCTGGGCGCGTCAAGAAGCCGTCAAGGCCCGGAACCACGGACCGTCAGAGGTAGAGGCCGGTGCTGCCCTCTTCGAGGCGCTTCGAGGCGACTGCGTGGATGTCGCGCTCGCGCAGGATGATGAAGTCCTCGCCGCGGAGCTCCACCTCGTAGCGGTCCTCAGGGTTGAACAGCACCTGGTCGCCGGCCTCCATCGATCGCACGTTGGGGCCCACCGCGACGATCTCCGCCCACGCCAGGCGCTTGCCCATCTGCGCGGTCGCAGGGATGAGGATGCCGCCCGAGGAACGCCGCTCCCCCTCGCCCCCGCCGACGCGCACGAGGATGCGGTCGTTCAGCATCTTGATCGGGAGCTTGTCGATGCGACCCATCGTCGGGGCGGTACCGGCCGGTTCCGCAGCCGCTTCCGCCTTCACCTTCTCCGCCTTGGCGGCGCCCGACTTCTTCTTCGCCTTGGCCGAGGCGGCGGCCGCGGTCTTCTTCCGGTCGTCGTTCTTCGCCGCGGGAGCCGCGCCGTCGGTCGGTGTGCGCTCGGTTTCGGTGTCGGTCACGGGTTGACGGTACCGTCTCGCCTCGTGCCCGATGACATCGGCCCTGCGGCGATCGCGACGGAGACGTTGACCTGCATGACCAGTGACGGCCTCCGCCTCGAAGCCGAGATCCGTCGTGCCGCGGACCCCCGGGGCCTGGTCGTGCTCGCCCACCCCCACCCCCAGCAGGGCGGCTCCATGCGCTCGCTCGTGACCAGCGAGCTGTTCCGCTCGGTGCCCGAGCGGGGGCTCACGGCGCTGCGGTTCAACTTCCGCGGCGTCGAAGGATCCGAGGGCAGCTACGGCGCCGGTCTCGACGAGGCGCAGGACATCGTGGCCGCCATCGACGAGATCAGCGAGGCGCGGCCGCCCGGCGTCCCGCTCGTGCTCGCCGGATGGTCGTTCGGTGCCGACGTGTCGCTCTCGGTCCTCGACGACCGGTTGCAGGGGTGGTTCCTCATCGCGTCGCCGTTGCGCATCCTGCCCGAGGCCGCGCTCGTCGCCGCCCACGATCCTCGCCCGAAGGTGTTCGCCATCCCCGAGAACGACGAGTTCCGGGTGCCGGACTCGGTGCGTTCGTACACGGCCGCGTGGCGCAACGTCACGATCCACACGATCCCCGGCGCCGGCCACTACCTCGTCGGCAAGACGGCGCAGGTCGCAGAGCTGCTCGTCTCGTTCGCGACGTCGCTCGCCTGAGGACGCGACCTCCCGGGCTCAGGCGGGCCGGACGGTGATGCCCGCGTCGTGCAGGTGCTGCTTCGCGTCGCCGATGGCGTGCTCGCCGAAGTGGAAGATCGACGCCGCGAGCACGGCGTCGGCATGGCCCTCGGTCACGCCCTCCACGAGGTGCTCGAGCGTGCCGACGCCGCCGGACGCGATCACGGGGACCCGTACCGCGTCGCTG
>CAYUOL010000076.1:0-23719 GCA_964446345.1 uncultured Iamiaceae bacterium | reverse complement strand
GCTGCCGTCGGCGTCGTCTGCGGTGCGCCCAGAACGATGCCGGGTCAGCTCCTAGCCCAGCGTGAGCGCTGCCGATCTGAGCGAAGATGGCCATGTGGAAACGATGGAAGTCCGAGTTCTCGGGTTCGATGCCGTCGACGTGGGGACGTTCGTCGCGACGTCGTACACCGTGTTCGCCGACGGGCGTCTGGAGCTCACTCTTCCAGACGGGAGCGTGAGACAGTTCGGGTTCGACGAATGGATAGACGTTCGTGCGACTGAACCGGAGGCGTGAAGACGGCGACCCCGAACACCGCCACAGACTGTCCCCGAACACCGAACCGCGAGCGGGCCGATCGCCGGATCCAGCCCCAGTTGAGTTGAGCGTTATTCCGCTCCATCGTCGGTCGTCGACTCCCGTCAAGCTCGTCCAGCACGTCAAGGGCATCCTGGTTGCCACCGCTGGCAAGCCGGCGGAGTTCGTCACGGTCGCCCCGTTCGCCAGCCAACTCCACCAGCACGTCAGCCGCGTCGCGGCTGCCTTCGTCGGCCAAGCGTCGGAGTTCGTCGAAGTCTCCTCGCTCGCCGGCCAGCTCTACGAGCACCCCGACCGCATCGCTGTCACCCTGCTCCGCCCGCTTCCGCAACTCGCTGAGATCAGGATCAGACATGCCTCGGGCCTCCGACAGATCGCTCGTCTCCCCGGGCGCTACCGCTCTCGGGTGCCGGCAGGCCCGTCCCCAAACATCCAGCAATCGCGTCCCCGATCCGCGTCCCGCGAGCGAGCCAACGCCGGCACTGCGGCACTGCGTTGCCGATGAGACACTGGGGAGCGTGGGCATGCGGGCGCTGTTGAACGAAGTGCGGCGGCTCCGAGCAGTCGTTGATCACTGAGGACTGTTGGCGCCCCGGTGTGTCCTCGCACGCCGCCTGAACCCATCCCCGAACGACGACCTCCGAGCGGGCCCGATCGCCGGCTTCGCCCACGAGGTCGCTCGGGCGTCGGCGGCGGCACAGGTCCCTCGATCTCGGGTGCTCGTGTCCGTCCGGTCGCCGTGCTCAGCCGTGGCGGCGGAAGGGGTGTGCGAGCTGCGCGAACCAACCGTCGGGCATGGCGGCGTCGATGCCGTAGCGCTCGGGGCGCCGCCCGCTCGGCATGTAGTACGTGCCGAACAGGGTGTCGAGGAGGGGATGCCCGAAGTTCTTGTCTCGAGCTCCCCGGTCGGCGCAGTGATGCCAGTGGTGGTACTCCGGCGTCGGGTACACCCGATCGAGCCACCGCAGGCGCCAGTCGACGTTGGCGTGGATCAGGATCGCCCAGATCGACGTCACCGTGCTGAACGCACCGAGCGCCGCCAAGGGGTACCCCAGGACGATGAACACGGGAGCGATGACGAAGCCGCCGATGAACGCCTCGAACGGATGGAGGCGCGACGCCGCGAGCCAGTCGAGATCGGCGCTGGAGTGGTGCACGGCGTGGAACCTCCACAGGAAGCCCCAGCGATGCGCGAGGCGGTGCTCGGCGTAGTACGCCACCTCGAAGAGGAGGAACCCGAGCCCGGCGACGAGGAGTCGGGGTGCCGTCGCGAGCCAGCCCGCGACGGGGTCGATGGTGATGAGGTGCAACGGGATCCAGCACAGCGCCGCGGCGGCGACCAGGCACGCGACCTCGAGGGTGTGGGTGAAGAGGAAGTGCAGGACGTCGGTCCGCCAGCCCGGACGCAGCACCCGGTACCGATGGCGGGACCACACCTTCTCGATCGGCACCGCGACGGCGAAGCCCACGACGAGTCCCCACGCGGGCGCGAAGCCCAGCGCGAGGCCGCCGACGACGATGGCCACGACGCCCGCCGTCACCAGCTGCTGGCGAAGCCGCCGACCTCCTGCCGCCGGCTCGACAGGGTCCGTCGCCCGTCGATGCACCGGCACCGTCGGGGGCGGGTCGGACGCCAGATGGCCGGACAAGAGGCTCTGGTGCTGCATCGGTACAGGACTCCTCGGGGCCGCGATCGCTGACGCCAGGCCTGTCGAGTCGAGGGGGCGAAACGGTTCACGACGCGGCGGCGCTCGAGCGAGGGGAAGCAGCAACCGTCAGCCGACGCGATCGCAGGAGACGACGTTGTCGGCGTTCGTCTGCGTGACGTCGGCTCGTCAGCGCACGAGCGGGAGGACCTCTTCGGCGATGCGGTGACGTTGCTCGGTCGCGTCGCCGACGGGCCAGACGTTGATGGCGTCGAAGCCGAGCCCCTCCAACGCGGCGAGCTGCTCTGCGATCTGCTCGGGGCTGCCCGTCACGATCGACGTGTCGTCGCGGTGCGGGCCGACGCCGATGCCGATGCCGACGTTGTAGACGAACGTGTAGTCCTGGCGCGATCGACCGACGGCCTCGCCGGCGCGCAGGATGATGGCGACGCGCTCGGGGATCACGGCCGGAGGGGCGAAGGGCATCGATGGGATCCAGCCGTCGGCGAGACGGCCCGTCAGCGCGAGGACCTTCGGGCCGTTGCCGCCGATCCACACCGGGATCGATCGGATCGGCTTGAGCTCGACCCGGGCCTCGCGCACCGAGAGCTGCGCCCCCTCGAAGGTGAAGGGGGAGCTCGACCAGGTGCCGTGCAGGATGGTGAGGGCGTCCTCGAGCGCGACGACCTTCGCGGCCGGGGTCCGCACGTCGAGGCCGAAGGCCTCGAACTCGGCGTCCATCCCGCCCGCGCCGTACCCGAGCACGAGCCGGCCGCCGGACAGCCGCTGCACGGTCTCGGCCATCTTGGCGAGCACCGCCGGCGGCCGGTACGGCAAGCCGAGGACGTTCGGCACGAGGTCCACCCGCGACGTCGCGGCGGCCACCCAGGTCAGGAACGTCCATGTCTCGAACGTCGCATGGGCGCCGTGGAGGTGGTCGGACACGCACACGAAGTCGTAGCCGAGCGCCTCGGCGTCACGGGCTTCTGCCGTCGGGTCACCGCTGGCCGGCACGGCCGTCGAGAGGTTGTAGCCGAATCGCATGCCGGGCCCAACCGACCGCCGACGGCTGCTATTTCCCAGGCGATCGTCGCGCGCTTGCGGGCGCGGGCTTCGCGGGGACGGGGGCGGCGGGCGGGTCAGGTGGTGGCGTAGTAGCCGACGGCGTCGGCGACGAGGTCGACGTTGCCGTGTTGGTTGTGGAGAGCGATGGTGCCGTTGGGGGCGATCTTGGTGGTGACGAGGTTGGGGATCGTTTCGCCGGCCCCGAAGTTCACGTTCGAGCTGGTGGGCACGGCCCCGCCGCTGTCGGGGAACACCGTGACGAAGCTGTTCGCGGTGCCGGCGGTGGCGGTGAGGTTGGTGACCAGCCCGGTGGCCCCGGCCGGCACGTTCGTCGCCGCGGCGCCGGCGACGGGCAGGGTTCGGGTCTGGTTCGGGCCCCACGGCCCGGGCAGCCCGACGGGGACGCGGTCGTCGAGGATCCGGGTCGGGTCGAGGGCGTGGAACCGCGACCCGGTGGTGGGGTCGAAGTAGCCGACGACGTCGACGATCACGTCCACCGTGCCGGTGTTGGTCGCGAAGCTGATTGCGTCGTTGGTACCGATCTTGACGATGGCGAGGTTGGGGATGGTCTGCCCGGCCCCGAAGTTGAGGTTCGACACCCCCGGTTGGGGAAGCCCGGCGGGCCACACCGACAGGTAGCTGCCCGTCGTTGCGCCGGTGACGGTCACGTTCGCGATCACCGCGGTCGCGGTGGCGGGCACCCCGTTCGGGTTGCCGGGGTGGCGCACCGTCAGCTCCCGCGCCGTCCCGGCGCTCAAGGGGCTGTTCCACCCGCCGGTCGGGGTGCGCGAATCGAGGAGCCGGGTCGGGGCGATGCCGGTGTAGAGGTCACCGGGCCCGGTCCCGTCGTCGTAGTAGCCCACGACATCGGCGACCACGTCGGTGGCCCCGACCGCGTTCGCGAACGCGACCTGCCCGCCCGGCCCGAGCTTCACCGTGACCAGGTTCGCGATCGTCTGCCCCGCCCCGAAGTTCAGGTTCGACGCGTTCGGGGTCGCGGTCCCCGCCGGGGACACGGTCAGGAACGAACCCGCCGTCGCGTTCGTCACGGCCACGTTCAGCACCACCGCGCTCGCCGTGACCGGCACCTCCGACGCGCCCCCCAGCCCCGTCACCGCCAACGACCGCGGCGCCCCCGCGACCAGCTGACCGTTCCAGCCCCCGTTGGGAGTGCGCGAGTCCAAGATCCGCGCCGGGACCACCGGGTGGTAGCGCGCGCCATCCCACGGCGTCACCGCGTTCGACGCCACCGACACCGCCCCCACCCCCTCCCCGTTCGTGGCGGTGACCGTGAACGTGTAGGTCGTGCCCGCCGTCAACCCCGCGACGGTGCACACCAACGGCCCCCCCGCCCACGAGCACGTCGCGCCCCCCGGCGCCGCCGTCACCGTGTACCCCGTGACAACCGAACCCCCATCCGTCGACGGCACCGACCACGACACGGTCGCCTGTGCCTTGCCGGCGACGGCCACGACCGACTGCGGGGCCGAGGGAGATCCGGATGCCACCACCTGGCCGATCGAGCTGTGGGCCTGGTTGGTGAACCAGAGCGTCGAGTCGGAACCGGCGGCGATCCCCGTGGGGCCCGCGACGTCGATGCCGGTGAAGTTGGACACGACCCCGGCGGTGGTGATGCGCCCGATGGAGTCGTTGTTGTAGTTGGTGAACCAGAGCGCGCCGTCGGGGCCGGCCGCGATCTCGGTCGGGGAGCTGATCCCGGCGCCGGTGAAGTTGGACACGGCGCCGGCCGTCGTGATCCGCCCGATCGAGCTGTTTCCCTTGTTGGTGAACCACAGCGCCCCGTCGGGTCCCGCGGTGATCCCGGTCGGGGCCGCGATGCCGGTGCCCTTGTAGTTGGAGACGACGCCCGCCGTCGTGATCCGCCCGATCGAGCTGTTTCCGTAGTTGGTGAACCACAGCGCCCCGTCGGGGCCGGCGGCGATGGAGCCCCGTGGATCGCTGATGCCGGTGCCCGTGAAGTTGGACACGACGCCAGCCGTCGTGATCCGCCCGATCGAGTTGTTGCTGTCGTTGGTGAACCAGAGCGCCCCGTCGGGCCCGACCACGATCCCCGAGGGATAGCTGATCCCGGTGCCGGTGAAGTCGGAGACGACCCCTGCGGTGGTGATGCGCCCGATCGAGTTGCCGGCGGCGTTGGTGAACCAGAGCGCCCCGTCGGGCCCGGACACGATCGCGGTGGGCAAGGCGATGTGCGGATCGGTGTAGTTGGCCACGACCCCGGCGGTCGTGACGCTCCCGATCGAGTTGTTGTAGTTCGTGAACCAGAATGCTCCGTCCGGGCCGGCCGTGATCCCGCTCGGGCCGAAGATGACGGTGCCGGTGAAGTTGGAGACGGAGCCGGCCGTGGTGATGCGCCCGATCGAGCTGTTGCCGTAGTTGGTGAACCAGAGCGCGCCGTCCGCGCCGGACGCGATGCCGGTGGGGGTGCTCATGCCCGTGCCGGTGTACTTCGAGACGACCCCGGCCGTCGTGACGCGCCCGATCGAGTCGCTGCCCGCATTGGTGAACCAGAGCGCGCCGTCGGGCCCGGCCACGATGCTGCTGGGGGAGCTGATGCCGGCGCCGGTGTACTTCGAGACGGTCCCGGTCGTGGTGATGCGCCCGATCGAGCTGTTGCCGTAGTTGGTGAACCAGAGCGCGCCGTCGGGCCCTGAGGCGATCGCCAGCGGGCCGAGGATGTTCGCGCTCGTGTAGTTGGACACGGTTCCGGTCGTCGTGATCTTCCCGATCGTGTTGTTCCCGGCGTTCGTGAACCAGAGGTTCCCGTCCGATCCCGCGACGATCCCGCGCGGCGAGCTGATGCCCGCCCCGGTGTAGTTGGAGACGGTCCCGGCGGTGGTGATGCGCCCGATCGAGTTGTTGTTCTGGTTGGTGAACCAGAGCGCGCCGTCGGGTCCGGGCGCGATCCCCGTCGGGTAGCTGATCCCGGCGCCGGTGAAGTTGGAGACGATGCCGGCCGTGGTGATGCGCCCGATCGAGTCGTTGTCGTTCGTGAACCAGACGGCGCCGTCCGGCCCGGCCGTGATCCCCTGCGGGCGGCTGATGCTCGGGTCGCGGTAGTTGGTGGCTGCCCCCGCGGTGGTGATCCTGCCGATCGAGCTGTTGTAGTCGATGAACCAGAGGGCGCCGTCCGAGCCGGCCGCGATGCCCTGCGGCTTCACGATGGGGTTCGTGGCGACGGTCGAGACCGTGCCGGCCGGCGGCGCGGCGGCGAGCGCGCTCGGTGCGGACGGCCCGACAATCGCCGCCACCGATGCCGCGAGCACCACGGCGCAGACCAGCGCGAGGCGGCGCCGCCACGCCCGGCCCCGACCCCGATGCCCAACGGGAGCCAGCCCGCCGCTGCTGGTCGACACGAAGGCACGTTCGACCCACGGGCGGGCCGCCGCCGCACGATCTCCGCGTGACACCTGAGGCTCAGCCATGGTTCCGCCCTCTCCCCCGTCGAGCATCCGAACGTGATCAGGACAACGGCAGAGCCGTTGCGGCGCCCCCGATCCACGCCTCGCTCGAGATCACGATGCAACACCGCGGCGCTCGGTCGACGCTACCGCAACCGCTTGAACTGCCCCCGCCGCGGCTTCGCTCGAGCATGCCCAGGGCTCGGCTCGGAGAGAGGCCCAGCGGCTCAGTGGCGGGGGCCCTGCTCGAGGATCTCGTCGAGCTGGCGCACGGTCCATCGCAGGTTCTCGTGGTCGCCGAGCGTCGCGTACCAACCGAGGTGGCTGGCGCCGATCTGGAGCTCGTAGGCGTGGTGCCGGACCGCGACGTCAGCCGGGGCGGACGGCAGCGTGGGGACGACCCGGTCCCAGAGATCGAGGGCGCCGATGCCGGGATGCCAGCGGCCCCAGAAGGTGCACCACGCGAGGTCGTAGACGCCGTCGCCCCAGGTGGCGCACTTCCAGGAGAACACCGCACGGACGGCATCGGCGCGCGGCGTCACGAGGACGTTGGCATGGAGCAGGTCGGAGTGGACCAGCTCGCGGCGGTCGGGGCAGGCCTCGAGCAGCGCCCGGATGCGCTGGTCCGCCGCCCGGAAGGTGCGGTCCACTCCGTCGTCCGTGGCGAGGCGCGCCCGCCACCCCGCGGTGTGATGACCAGGGCGGTCCGTGATGCCGGCGAGCAACCAGTCCTGCCACGGCGACACCTCGACACCGGCATCGGGCACGGTGCGCAGCGCGGCGAGCAGGTCGACGACGGTCGGCCCGAGCGTGGCCGCTTCGTCGGGACCGACGGCCTCGAGGATCCGGCCGTGGTGACGTCGCGAGATCGCGAACCAGCGGCCGAAGCCCTCACCGATGGCCAGCACCTCGGGCACCGGCAACCCCGGCGACGCGTACCGCATCGCGTGCTCATCGGCCCGGAACCCATCGGGCGCGTCGTTGATCCGCAGCACGAGCTCGTCCTCACCGATCCGGTAGCCGAAGGCCGACGACCAGAACCCCCCATGCAACACCTCGAGAGCGGCCGGCTCGGCATCGTGATGGGCACGCAGGAAGTCGATGACCGCCTCATCCGGCGGCCGGTCCGCGCTCGGAGGACGCAAGATCGTGCTCTCGTCATCGCGGCCGGCGCCGACGCCGGACTTCTCGTCGCCGACTCGTTCGACCATCGGCGGATCTTGGCACCCCGCCCGATCCGACGCCGTCGTGGATTCACCGGGACCAACGGCGACGCCTGCGGCCTGCACGGCGGGTCGTGTCCACCGAGGCGCCCTGCGCAGGTGCCACCCCGCCGGTGGTGGTGGGTCGGTGGTCGTGGGTCGTGGGATCGAGGAGGAAGCGTCAGGGGGTCGGCTTCATGACGTCGAGGTCGACGCCGCCTTCGATGCCGGCCACCGTCGCCACGTCGCTGCTCTGCCAGATCAACCAGTCGTCCGTCGCCGGGCGCTGGAAGAGGCTGCGGACCCAGACCCGGCGGTCGAGGGCGCGGCGCACGCCGTAGCGCTGATCGAAGTCGTCCATCACGTAGAAGACGACCTTCTTCCCCGTCGCGGCCTCGACCCGTTCGACGAAGACCATGAGCTCGCGCCGCAAGGCGTCGGGTTCGGGGCGACCCGAGCAGTTGCCGACGAACTCCAGATCGACCACAGGAGGCAGGGCGTCGTCCGCCCGTGGCACGGTGCGCAGGAAGTTGTCGGCCTGGTCGGCGCCAGGACGGCACAGCGTGAAGAAGTGGTATGCGCCCCGCTGCACCCCGGCGTCGGCGGCGGCCGCCCAGTTCGCGGCGAAGCGGTCGTCGACGAAGTCACCGCCTTCGGTGGCCTTGATGTACGCGAAGTCGATGCCGTCGCGATGAACCCGGTCCCAGTCGATGCTTCGTTGGTGGGTGGAGACATCGATGCCGTAGCGCTCCCCCGGCTCGAGCCCACCCCGGTAGGTCGGCGCCCGCACGAACCAGAGCCAGGCGGCCAGCCCGCCGCCGACGAGCACCACAGCGGCGACCGTGGCGACGACCAGGAGGGCGCGCCGTCGCCCTTCGCGACGTGCTGACCCCGGCACGCCGGGGTCAGTGGCCGCCTCGTCCATGGCACGACCCTAACGGGGCGACGTCGATCGATCGGCTGTCGGCCCGGGCGCGCGGCGGCATCGCTGGTGGCGGGTCACGTCGTCGCGAAGTACCCGACGACGTCGAAGATGACGTGGGTGGCACCGTTGGCGTTGTTGAACGCGATCTTGCCGCCCGCCCCGACCTTGACAGCCGTCAGGTTCGGGATGGTCTGTCCTGCTGCGAAGTTCACGTTCGACGCCGTGGGCACGCTCCCGCCAGACGGATAGACGGTCACGAAGCTGTTGGCAGTTCCACCCGTGACAGTGGTGTTGCCGATGACGGCAGTCGCCCCGGCGGGTACGCCTCCTGCTCCGGTCACCTGGAGGTCCTTGGCCGTGGGAGCGGTGAGCTTCGCGTTCCACCCGCCGTTGGGACCCCGCGAGTCCAGGATCCTGTTCGGGGTGAGCGGGTGGAAGACGTCACCGGTGCTGGTGTCGTAGTAGCCGACCACGTCGACGATGACGTGCACGGACCCGCTGTTGTTGGCGAACGCGACCTTGCCGTCGGCTCCCAGCTTCACGGTCACCAGGTTCGGGATGGTCTGACCCGCCGCGAAGTTCACGTTGGATGCCGTCGGCACCGCTCCGCCAGAGGGGTAGGCGGTGATGAAGCTGTTGGCGGTGCCATCCGTGGCGGTCACGTTCAAGATGACTGCGTCCGCTGTTGCCGGCACGCCACCGGCTCCTCGTACGGCCAGCACCTTGGCCGCACCGGCCGTGAGCTTCGCGTTCCATCCGCCGTTCGCCCCACGGGAATCCAGGATGCGAGCGGGCGGCAGCGGGTTGTAACGGTCACCCGTCGACGCGTCGTAGTAGCCGACGATGTCCGCGATCACGTCCACCGAGCCGGTGTTGTTCGCGAATGCGACCTGCCCGTTCGTCCCCACCTTCACCGTGACCAGGTTCGGGATCGTCTCTCCCGCAGCGAAGTTCACGTTCGACGCCGTGGGCGGCGAGTCCCCGGCGGGATAGGCGGTGAGGAAGCTGTTGGCCGTGCCGCCCGTGACGGTCACGTTCATGACCACCGCCACCGCCGAGCTCGGGATGCTGTTCGCGCCGCCGGTGACGGTCAGCGTCTTCGGTGCGCCGGCAGCCAACTTCGCGTTCCAACCCCCGTTGCTCCCGCGGGAATCCAGGATCCGCGTGGGGGCCAGGGGATGGAAGTAGGAGCCCGTGATCGGTGGGCCGAGCGTGGTGGTCGCGTCGGGGGTGGGCGGCAGGAGCTCGGTGTTGCCGGCGAGGTCCCGGGCGACGCTCGAGAACGCATAGCTCTTGCCGGAGACCCCGGCATACGTGCCGCTGGTATCGGTCGTTGCTTGCTTCCAGGCTTCGTACGACCCACCGTCGACGGACACGAAGACGTCGTACGAGTCGATGCCCGACGTGGCGTCCGACCCCGACCAGCTGACGGCGATGTCGGTTCCGGCGGTCGTGGCCGGGAGGGTGGCGACCTTGCTCGTCGGCTTGTCCTTGTCGACGAGGTTCGACCACGTGTTGGTCACGATCGGGGCGTTCAGGTCGAAGGTGATCGATGCCTTGTTCGTCACCGTCGCTCCGTTCGCCGGGTTCTTGAGACCCACGCTGAAGCGCACCAGCCCCTGGCCCTCGGTGCCGTTGGTGTTCGGCGGGAGGAAGCCGAGGGAAGGATCTTCCGGCAAGTCGTTGGTCACCGGATCGAGTGACTTCATGGTCCAGGTCACGTCGCCGCCAGCGCTGATGACTCCCTTGATCTGCAGCTTGAGGTTCTTGCCTGGTCGCAGGTCCACCACGGTGTCGATCTCCGTGTCACCCGACGTCGGGGTGAACGAATCGGTGCCCCACTGGACTCGCCCGAGTTGGAGGGTCGAGAGGTCGAACACGGCTGGATCGAGATGATCGACGATCGAGACCTCCTGCGCAGGGGCGCCGGCGGTCGCCATGTTCTCGAAGCTGATCGAATACGTGAGCGACTGGGTGTCTGCGATCGCGTGGTTCGGTCCCCCGCCGATCGGCCCCGAGATCTCATTGGGGTCCATCGACGTGACCCAGTTCCGATCCAAGCCGCTCTCGTCTGGCGGGCCGCAGTCGTTCATGCCGGAGTTCACCGAGTCGGCCAGCCCCAACAGGTCGCCTGCGATGCCCAACACGCCGGAGACGACCTGCCCGCCCGGGATCACACTTGCGACGCATGCTGCGGCGCTGAGTCCCGTCGACAGCCCGCCGATCAGGCTCGTGTTGGAGTACGGGATGCTGCCTTGCGCGGAGTCGAACATCACCTGCTGGGCGACGCCTGCCGCAAGGCCCACGCACGGACCGCCGGGCACGAACCCGGCGAGTGACGCCAGCGCCGAGGTCTCACCTGCGAGCGCGGCTGCGCACCCGATGGGCCCGGGCGCCTCGCCGACGACCGGAGCGCCTCCTGCGAACCCGTTGGCGTTGAAGCACTGCAGGGCCTTGATGGAGAGGCGGTAGTTGGTCTGGGTGGGAACCGTGATGCGGAAGCTGATCTCGCCCTTGCCACCGGCAGGTACGCGCCCGACGACGAGCGGGAGCGTCGCCAACCCCGCGCCGTACGGCGCAACCATGGTGGCCGGGTCGAAGGCCGTCGGGACGTTCGTGTGCGTTGCCACGTCCCACCGCTGCAGGGAGAACAAGGGCTCGACGGTCGCGCTCGCCGGGAAGCCGTAGACCACGATCGGGACACCGAGCGCGTCGACGTTGCCCTTGTTCTGGTACGCGACCGTCATGGTCTGCGGACGCCCCGGCACGAACCGTTCCGTGCCGACGATCTGGACCTTCACCTCGGGCTTGCTCGGCGCCACGACGCTGAAGGCGTTCGTGAGGGTGACGTTCGCCGAGCCGGTGGCAGGGGTGACGACGACGTTCCAGAGACCTGCTGCGGCGCCGGCCAGGTTGAAGGTGACCGAGAGGGCACGCCGGTCTTCGCTCACGGCCACCGAGCTCCCGTTGATCGGCTGGCTCCCGCTGCGCTCGAGGCGCACCTTGTCTCCGAGGCTGAGCACGCGGCCGCGCAGATCGACCGTCACCGACGAGCCGGCACCGGCCGACGTCGGCGCCATCGACGCGATCGCGTACTCCTCGGTCCCGCACGCCGGGTTCAGGCACGTGCCCTCGATCCGGTAGCGGCCGTAGATCGCGGTGTTGTAGTAGCTGCCGGCGATGAGCGCGTACGTCCCCGTCGCGGTCAGCGTGCACTGGTCGAGCGTCCCGGACCACGCGCTGCAGATGACGTTGCCGCCCGGATCGAGCATCTCGAGATACGGGGTGCTCTGGGGAAGATCGAGGTTCTCGATCTTCACGGAGAACTGGTCGCCGACGGCACCAGCGAACAGGAAGCAGTCGGCCTCGCGTGGATCCACCAGGGACTGCTCGACGGGACCGAAGCCGAAGGCGGCGGATCGGACGGTCGTGCATCCTCCCGGATCGTTCAGCGTCCACGCTCGCAGCTCGTAGCTACCGGTGCCCTGATCCACCGACCACGTGAGGAAGCGGAACGGCGCCGTGCCGCTGAGCGAGCAGGTCGACTGCTCCGAGTACGAGCACACCACGTTCCCGGCGCCGTCGAGGGCCACGCCGCGGAAGCTGGTGCCCGAGGAGAGCGAGGTGAGACGCGTGCGGATGACGTCCGACGCCGCCGCATCGAACCGATCGCAGTCGATCTCGCCCACTGCGGAGACCGTGCCGTTGCGCGGTCCTTCGCCGAATGCCAAGGGTCCGAGGTCGCCGCACGCGGCGCTCGGGCTCCGAACGTCGTACCACCCGAGCGTGTACGAGCCGGCTTGGTCGTTCGTGCTCGACACGACCACGGTGTAGGTGCCGTTGATCGGGAGCTGGCAGACGCCAGGACTGTCGTCCCCACCGGCGCACAGGTTGGCCCCGGCGGCGGAGAACAGCTCCCACCGTCCGTTCATGGATCCACCCGTCACCGCGGCATGGAAGAGCTCGTTGCCCCCGAAGGTGCCGCCGGTGAACGTGTAGCAGTCCTCTTCTCGGGGAGCGTCGATCGATCGCTGCACGGATGGTGCGGTCCCGAACGCCGACGGGTTCAACGCCGAGCAACCGGCGGGACCGCTCAACCGGTTGGCGCGCAGCTCGTAGGAGCCGGTGGTGGCGCTCTGGCCTCCGACCAGCACCTTGTAGGGGCCGGAGCCCGAGAGCGTGCAGTCCGACATCCAATTCACGGAGCACACCTGTTGGCCGGCGGCGTTGTAGACGCCCCCCTCGAACCCGGTGCCGGGGGTCGTCGTGACCATCTGGAACCTGACCACCTGGCTCGCCGACCCGGTGAACGAATGGCAGTCCAGCTCGCCGGCGACATCGATCGAAGCGGTCACGGGAGCCGAGCCGAAGGCCAGGCTCGGGATGGCCGCGCAGCCGGTCGAGCCCTTGGCGTCCCAGATGCTCGTGGTGTAGGTGCCGATGTCCGTCGGCGAGTAGTAGGGGCTCGCGACGACCAGCGAGTACGTGCCGGCACCGCCCAGAGGGCACGAAGCCGGCGATTGGTTGTTGGAGCTGCACACGACGTCGCCGTTCGGCCCGTGGACCTCCCACGAGGGTGACAGGTTGCCGGCCGTGACCACTGCTCGCGCAAGGATCACGCCGAAGGCCGGTGCCGTGAACGTGTAGCAGTCCTCTTCGCGGGGCGAGTCGAGGCTTCCGGCGCTCGTCGGTGACGCGCCGTACGGCGTCATCGTCATCGTCGAGCAGCCCTGGGGTGCGTTGAAGCGGAAGGCGCGGAGCTCGTAGCCGCCGAGGTCTGAGTTGTTCCCGTAGACGAGCACACGGAACGGCGCCGAGCCGGTCAAGGTGCAGTCGGCGCGGTAACCAGAGAACCCGCAGAGCTGATCGCCGGCTGCGTTGACGATCTTCGCGGCCATGGTCGCGTTCGGCGCCGAAGGCGCGATGTCGAACCGGAAGCGGTCGCCGGCTGAAGCAGTGAGCTGGTAGCAGTCGATCTGGGAGACCGCGGCGATCGAACCGGTCATCGGGGTCTGGTCGAACGCGGTCGACGGGACGGCGACGCAGCCGGTGCCCGCGGTCACGCTGTAGACCGACGCCTCGTACGTCCCCGTCCTCGTTGCGTCGTCGGCGCTCACCAGCAGCTTGTACGAACCGGCGGCGAGGAGGTCGCAGAGCTGCGCATCGTTGGTCACGTTGCTGCAGATGACCGATCCTGTGCTGCTCACGACTCGCCAACGAGGGGTGAAGCTCCCCGCCGTCACGACAGCCTTGATGCTCTCCGTGGCGAACGCGCTCCCAGTGAACGAGTAGCAGTCCACCTCACCCGCGCTCGCGATCGACCCCGAGATGCCCGTTGCGGTCCCATAGGTGCTCAAGGTCAGCGGGCTGCACCCCGCCGTCGCGTCGAGCCGCAGCACACGCGTCGAGTACGTGCCGACCTGGATCGAGCTCGTGGAGACGAACGCCCGGAACGGCGCGCTGCCGTTGAGCACGCAGGGGTTCATGTACCCGACCTGGTACACCTGCCAGTCACACACGCTCTGCCCAGAGGCGTTGACGATCGAGGTGCGGATCGTGTCGGCGACGCTGGCCGAGAGGACCTGCTCGATCGTCTCGCCCGCTGCGTTCGGAAGCGCGACGCAATCGATCTTGCCAGCGTCCGCCCAACCACCGGCATGTGGTGCTGCGTCGAACCCCGTCGACGCCAACGACGAACAGGCGGACGGCGCGGTCAACGACTCGAAGGTGACGTTGTACGCACCTGTTCCGGTGCCGCCGGAGGCTTGCACTTGGATCGTGTACGCCGTCGCCGCGCTCAACGTGCATTGCACGGCCGCGTCCCCCGACCACGAGCACACTGACGTCGCGCCTTGCTTGACCTCGACCTGGGGCGTGAACGCATTGATCGGAGATCCAGCGCGCACGGCGATGTGGTCGAACGCCGCAGTGGTGATGGAGAACGTGTCGATCTCGCCCGCGGCACCGATCGTGCAACCTCGTACTTGTCCCGCGACGAGCGTCCCCGCGCACGGCTGCACCGCTGAGGGCGCGCTTGGAGGGGACGGCTCCGGTTCGACGGTGGGCCCCGCCACCTGCTGATCCGAGCTCGCCGCAGTCTGTGCGAGCGTCGTCGCCGGATCTGGTGCCGCAGGCGCAGGCGATGCCCCCGCCGTCGGAGCCACCAGCTCCAGCATGGACATGACCAACGCGACCGCGAGCACGGCGCACGCGCCCATCCGCTTCATGGTTCTTCTCCCGCCTCCCGAGCCCCGCCGCGGAGCCCCGCTCGCGGAGAACATAGCGTCATCGCCGACGGCGTGCGCTCGCTTCTTCGGGCCGTGAGAGATCGGCAGCGGCGTCCGAAAAGACCGACCGCATCGCTGGTTGTTGCCGGTCGGGATCGGTGGTAGCCAAAGACGTCAAGAGCGTGGACGTTGCGGCGCTCACCTCTCCACGAGGGTGGGTGCACGGCATGGCGGGGTCAGCGGCCGGTCCCATCAGGACCGGGTGAAGGCCGGGCTGGGAGGCTCGGATGGGCGGAGGGGTGGATGCGGCGCCGCGGCGATCCGACGCGCCACCGCGCCCTCGCCGATCGACAAGACGGACCATCCTCCGGGCGGCGCTGATCGGCGTCACCGTGCTGGTGCTCCTGGTCGTGCTCGACGGAGCCCGGCTCTGGTTCTCGGTCGACCGCATGGACCTCTCGCTGCCGGGAAGCGGGCGCCCGGGGACGACGACGTATGTGCTCGTGGGCAGCGACAGCCGCGAGTTCGTCACCTCTGCTCAGGATCGCTCCTCGTTCGGCGACACCACCACCGTCCCGGGGGAGCGAGCCGACGTCATCCTCGTCGTGCGCGTGACGGAGGGTCGCCCGCCGCTCGTGCTCTCGATTCCGCGTGACCTCCTCGTCGCCGTGCCCGGAGCCGCGCAGCAGCGCATCGGCCTGACGCTCACCCACGGCCCGCAGGAGCTCGTGGACACGCTGTGCTCCTCGCTGGGCATCGGCGTAGACCATGTGGTGATCGTGAGGTTCGACGGGTTCCGCCGCGTGGTCGATGCGAGCGGGGGGGTCGACGTCTCGCTGCCGGCCGCCACGCGAGACCTCGCAGCCGGGCTCGACCTGCCGGCGGGAGACTCGCACCTCGACGGCGAGCGCGCACTCGCCCTCGTCCGCAGCCGAAAGGCCGAGCAGCTCGTCGACGGTGCGTGGACACCCGACCCCGACGGTGCACGGAACCGACAGGTCAACGCTCGCAAGGTCCTCGGCCCGCTGGGCGCGCAGCTCGCGGCCAAGAGCGGGCCGCTCGACTCCTTGCGCCTGGCGCATGCTGCGGCAGGCTCGGGTCGGGTCGACGCGGGTTTCGGTCGACCTTCGCTCGAGCAGCTGCGCGACGCGCTGACCCAGGCCGCCGCGCCGCCCACGGGTGCGGCGCGCCCCGCCAGTGGTGGCGGAGCGACCGCGGCGCCGGCCGCACCGACCGGGTGGCTCGAGCTCCCGAGTCGGTACCACGACGGGGACCTCCCGTCCGCGACGCTCGACCCGACCGCGCTGCCGGTGCTGGCGGCGCTGGCCTCACCCGGTTCCGGGTGCCACGGCGGCGGCGCGGCCGTCGCCTCGCCGACCGATCAACCCAGCACGGAGCCGCCCCCGGGGGCGGCTGCCCCCTCGGGGCCACCGTCAACCGTCACCCAGGGCGCGCCATGAGCGCCGTCCGTCGTTCGATCACATCCGAGGTGCTGTCGTGAGAGGAGATCCCGTGAACGTGACGTTCCCGAACCAAGAGGTCGCACGTCACCGAGGTTGGCTCCTCGCGCTGCTCGCCGTGGTGGCGGGGCTCGCCGCGCCCTTGGTCATGCCGAGCACGCCCGCGACCGCCGCACCCACGACGGGCACGATCTCGGGGACGGTGACACGGTACGACGGCCTGGCGATGGCGAACGTCACCGTCACCGCCAGCGGCTACGGCGACTACGTGTCGACGACGACCGCGGCCAACGGCACCTACGCGATCGCCTCCCTCACCGCCGGGCGCTACACGGTGTGCTTCACACCGCCCGCCGGTTCGGGCGTCATCCCGGAGTGCTACGACAACGTGCACGGGAGCTACTCGTACACCACGGTCTCCGTCGGCGCGGGGGTGACCACCAGCGGGGTCAACGCCGTGCTCGACCAGGGCGGCGCGATCAGCGGGCGGGTGATCGGACCCGCCGGCTTCGGCAAGGCCGGGGTGACGGTGACGGCGAGCGGCGCCACGTACATGACGGCGCTGACCGACGCGAACGGCAACTACACGATCACCGAGGTGGTCCCGGGGCAGTACAAGGTCTGCTTCTCGATGCCCGACGCATCGCTCGCGGACGAGTGCTTCGACAACCGGCCCGGCTCCGGCTACTCCTACTACTACCCGGGGTACGGGATCACGACCTACGACGTCGTCACCGTCACGGCCGGGCAGACCCGCTCGGGGGTCAACGCCCAACTCGGCGCCGGCGCGACGGTGACCGGGACGGTGCGCAACGCCAACGGGTCGAGCGCGCCCGGCGCCAACGTCGCGCTGTACTACGGCGGCCAGGCGCTGCAGTGGGCATCGACGGACGCGAACGGGCTCTTCACGTTCAGTCGCGTCGCCGCCGCCACCTACCAGATCTGTGCGACACCGCCCCTGGGTGTCGTGGCCGGCGATCGGTGCTTCGACGCCAAGGCCGACCTGGCTTCGGCGACGGCGATCCCACTGACCGATGGCCAGACGAGATCCGGGGTCGACATCACCTTCCTCGCCCCCGCGACGATCAGCGGCACCGTCACGAAGACGGGCGGCGCTGCAGTGGGACAGGTGCAGGTGACGGTCACACCGAGCCCCTGCTCCGGCTACTGCAACCCCACCTACGCGGTGACCGACGCCGCGGGGAAGTACTCGGCCAGCGTCCAAGCAGGCTCGTACACGGTGTGCTTCTCACCGCCGGTCGGGGTGCTGCTCGCGGAGTGCAACCTCGACAAGACGTACACGTCGAGCGGCGGTGACCCCGTGTCCGCCGCACCGGGGAGCACGGTGACGGTGAACGCCACGCTCGCGCTCGGGGGGACGGTCACCGGGACGGTGTCCGATGCGACAGGAACGCCGCTCGCAGGGGCGATCATCACGCTGTCGCAGGCCAACACCTCCGGCTCGAGCCCGCAGACGACCTCGGCGGCGGACGGCACGTACTCGTTCGTGGGGATCTCGACCGGCCCGTACCGCGTCTGCGCGACGCCGCCGGCGGGCCGCACCGACCTGCTCCCTGAGTGCTTCAACAACCGGGCCTACCCCGGTGGCGACGCGCTGCCCGTGACCGCGGGGCAGACCACGAGCGCCATCAACCTCCAGCTCGACGCACCCGGCGTCGTCGCCGGCACCGTGCTCGGCTCGAACAGCCTCGCCGTCGGCGCCGTCACGGTCACGGTCCGGCCCCAGTCAGGCGGCCAGACCTTCACCGGCATCACGGACGCCAACGGTGCATACAGCATCGGGGCGCTCCGCGCGGGCAGCTACTCCGTGTGCTTCGCGCCACCACCCAACTCCCCTTACGTCAGCCAGTGCTACAACAACCGGCCCAACTACGGCTCGGGGTACGGCTACATGGATCTCATCGGCGTCGCCGGTGGTGCCACCACGACCCTCAACGCCACGCTCATCAACGGCGGCAAGATCACCGGGAAGGTGACCGCCGGCGGAACAGCGGTGGCCGGGGTGACCGTCACCACGTACACGGTGACGACGACCACCGCCGCGGACGGGACCTACACCCTCCAGGGCCTGACCCCGAGCTCGACCTACTCGGTGTGCTTCAAGCCTCCGCCCGGGCAGAACCTGACGCCGGAGTGCTTCTCGGACGTGCACTCGGCCTATTCGGGTGACCCGGTCAGCGTCACTTTGGGCGCGACGACCGCGAACATCGATGCCGCCCTCGAACCAGGAGCCAGCGTCACCGGCACGGTCCGGTCACCGAGCGGTGCTCCGGTGCTCAACGCCCTGGTGCACCTCGTGTCGAACCAGTCTGGCTCTGCGGTGGACGTCACGACCGACGCGAACGGGCAGTACTCCGCCGTCGGGCTGCTACCGGGGGTGTACAAGGTCACCGCGGACGGTCCGTCGGGCAGTGGCTACCTGCAGGCGACCCGAGCGGTGATCTGGGTGGGGTTGAGCCAAGCTCTCACGGGCGTCGACCTGAAGTTCGCCGACGGTGGCGCCATCGCCGGGACGGTGCGCCAGTCCGGCGGGCAGCCGGTCCCAGATGCCCAGGTGTCGCTGCAGGCCGTCGGTTCCTCGGCGTACCTGGCCCCGGTCAACACCGACGCGCTGGGCGCGTACAAGGTGACGTCGCTGCCCGCTGGGTCCTACACGGTGTGCGTGCGCTCGCCCTACCTGAGCGCAGTGGCATCGGCCTGCTACCACACGGGCTCCGATCCGGCCTCGACCGCGGTCGCGGTCACCGCCGGAGCCACGGTCAGCGGGATCGACGTGACCTTGCCGGCGGGAGGCACCGTCACGGGCAAGGTCCTCGGTCCGGGCGGGAGCCCGGTCGCCGGCGTGTACGTCCAGGCCTCCGGCGGGAACGACGGCGCCTCGAGCCAGACCCAGCCCGACGGCTCCTACAGCATCCGCGGGCTCGGGAGCGGCTCGTACCAGGTCTGCGTGTCGAGCAGCAGCGGTGGCCTGCTGCCGCAGTGCTACTCCGGCCACTCGTACGGGCCTGATGCCTCCCCGTCGCAGAGCGATCGGGTCGACGTCGTCGCGGGAGCCACGACGAGCGGCATCGACTTCACCCTGGTGGCGGGCGCGACGGTGGCGGGCAAGGTCACCGGACCCAACGGAGTCGGCGTGCCGGGCGTGACAGTGGCGCTCGACACCGGCGTCACGTCGCCCTACTACCAGCTCACGGCGGTCACCGATGGTCAGGGTCAGTACTCGATCAGCGGCTTCGCCTCGGGGCGGGTCACCGTGTGCGCGACGCCCGCGCCCGTGCTCGGCCTGGCGCCCCGGTGCTTCAACGGCAAGGACGACATCCCACTGGCGACCCCGGTCAGCGTGGGTCTCGGACAGACCGCGACCGCGAACATCGCACTCGTCGCCGCCGGCGGCATCACCGGGAAGGTGACCGGCGCCGGAAGCGCTCCGGCACCGAACGTGACCGTGCAGGTGCAGGGCGGCGGGCGCAGCGCCACGGCGACGACGGACGCCGCCGGTACCTACACGGTGCCCGGTCTCGCCGCTGGCTCGTACGAGGTGTGCTTCACGCCGATGGCCGGTGTCTCGCTCGTTTCGGCGTGCTACCAGAACGCGCCGACCGCCCGCGAAGCGAAGCCCGTCGTCGTCGCGACGTCGACCACGACGACAGGGATCGACGTCCAGCTGCCGGTCGTCTCCTCCGTGACCGGCACGATCTCGGGCAAGGTCACCGGCCCCGGGGGCGCCGCGATGATCGGCACCCGCGTCACCGTGAGCGGCACCAGTGGGTACGCCGTGGCATCGGCCGACCAGAACGGGAACTACGCGGTCACGGTCCCGGCCGGGACCGTCACCGTCTGCTTCGCCGCGAAGGACACCCTCAACCTCGCGAACCAGTGCTGGAACAACCGGAGCGTCACCGGAACGCCGGACCCGGTCACGGTCGGCGCAGGGGCGACCGTGGCGAACATCAACGCGACGCTGGTGACCGGAGGTCAGATCAAGGGCACGGTCCGCAACGCGGACGGCACCGCCGCCGTCGGCACCCGCGTCACCGCGGTGCTCGACAACTCGACCGGTTACCGCAGCACCTACGCGGACAACAGCGGTGGGTACACGCTCATCGGGCTCACAACCGGGTCCTACGCCGTCTGCTTCCAACCGGAGAACCGGTCGACGGAGTGCTACAACCACAAGCCGGATCCCGTGACGGCGGACCGGATCTCGGTGACCACGGGCGGCGTGGTGAACGGGGTGGACACCCAGTTCTCCGCCGGCGCCCCTCTGCCGACCGGCAGGATCTCCGGCACCGTCACCTCGGCGGCGAACGGCACGCCCCTCGCGAACATCTCCGTGAACGCGTCACGCATCGGTGGAGGGTCGTGCAGCGGCAGCTGCGGCTCGTACGGCTCGGCGGCGACGGATGCAAGTGGTGCGTACACGATCTCGGGGCTCGGTGACGGGCCCTTCCAGGTGTGCTTCAGCGACTACCAGAACGGCTTCACGACCGTCTGCTACAACCAGAAGACGCCCGAGAGCGCACCGACGCCGGTGACCATCGCGAACGGCGCCTCGGTCACGGGCATCAACGCGGCGATGTCCGCTGGTGCCTCGATCGCAGGCACGCTGACCGGTCCTGGAGCCGTGCCCCTCGCCAACGTGCGGGTGTACGTCAACGGTGGTGGCTACTCGTCCACGGACGCCTCGGGCACGTATCGCGTGGCCGGTCTGCAACCGGGTTCGTACCGGGTGCAGTTCGTGCCGCCGCCCGAGCTCGGCCTGGCCGCGCAGTGGTACGCAGGAGCGACGACGATGGCGAGCGCAACGCCTGTCGTGCTGCAGACGGGCCAGGCGGCGACGAAGGTCGATGGTGCCCTGGTCCCAGGCGGCATCGTCCGGGGGAAGGTCATGCGCGCGGGTGCGCCCTACAGCGGCGGCGCGGTGCAGATCCGCACTGCCGACGGCTCGGGCCTCGTCGCCCAGGCGGGGGTCCTCGCCGGTGACTACGTCGTGCTCGCGGTCCCCGCCGGCACCTACCAGGTGTGGCACGTCCCTTCGTTCGTCGAGACGGCGCCGAGCGTCTACAACGGCGCCGCGTCTCCGGCGACCGCGACGCCCGTGACCGTGGCCGCCGGCGCAACGACTGCGAACGTGGATCTTGCGGTCACCGAGGCCGGCAGCATCTCGGGCACCGTGCGCTCGAACGGCAGCCCGCTCTCGGGAGCCGGCGTCAAGGTGATCCCCGTGGGGTCGTCCGCAGCTGGCGCCTTCGGCACCGTGACCCCGGTGATGCGCCCGACGGCGTACTGCTACTACTGCGGCGGCGTCACGTACAGCGGCTGGTCGTCCGACCCGTTGGCCGCGCAGACCGGCGCCGACGGCACCTACAAGATCGGGGGCCTCCCGCCGGGGCAGTACAAGGTGGCGTTCTGGAAGCAGGACCCCGGCCTGTACTACGGCATGCCCAGCACGCCGCCGGCCGACGCGTACTTCGACAAGGTCGTGACCGAGGGCGCAGCCACGCCGGTGTCGGTGGCGGTCGGACAGGCGAAGACGGGTATCGACATGTCGTTCCCCCTGTCGGGCCCACCGTCAGCGCCGACCAACGTCGCGGCGACGCCTGGCAACGGGCAAGTTGTCGTGACCTGGTCCGCGCCCAACAGCGACGGCGGCCAACCCATCACCAAGTACACGGTCACGGCATCGCCGGGGGGCGGTACCTGCTCGTGGACGTCCGGGCCACTGTCGTGCACCATCACCGGGCTCACCAACGGGACGCCGTACACGTTCTCGGTGACGGCCACCAACAGCCTCGGCACCGGGCCGGCGGCGGCGTCGAGCTCGACGGTGCCGGCCACCGTGCCCGGAGCGCCCACCAGCGTCGTCGGGGCGCGCGGCAACGGCGCGGTGGCGGTGAGCTGGGTCGCTCCCTCGGTCAACGGGGGAGCAGCGATCAGCGCCTACACCGTGACGGCGTCACCGGGCGGCGCGACGTGCACGTGGACCGCGGGACCACTCGCCTGCACCGTCTCCGGTCTCAGCAACGGGACCCCCTACACGTTCACGGTGACCGGAACGAACAGCATCGGTACGAGCGCGCCGTCGAGCCCGTCCGCGGCCGTCGTGCCGGCCACCGTGCCGGGGGTGCCGAGTGGCGTCGCGGTCGCAGCGGCGGACAGCGCTGCGCTCGTGTCCTGGTCGGCGCCACCGAGCAACGGTGGGGCCACGATCTCCTCCTACGTCGTGACCACCGCTCCGGGCGGAGCGACGTGCACCTGGCTGGCGGGCCCGCTCGGGTGCACCGTCGTGGGTCTCGTGCCCGGCACCTCGTACACGTTCACGGTCAAGGCGATCAACGGCGTGGGGGCCAGTGCGGACTCCGCTCCGAGCTCGCTTTTCCAGGCCAAGACCGTGCCGGGGGTCCCCACCGCGGCGAGTGCGATCGCGAGCAGCCAGCAGGCGGTCGTGTCCTGGGCGGCCCCCGTCGCCACCGGCTTCTCACCGATCACTGGCTACACGGTCACCTCCTCGCCGGGGGGCAGCACCTGCACGTGGTCCTCGGGTCCGCTGACGTGCACCGTGTCGGGGCTCACCAACGGGCAGGCGTACACCTTCACGGTGAAGGCGGCGAACGCCGTGGGGACGGGGGCGGCTTCGGCGCCTTCGGCATCCGTGACGCCGATCGGGTCACCGACCGCGCCGATCGCGCCGACCGCGGTCGCCGGCAACGCCGCGGTGGACGTGTCGTGGTCTGCTCCGGCTTCGAACGGCGGCTCGCCGATCACCGGGTACACCGTCACGGCGAGCCCGGGGGGCAAGACCTGCTCGTGGTCCTCGGGCCCGCTCTCCTGCAAGGTCCCCGGTCTGACCAACGGACAGACGTACACGTTCACGGTCACCGCGACCAACGCCGTCGGAGCCGGCCCTGCATCGGTCGCGACGGCTCCGGTCACGCCCGTGAGCGGTTCCTACTTCCACCCGTTGGCGCCGACCCGCATCCTCGACTCCCGCGGTGCGAACGGGGGGTGGAACGCCAAGCTCGCCGCCGGCACACCGAAGGCGCTGACCGTGACCGGCGGTTCCGCCGGGGTGCCGGCCAACGTGGACGCCGTGGTCGTCAACGTGACGGCGACGGGGAGCTCCGCCGGCAGCTTCTTGACCGTGTACCCGGCGGGAGGTGCGATCCCAGGGACATCGAGCCTCAACTTCGGCGCAGGGGAGACGATCCCGAACCTGGTCACCGTCAAGGTCGGCACCAACGGACAGATCGCCTTTGCCAACGCGGTGGGCACGGTCGACGTGATCGTCGACATCGTCGGCTACTTCGACGCCGTCCCTGCGGATCGCTACAACGCGGTCACGCCGGCACGGATCCTCGACTCCCGCGGGACGACCGGTGGATGGAACGCCAAGCTCACCGCTGGCGCGCCGAAGAACCTCCAGGTCCGGGGGGTCGGCGGGGTGCCGGCGACGGCG
>CAYUOL010000075.1:14282-23819 GCA_964446345.1 uncultured Iamiaceae bacterium | reverse complement strand
GATGTCGGAGACGACGATGAGGACACCGATGACCACAGCGAGGACGACGGTGACAGCGACGGCGACGGCGACGACGACGGTGGGGACAACGGGGATGCGGACCGCGACGACGCGCCGGTGGCCCCACGACCGTCGGCGGCACGGGTGCGCCGCCGGATCAGCGCCGCGACGACGACCGCGCCCAGCACCAAGCCGAACTGCCCGGCCAGCTGCCCGGCCACGTAGCCCCGGGAGAAGATCTGCAGCAGCACCGCAAGCGCGACGGCGAGCAGCAGCGCCCCTGGCAAGGTGCGGGCCCGCACGAGCGCCCGCCACGCGCGCTCGTACACCGCCCCGAACAGGAGCGAACCGATGACGACGCCGGCCATGCCGAACGCCACGTAGAGCTCGCCGTGGAAGCCGAACGAGGCGCCGATGCCCTTGCCGAAGATCGCCAGCTGCACGTCGCCCAGCACCGTGTCGGGCTTGTCGGGCCACAGCGCCCGCGGCACCGGCAACGCCACGACCTCGAGGTAGCTCGCCGGGCCGAGGTGGTCCATCTGGCGAGGGACCGTCTCGGCGAGGCCGGCCGTCGGCGGGAAGATGCCGATGACCTCTTTCGCCACGAGCGCCTCGCCGTCGAGCGCCCGATCGCTGTTGCCCCGGACGCCGCCCACGAGCGCGGCGAGGCCGAACGCCACGAGCCCGGCCACCAGGAGCCACCGGCGCGACTGGCGCACCCAGGGTCGATCGGCGCACCGCCACACGAGCAGCGCCGCCGCGAACACCGGCACGAAGAGCCAGGCGCGGCCCCCCGACATGATCAGCAACGCCGCCGCGACCGCACCGATGAGCACCGGGCGCAGCCACTGGGCGCGGCTCACGACCGTGAGGCGCAGCGCCAGCAGGATCAGCGCCACGCCGGCGAGCTCGTTCAGCGTCTTGAAGTACTTCACGGCCGCGCCGTCGCCCGCCCGGCTCAGGTCGCCGTACGTGGCGTCGCCGGCGACGACGTTGAGGTCCGCCAGGCTCGCACCGGCGAGCCGCACGTAGAGCACGAGGCTCGCGGCCGCCACCACCACCAGCACGAGCGCCCACCGATCGAGGCGGCGGGCGGTGAGCCACGCCGGCACGCGCACACGGGGCGGTGCGACCGCGGCCCGTACGCGACCGAAGGCGCGACCCCGACCGAACAGGTGCGTCATCGCCGCGCCGGCCCACACCGCGGCGAAGCACACCGTGACCATGCGCAGCGCCGGCGCGATGCCGGCGCGGAACACCCACGATCCGATCTCGGTCTGCCCAGCGAGCGTCGCCGTCGTCGCCCCGACGACCAGGTAGACGAACTGCCAACCGGCCAGGATCACGAAGGCCAGGCTCAGCGGGCGGCGCGTCAGCGCCCACGCGAGCCCGCCGCCCCACACCACCCACAGCGCCGCCAGCCAGAACGCATCAGCGCTCGACGCGCGCCCGAGCAGCGCGACGAGGGCGACGGCGACGAGCGCGGCGACGCCCACCACCAGACGGGCAGCGGAGCGAGCCCGGGCGCCGCGGTCGTGAACGCGACGATCCCCCGGCGCGAGCCGGGGGATCGTCACTTCGTTCGTGTCCGGGTGGATCAGCTGCAGCCAGGGGCCGTGGTCAGCACGACCGAGTTGAAGGCCAGCGTGCCCCCCGAGGGGACCGTCAGCGAGCTGACGAGCTTGCCCGTGCCCTCGAACTGGTTGCCCAGCAGGAAGGTCGACGTGTTGCCGTTGGCCCACGTCGAGCACACCGGGTTCGCCCCGCTGGTGATGCCGGACGGGTTGCGGAACCAGATCTTGTAGTTGCCGGGCCGCACGCCGAGCTGATCGAACGGCTCGGACGGGTCGAGCACCGTGCCCGAGCCGTACAGGGTCTGGTTGGCGTCGAAGGTGAACGCCCCGTTGTTCGGGCTGGTGATCGTGCGGGAGCTGGCCAGCTTGCCCGTCGTCGCCCGAGCCACGAACGCACCGCTGGTGGCGTCGTAGAGGCGAACCTCGACGCCGTTCACCGTGCCGCCGGGCCCGCTGGTCGTACCCGTGACGTTGCCCAGCCCGTTGGCTGCGTTGTTGTTGTTGTTGAACAGGAAGGCGTTCACGTTGGTCGTGGCGCCCGTGGTCACCGTGAACTTGGTGGCCGCGTCACCTGTCCATGCACCGGTGCCGGCCGTGCCCACGGTGTTGCCACCGGTGACCGCCCAGAGCTCGGCATGTGTGGCGTCACCGAGGGCGACGCGCACCCGGTAGGTGGCCTTGGGCGGGAGGTTGGCGAACGTCGCGTTGCCGCTGGCGTCCGTCGTGCCGCCCCGCACGAAGCCCGACTCGTCGTAGATCTTCACCGACGTGCCGCTGACGTTGCCGCCCGCGTCCTTCACGTTGGTGGCGATCGTGCCGGTGCCGCCGCCGTTCGTGAAGATGAAGCCGTCGGCGACCGCGCTGCCGGTGACGCTGCTGATCTTGGTCGCCGTGCCGCTGTTGGCGGCCCGGTTGTAGAACTCGCTGGTCGCACCGACCTTCGAGAACTGGACCAGGTAGTCACTGGCGTTTGGCAGCGAGCCGAACGAGTAGGCGCCGCCACCACCCGACACGACGCTCGAGATGAAGCCGGTCGAGCTGCGGTACAGCGACACGGTCACCCCCGACGCCGGGGAGTTGTCGAGGTTGGCGATGCCCGAGATGGTGCCGGAGCTCGCCGAGCGGAACGTGACCGTGACCGTGGACGGGCTGCTGACGCCGCCGTCCTTGTCGGTGACGACCAGCTGGTAGGTGGCCGAGCCGGCGTTGGGCCCGGCGAGCAGGTTCAGGTTCTTGCCGTTGCCCGTCGGGGAGCCCGTGCAGGCCGGCGGGACCGGAGCCCCGGCGACGCCGCCGCCGACCAGCGTCCAGCAGTACCCGCGGCCAGCCGGCGTGTCCGGGTCACCCGGATCCGTCGACGAGCCCTTGAGCGAGAACGTCTGGTTGGTGTTGGCCAGGAAGCCCGGGCCGGCGTTGGCCGTCGGGGCCACGTTGTTGACCTGCACGGTCTGGTTGATCAGACCCGTCTGGGTCTGGTTGCCCGGGCCGAGGTTGGCCGACACCGTCTGGGTGAACACGTGGGTGTTGCCACCCGCCGGGGCGTCCTGTGCCACGAAGGTCACGTTGTTCGCCGCGGTGCTGGTGGTCGCGGGCGGCGGAGCGGCCGTGCCACCCGTGCGGGCGAGCGTGTTCGTCGTGAAGGCCCGCATGGCCGGGTCGTACGACTGGGCGCCGTCGACCTTGACCACATCACCCTCGTTGACGTTCTGGGTGTTGTCGGCGAACTGCGGGAGGCCGATCGGCGTGCCGTTGGCGCTCACCTGCGTGACGGCGGCCGGGCGGAAGAGATCCGCGGTGGTCGCCATGCCGTCGCCCGAGGCCGACGAGCCGGCCGAGTTGGACGTGGCCTGCGTCGTCAGGATCAGCGACATCTGGGCTGTCGAGTCGGGCAGACCGATCGTGCTGGTCAGCTGGGCGCACAGGTCGGTCAGGCCCGGCTGGGGCCCGAACGAGTAGTTGGTGCCCGTGAACGTCGGGAACGTGATGCCGTTCTGCACGACCTTGAAGTTCTGCCGGACGTCGTCGTAGCCGACGCCCGTGAGCGGCCCGCTCGTGCCGGTCGTGAGGTTCAGGTTGATGTTGGCGCTGCTCGAGCAGGCGGCGGCGCGCGGGACCTCTTGACCGAAGAAGCGGGCGATCTTGCCGTCGTAGGTGACGTTGAGCTTGATGCCGATGCGGATCGCCCCCGACACCGTGCCCGAGCCGTCGGCGTTGGTCGTGCCGGTGAGGCCACCCGACTGGGGGATCACGGAGGACTCGACGTAGAGGTTGAGGCAGAGGGTGTTGGCGGGCGCGACCTGCACGCCGCAGTTGCTGTTGGCCTGGTAGCCGCGGGAGAACTTGACGCCCGCCTGGGGGATCGTGACCGTGGCGCCGGCGACGGTGCCGGTCACGGTCGAGGCCTCACGGACCTGGCCGCCCCCGGGGGCTTCGTTGCCGAAGGCCTGCGACGCCGGCATGCTCACCGGCCCGAAGGCGGGTGGGCCGGCACCACCGACGACGAAGCTGCTCGCGTCGCCCAGCACCGTGGTGCCGTTGATCGCGCAGCCCGGCGGGTAGGTGACGGTGAACCCTTCGGCGGCGTCGTTGCCGCAGAGCGGCGCCGGGTCGGGCACGTTGCTCGCCCGGTCGAACAGCTCGAGGTTGTCGTCGGCGTTGACGCAGCCGGTGTTGGCGTTCTCGTTGCTGCCGCCCGCCCCGAAGTCGATGAGGCCGTCGGTGGCGTTGATCGTGGGGTTGTTCGTGAACGTGCCGATGAAGGCGGTGGTCGTGGCCGTGGCGGTGTTGTTGACCGACACCGTGACCTGGTTGGCGCTCTGGAACGAGGCGATCGTGTTGCTCTGGCCGATGCCGGTGCCGAAGATGTTCGACCCGACCATCGCGGCGGTGAAGTAGCCCGAGGCCGAGGTGACGATCTTCGTGCCGTTGGTGATGCCGACCGGCACCCCGGTGAAGCCGTTGTGGAACGAGCCGCTCTCGTTGTCGATGCCGTCCTTGCACTCAGCCGGCTTGTCGGGATGCGGCAGCGTCTGGTTGATGCGCCCCGCCGTGCCGAACGCGATCTGCCCGCCCATGATGGTCAGGTTCGCGGGCCCGTCCGGGATCTTCGCAGGCGTTGCGCTCGCGACCGAAGGTGCAACGACTGCACCGGCGACTGTGGCGGCCCCTATCGCTAGACAGGTTGAGACGACGCGAATCGACTTCCACTGCGTCTTCATCCAGTTTCCCCCTCATGGGCCCGCCGTCGCCGGACCGCGTGTAGGTCATGTGCCAGTGCTGGCTGGCGCATCGTAATCACAAAAGTGACAGGCGTCGAGCGATCCGCCACGACCACCCCTCTGGCGGGGCGGGCTCCGAGGCGAGCCGTGGCCGGTCCGGGCCTGCGCGTTCGAGCCCGACGCGGTGTGCGATGCTGCACGGCCATGACCCTGCGGCCCGAACCCCGGATCGAGAACCGGCCCGTCCTGCGACGGCGCTCGCCGTCGATCGGGTCCGGGCCCCTCCCCCTCGAGGCGCCACCCCGCGCGCACCGGTTGGCCCTCGCGCTGGTGACGATCCTTGCGGTGCTCGGGCTGCTCACGGCCTGCTCGAAGGGAACCACCGACGCGTCCTCGACCGGCACCTCGCTGCAGGGCCCGGTGAAGTTCCCCGACCCGGCGACGAGCGCGCCCGGCTCGACCGCGGCGCCGACGATCCCGCCCGAGGCGCAGCTGCCCTCGGGCACGGACTGGCCCGGCGCCCCCGATCCGTGCTCGCTCGTGAACGAGACCGCGGTCCGCACCGTCACCCGGTTCAACGTCACGAGCAGCGTGCAGCCCGCCAAGACCCCGACGGGCGGTCCGACCAAGGTCTGCCTCTTCAAGCACCAGGTGGCCGATCTCGAAGGTGGTTCGGTCACCGTCACCGTGCTGCCGCCCGGCACCGACGTCGGCCGCGACCTCAACAACCTGACGAACGTGCAGTTCCCCACCGGCATCGGGGTGAAGGCCGTGGCCGGCCACGTCAAGAACAACCCGACGGGCGGCGCGGGCACCAACGTCATCGCGGTCGACATGGGCGACGGCGGGTTCAGCATCGGTGCGTTCGTCTACGCCGACGTCGACGAGCAGGCGATGCTCGACCTCGCGCGCCTGGCCGCGCAGAACTGGAAGGTCACGGGCAAGTGATCGCCCGGCGGGCGCGCCGGCTCGCGCGACGCGCCCCGCAGGCGCCGCGCGGGCCCCTCGGGCCGGCCGTCGCGGCGGCCCTGCTCGCCGGCCTCCTCGTGGTCGGCTGCAGCACGACCACGTCGAACGCGGGCGGCGGCACCACGGTGCCGGCCACGTCGGCGCCGGGCACCAGCGCCCCGGCGCCCGGCACCACCAAGGCGCTCATCCCCACGTACGGGCCCAAGGCCTGCAGCCTGCTCGAGGTCGCCGAGGTCGCCCCGCTGCTGGGCTTCCAGCCCGAGCGGGTCGCGTCCACCCCGGCGAACTTCCTCGGCGGCGGCTACTCGAGCGCCTGCGACTTCCGCCACCCGCAGGACCCGGAGCGCAAGGGCAAGACCGTGCGCGTCCTCGTCTTCCCGCCCGGGTCCGACCTCGCGGCCGCACGCAAGGCGCTCGAGGGCGCCGCCGACCGCAGCGACCTCGCAGTGCCCGCCTTCACCGGGCGCGCGGCGGAGGGGTCCGGCGCCGGTCCGAACACGATCATGCTGCTGGCGCCCGAGCAGGGGTTCAGCATCACCGTCGTCACGGGCACCGAGCGCGACGACACCGACCTCGTGGCACTGGCGCAGAAGGCGCTGCCCCGCTACCTCGCCCAGCCCCGCGGGCCGTCGTCGACCCCGTCCACCTGACGCGTGGCGCGACCCGCTCGGGGCCGGGCTGGCCTCCGGCGCTGGCCGACGGCGTGCGTCAGCAGTTGTCGTTGCGCTCGGATCCGTCCGGCATGATCGTCTGGCACAGCGCCGCCGCCCGCAGGTCGGCGCCGTCGACGATCGCGTCGCGCATCATCGCCCCGCGCAGGTTCGCGCCGGACAGGTTCACGTTGATGAGGGTGGCGCCCGTGAGATCCGCGCCCGAGATGTTGGCCCCGGACAGGTTGGCGCCGCTGAGGTCCGCACCCGAGAGGTTGGCGCCGAACAGCTTGCCGAGCGGCGCCTGCAACCCGCGCAGGTCGGCCCCCGTGAGCACCGCGTAGGAGAGGTCGACCTGCGCCAGCGTCGCGCCGGGCCACTGGGCACGCGGAGCGGTGACGCCGGAGCACTGCTGCGTCGCGGCGCACCCGTTCAACTGCCCGGCCGACGCGTTCGACACCGCATCGTCGCCCTTGGCCTGCGCCGCCGGGACGACCGGCGGGATCGACACGGTCGGCGGTGGGGTGGCGGGGACGACGGTGGAGGCGGCGGGTGTGGTCGGACCCGTCGAGGACGGGGCGGCACCGGTGGTCACCGTCGATCCGCCGGGCGCGGTCCCCGTGGCCGCCGTCGTGCCGGCCGGGGCCGACGACCCCGGTGCCGACGATCCCGCCGACGAGGAGGGCCCCGACGCGACGGGCGAGCTGGAGCAGCCGGCGAGGACGGCCGCGAAGCCCACGACGCCGGCGAGGACCAGGGGCCGCACGGCCCGACGGCGGGTCTCCACGGGCCCCGGGGTGCGATGCATCGTCACAACGGGCTGCACGCGAGGGGCGGGCGAGCGGGGATGACGTCGAGCGGAGGGCATCACCCCAGTCTGGACCACCTGGGCTGGTGCGCTCACGCGGGCCTCCCGGACGCGAGGCGGGACGCCGCGCCGGGCGTGACGCGCCGGCCGGTTCAGGGCGCGCCGTCGCCCGCCGCGTCGCTCGGCGGGCCGTCGCCCGGCGGCCGGGCGCGGCGCCGCATGGCGTTGGACGACAGCGCTCCCGGCGTGCCCGCCGAGCCGACCGGGTGCTCGGGGTCGTCGGGCGTGAGCCGCCGCCGCATGCGCAGGCCGCCGGCCGCCCCGCCCGCCACGCAGGCCAGCACGAGCAGGATGGCGAGCAGGTACACGAACGCCGGGACACCCGACGTGTCCGTCGTCGTCGACGTTGCGCTCGCCGAGCTCGAACCCGTGCCGGTGGCGGGGCTGGTGCCGCCGGCGCCGGGCACGGTGGTGCCGCCCGCCGCCGGGCCGGCCCCGGGCGTCGCGGCGCCCGCGACGGTGCTGCCTGGGCCACCGACCCCGCCCGGGTCCGCCGGCGCACCTGCGCCGGCGGTGGTGCTGCTCGGCGTCGGCGAGCCGCCGGGTGAGGCGGGATCCCCCGGGTTCGTGGGGATCGGCGAGTTGCTGGTGGTCGACGGAGGTCCGCCCGGCCCGGCCGTGCTGGGCGGCACCGCCGGCGGGAGCGACTCGGCGGGGGTCGGCGGCGACGAGGGGGGGAAGGCGGCGGTGACGGTGAAGGTCACGAGGTACTGGCCGTCCGCCCGCACCGTGCGGTCGTCGACGCACGTCGCCTGGCCCGACGCGTCACAGCGGATCGTGACGCTGAGCGCATCCTTCGGCTTCGGCACGACCAAGGAGCACTGCGTCATGCCCTGCGCGTTGATGTCCTGGTCGCCCGGGCCGAAGAAGTGCAGGGTGCCCGGCGGGAACTTGAGGGGGGTGGCGCACTCGAAGCTGACGTCGACGGGGTTGCCGGCGGGCTGGATCCCGGTCATCACGGCGGTGACGTGGACGCGCTCACCGCCCAGCTGCGCGTGCGCCGGCGTCGCGCCCGCGGCGACGAGCAGGGCGACGAGGAGACCGCCGAAGAGCGGGCCGAGGACCGCCACGCGAGGGCTGCGGCCCCGAAGCGGACGTCCGCCGAGGCCGGCTCGCGGCCGGCGGGGCGGGCGCAGCACGTCGACGTCGCCGCCGAGCGCCGGGCGCGGGAGCGGGCTCGAGAAGGCGCTTCGCGGCGCCCGTGGTCGGATCATCTGCCGCAGCACGGCCAGACCGTACCAACGCCTCCGCGCGGGCCCGACGCGGGCGTCTCCGCCGCCGGGCGGGACGGGTGGCGGGGGTGGCGCGGGCGGGGCGAAAAAAGAACCGGCCCCGGGGGCAACCCGGGGCCGGCGCAGATCGTGAGCAGGTGCGGGATCAGATGACCGCTTCAGCACCGCGGCGCTTGCGGGCGAAGAGCACCAGCAGGCCGCCGACCGCCAGCAGGCCGAGGCCTGCGGAGACGATCGTGGTCGTGTCGGAACCGGTCACCGGCAGGGAGCCGGTGGTCACGGGGGTGACCGTGGTGACCGGCGTGACCGCCGCGGCGACCACGTTGAAGTTCGTGCTCAGGCTGAGGTTCGACTGCACCGCGGTGGCGATGTAGGAGCCCGGGGCGACGCCGGTGGTCGAGAAGACCGCCGTGAACCCGCCGGCGGCGTCGGTCGTGACGGTGACCGTCTGCCCCAGCGCCGAGACCGTGACCGAGCAGTTCGGCGCGAAGCCGCTGCCGGTGATCGTGACCGACTGGCCCTGCGTGACGGTGACCGGGTTCGCCCCGATGGCCGCACTCGGGTTGTAGGTCGGCGACGCCTGGCAGGTCGTCTGCGCCCCGGCCGGTGCCACGAAGAACACCGATACCGCCGCCAGGAGCAGGACAACCGCGCCCGCCAGCACCGCTCTTGAACTCCGTCGTGATCCCATCAAACCTCTCCGTCTCGCGAAAGTCTCGCCCGCGATGTGTCTGCGACGTGGTGTGTTGCTTGCGTGACCATGCGGCCACCTGCTCGCCCGCAAAGGTAACCCATCATGCTTCACGGCGCGCGCCTTTGTCTACTGTCGTGCTGTTTCGACACCCCGCAGCGCTTTCGGCGGCGGGCGCCGACCCCCGTCCTGTGACCCGTCCTGACCCGTCCTGACTCGTCCTGTGACCCGTCTGGTGAGGTGTTGCGACGTGTCGTGTCGGCCGTCGTGGTGCCCGTGTGGTGCCGGCCTGGCCGCGGGTGAGGTGCCCGGCGCGCAGCCGTGGTCGGGGTCGG
>CAYUOL010000075.1:0-14182 GCA_964446345.1 uncultured Iamiaceae bacterium | reverse complement strand
TCAGGTCGGCATCAGGTCGGCGTCAGGTGCCGTACGCCAGCACGAGGTCCTGGCGCTCGCGCAGCTCGGTCGTCGTGGTCCGCGTGCCGGGCCGACCGTCCGGGGTCGTCGCCGTCGCCGGCCAGCCCTCCTCGCCGGTGGGCACCCGGTCCGCATCGACCGTCACGGTGAGCTGCTCGGGCGAGACGCCCGGCTGGGGCAGCGCGGCGAGGCGGTACGTGCCGGCGCTCACGGTGCCCGTGAGGGTGAACACCAACGTCGTGGAGCCCCCCGGCGCGAGCACGACGCGGCCCGAGTACACGTGGTGGCCGAACTCGGACTGGCTCTGGATCGGGACGGGCGCCCCGTCCGCGGTCACCGCCTGCAGGTCGCCGGCGACGTACAGGGAGTAGTCGAGCAAGCTGGTGCCCTTCGGCTCGCGCGGGAGCCCGGCGACGCTCGGCGTGTTGCCGATCACGTAGTCGGGCAGGCCGGAGGCCGGAGCGTCGTTGCGGAAGGTCACGGTCGCGGTGACGGTGGTCGCGCCGGTGCTCGGCGCGTACGACACGTGGTAGTCCAGGCTGCGGTGCAGGAAGGTGTCGATCTTGTTGGCGCCGCCGTTCGACGTGCGCAGCGACACGAAGTCGGTTCGGGCCTCGGCCCGGGGGAAGGCAGCCGTCGCCCCGGCGTGGGTGAGGAACGCACGACCGCGCTCGTCGAAGGTGGTCATCATGACGCGGCCCTGCGACACCATCGGGGCCAGGGCCTCGGCCAGGGTCTTCGGCCCGGCGAGCTGGCGCGACGTCAGCGCCTCGAACGTGGCCTTGGCCGCCCGGCTCAACAGGTCGCTCCGCGCGTTGGTGAAGTCGTCGGGGAAGTCGAGGTACTGCTTGCGCAGCAGGAAGTCCGCGGCGTTGTCGGCGTTCAGCGGGGTCGCGAGCCCCTCCACGGAGACGGGCCCCGTCAGCTTCAACAGCGCGGCCAAGCCGTACGGGTCCACGTAGATCACCCCGTCGACGGGGGCGCCGCCCGCCTGCGGGTACAGCTGGCGCAGGGCTTCGGCGACCTGCGGGAAGTCGGGCGAGGCCGAGGCGTTCTGCACGTAGCGGGCCGGCTGGAAGCGGTTGTAGCGGTCGAGGTACGAGGCCATGCCGTCGAGCGCGCGGGTGTCGGCCCCGGGCGCGTTCGACAGCTCCTGGATCGAACCCGAGCGGACCAGCGTCAGCTTGCCGTCGACCGCGGTGAGCTCGCCGAAGCTGCCGACGAACCCGCCGAGGAAGCGCGACTCGGCGGGGGTGCCGAAGGCGAGGAAGTACCGCTTCGGTCCCGACGCGCCCAGCAGGTCCGGCATCACCGCGACGGCTTCGGATGCGAGGTGCGCCTGCGGGCGCGCGTCGCCGACCTGGTTCCGCAGGTCGCGCAGCGGTCCGCCGAGCGGCGGCACGAGCCACGAGGAGTCCACCGCCGCGAGCTGCGCGTCGGCGCGGTCGAGCGAGCTGGCGGTCTCGGCGACGGGCCCGCGCATCGACACGAGGAGCGGGAGGTTCACCTGGCCCCCGCTCGTCTTCAGGTCCTCGTAGCGCGCCGTCGTCGCCGCCACGGACGCGGCGTGCATCAGATCGGCGCCCGACGCGGTCATCGCCCGCGCCGCTCGGACCTGCTGGCCCACGATCGGCAACGCCCGCGCCGGGCGGGCGAAGACGCTGGAGAAGGACTCGTCCGCACTCGCGAAGCCGCGTTGCGCGCTCTCGAGCTGCCGTCGGGCGCCCGCCTGATCGCCCGCCTTGACGGCGTTGAGACCGGCCTGGCCGTCGGCGACCGCCGTGGCGAGATGGGCCCGCGCCTGCAACGCCGCCACCCCGACGCCGAGCACCATCGCCGCGGCGACGGCGGCCGACACCACCACCACCCGGCGGATCACGCGCCTCGACCGGCGGTGGCACATGCCGTAGCCCGACACGAGCGCCGGCCCCACGGCGAGCGCGGTCACCAGCGCCGTCGCCCCCTCGAAGCGGAACGACCCCTGGCGCAGCAGCACCTGCACGGCGGTGGCGCCCACGCAGGCGCCGAGCAGGCGCAGTCGACGATCCGCCAGCGCCGCCCCGACGAACGCGAGCGCGACCGAGGCCGCGGCGAGCGCCAGCGTCTCTCCGGTGCGCGCCGTCAGCCCCGCCACGCCGGCGAGCGCGAGCCAGGTCCACCGGCGGGCCTTGGAGGTCGCGACCGTGACGAGGGCGGCGAAGCCGGCGGAGAAGAGCACGTCCGCGGGCGCCCAGTCCACGGGGTGGCAGTCGGCGAGCACGGCGCCCAGCGCCGCGAGCGCAGCCACCACCCCCACGGCCGCGTCGGTCAGCTCCGACTCGCGTCGGCGACGCCGCGACGACGGGGAGCGCGGCTTGGGCTGCGCCAGGCCGGCGGCGACGGCCTTCGTCGGCCGGAACTCGTCGAGCTGCGCATCCATCTCGCGAAGGCGGAGGGCCGCATCGGCCCGCGGCGTCGCCGCGCCGGCGCCCGCACCGGCCGGCGATCCCGGGCTGGGGTTCGCTCCGGTTCCGGGCCCGTCCGGGTGCTCGGTTGTCGATGAGTCCGCGTCCACACTGGCCCCGAAGCTGGTCGGTACAGCGCTCGAACGGTAGTCGCTGGGCTGCGCCGCCCAGGGTCGGCCCCGACGGGGCGGAGCGCCGTGGTCCGATCCTCCCCAGGGGCATGCAGGCACCCACTAAGGTGACCGCGGCCGGGTCAGCTGGACCCGCGCGTGACACCGGGAGATCGTCGCGTTGGTGAGAGCAGCGCTGCGCAGCACGTCCAACCGGGCGGGGTCCTTGCCAGGACATGCTGCCTCGGCGCGCCGGGGCTCCCACGCCGAACAGGCGGACCGAACGTGAGAGGCGTCGCCTTCCTGGCGTTCGTGCTCACGCTGGCCTTCACCCCACTGGCCATCTGGGCCCTGCGCCGCCTGCACGTCATCGACGTGCCGACCGAACGCTCCTCGCACGTGCGGCGCACGCCGCGCGGGGGCGGCGTGGGCGTCTTCCTCGGTGCGGTCAGCGGCCTCGTGCTCGCTGGCAGCAAGGGCGTGGTCGAGGCCGGCTCCCTGAAGACGCTGCTCGTGTGCTCCTCGTTCTTCGCCATCGTCGGCCTGGTCGACGACGTGCGCACCCTGAACGTCAAGCCCCGCCTCGCCGCCCAGGCCGCGTGCGCGGTCCTGTTCGTCGCTCCCTGGTTCTTCGACAACGGGCCGGTGCTGAGCGTGGGCTTCCGCGCCGCCACGGCCGCCGCCGCCGTGGTGTGGGTGATGGGCTACCTCAACGTCTTCAACTTCATGGACGGGATCAACGGCATCTCCGCGCTGCACACCGTCCTCGCCGGCGGCACGCTGGCGTTCATCGGCCACACCCAGGGCCACCGCATCGTCGAGGTGTGCGGCGTCACGATCGCTGCGGCGGCGCTCGGCTTCCTGCCGTACAACTTCCCGCGGGCGCGCGTCTTCCTGGGCGACGTCGGCAGCTACTTCATCGGCACGTGGCTGGCCATCAGCGTGCTCATCGCCCTCGTGTGGAAGAGCCCGCCCGAGGCGGTGCTCGGTCCGCTCGTCATCTACCTGGCCGACACGAGCTTCACGTTGGTCAACCGCATTCGCCAGGGCAAGAAGTGGAGCGAGTCGCACCACGAGCACATCTACCAGCAGCTGATCGATCGGGGTTGGTCGCACGTCGCGACCTCGCTGACCGTGCTCGCGTTCTCCACGGTGTGCACGTTGCTCGGCCTCGTGAGCCTCACCACCTCCACCTCCGCGCGCATCGCGGCCGACCTGCTGATCCCGGTCGTCGCCGTCGGGTACCTGGCGCTGCCGCGGGTGCTCGCGTGGGCCGCCCGCCGGCGCCCGTCCTCCACGACGGTCACCGACGGCACCCCCAGCCGCCGCCAGGCCGCGTAGTCCCGGCCGACCGACCGCCGTGCCCGCCTGACCTGCCCCGGCCGACTGAACGACCCCGTGCGCATCCTCGTCGTCACCCACTACTTCCCACCCGAGATCGGCGCGCCGCAGGCGCGGCTCAGCGAGCTCGCGAAGGCGTGGGCCGATGCGGGTGACGAGGTCACCGTGCTCACCGGGATGCCGAACCACCCCACCGGTGTGATCCCGCCCGAGTACCGGGGCGTGCGCCGCGTGATCGAGACGACCGACGGCTACCGGGTCGTGCGCACGTGGCTCTACGCGACGCCCAACGAGGGCTTCGTCAAGAAGACCGTCGGGCACCTCAGCTTCATGGTCTCGAGCGTGGTGCTCGGCCGCTCCGCCGTGGGCGAGACCGACGTGGTCATCGTGTCCTCGCCGACGTTCTTCGCGATCCTCTCCGCCTGGATCCTCGCCCGGCGCCGCAGGGCCCGCTTCGTGGTCGAGATCCGCGACCTGTGGCCGGCGATCTTCGTCGAGCTCGGGGTGCTCACCAACCCCACCATCATCAAGGTGCTCGAGACCCTCGAGCTCGCTGCGTACCGCGCCGCCGACGCGGTCGTGGTGGTGAGCGACGGGTTCCGCGACGACCTCATCCGCCGCGGCGTCCCGGCCGCCAAGATCCACACGATCCGCAACGGCGTCGACCTCGACCGCTTCCAGCCCGAAGCGGGCGACCCGGCGGCGGTGCGCGCGGCGAGGACGGCGCTGGGGGCCGGCGAGCACGACGTGCTCGTGCTGTACATCGGCGCGCACGGCATCTCGCACGGGCTGACGGCGATCGCCGACGCCGCGGCGCAGCTGCGCGACGAACCGATCCACTTCGCGTTCGTCGGCGAGGGCGCAGCGAAGCCGGCGCTCGAGGCACGGGTGCGCGAGCTCGAGGCACGAGGCGTCCACTCGGTGACGTTGCGCCCCGGGGTGCCCCGCGACGAGGTGGCCTCGCTGCTGCACGCGGCCGACATCTGCCTGGTCCCGCTGCGCGACGTCCCGCTCTTCACCACGTTCATCCCGTCGAAGATCTTCGAGTACTTCGGCGCCGGCAAGGCCGTGGTCGGCGCGGTGCGCGGCGAGCCCGCCGAGATCCTGCGCGAGGGCGGCGCGCTCGTGGTCGAGCCCGAAGACGTGGACGCGATCGCGGGCGCGGTCCGCGAGCTCGCGGAAGATCCCGCGCGACGCCGCACCATGGGCCGGACCGGCCACGCCTACGTGCGGGCGCACTTCGATCGGCGCGAGCTCGCGCGGACCTACCGCGCGATCCTCCGCTCGGTGACGGGCGACGGTGCGGCGCCGGCACCATCCCCCGCCGGCGCGCGCCGCGTCGCCTCCACCGCCGCGCTGGTCCGCTTCGTGTGGACGCACCCCGAGACCGCACGCGGCGGCGGGCGCGGCCGAGCCCGGGCGTTGGGTCGCGTCGCCGGCTGGCAGGCCTGGCAGCGCGCGACCGGCCGTCCGCTGACGATCACGATGGCCGGCGGGATGAAGCTGCGCTGCCACCCGCACCAGAGCGCCGCGTCGGCGGTGCTCTACACCGGGCTGCCCGAGTGGGCGGACATGCGCTTCCTGCTCGACCTCCTCCGCCCCGGGGACACCTTCGTCGACGTCGGCGCCAACGTGGGCGTGTACTCGCTGCTCGCCGGGTCGGTGCCGGACACCGAGATCTGGGCCTACGAGCCGTCGAGCGAGGCGGCGGCGCACCTCGTCGAGAACATCGAGCTGAACTGGCTGAGCACCCGCACGCGCGTGCGCCGCGTCGCCGTCGGCGATCGGGCGGGCCGCGGCCTGCTGACGGTCGGACTCGACTGCACGAACCACCTGCTCGAGGGCGAGCCCGAGCCGGATCCGGACGGCGACGGGGCCGAGGCCGAGGCGGTCGAGGTCGTGCGACTCGACGACGACCTGCGTCCCCGCCGACCGGTCGCCCTCGTGAAGATCGACGTCGAGGGACGCGAGGCCCAGGTGCTCGAGGGCACCCGCACCCTGCTGCGCGAAGCGCACCCCGCCCTCATCGTCGAAGCCAACGACCCTGCCGCGATCGCCGCGGTCCTCGAGCCCCTCGGCTACGCCGCGTTCGCGTACGACCCCCCGACGCGCCGGGTGACGCCCTCGTCGTGGGTTCCGGCGGACGGCGCCCGGCCCGGCGGCACCGGTCGCAACGTGCTCGCGCTGCACGAGGCCGAGGTGGACGCGGTGCGCGAGCGCGTGCGGACGGCCGGCGCCGAGGGCACGGGCGCTCGCCCCGGCCGACCCTCCGGAAGAACCGGCACCGAGCGCACCGAGCGGAAGGCCTCACCGGCGTGACCACCGTCCTCGTCACCGGCGCCAGCGGGTTCCTGGGTCGCCACGTCCTCGCCGAGCTGCGCGCCCGCGCCTACGACGTGGTGGCGCTGGCCCGATCCGCGGCGGCCGCCGAGACCGTCGAGGCGCGGGGCGCCCGACCCGTCCTGGGCGACCTCGACGACCCGGCGTCGCTCGATGCGGCGTTCGCCGAAGCGAGCGCAGACCTGCTCGTGAACCTCGCGTCGCTGGGCTTCGGCCAAGCGCCGGCGATCGTGAGCGCGGCCGCCGAGGTCGGGCTCACGCGGGGGGTGTACGTGTCGAGCACCGCGATCTTCACGACGTTGGACGCGCCCTCCAAGCCGCGCCGCAAGGCCGGCGAGGACACCGTGACGGCCACGCCGCTCGAGTGGACCGTCGTGCGCCCGACGATGATCTACGGCACGCCGGGTGATCGGAACCTGGCGCGGCTCCTGCAGGTGATCCGCAAGGTGCCGGTGCTCCCCGTGCCCGGTGGCGGCCAGCGGTTGCAGCAACCGGTGCACGTCGACGATCTCGCCGTCGCGATCGTCAACGCGCTCGAGCGGCCGGGCACCATCCGCCGCGCCTACAACGTCGCCGGGCCCGAGGCGATCACGTTCCGAACGCTGCTCGAGCAGGCCGGCGACGCCGTCGGGCGACGACCCCGCCTCGTACCCGTCCCCCTGGGGCCGACGATCGGCGCCATGCGGCTCTACGAACGGCTGGCCCCCCACCCCCGTCTCAAGGCCGAGCAGCTCGAGCGGCTGAGCGAGGACAAGGCGTTCGACATCACCGAAGCCCGCGACGAGCTGGGCTTCGCCCCTCGGCCGTTCGCAGAGGGGATCGCGTCCGAGGCGGCGCTGCTCGCTGCAGGAGGGTCGCACTGATGTGCGGGTGGGTCGGTGCGTTCGGCGCCGAGGTCACCCCCGAGGCGCTGCGCCGGGCCGGCGACACGCTGGCCACCCGCGGTCCCGACAGCTTCGCCGAGCGCACGGTCGACCGCAGTGGCGCCCGCTGGCCCTACGGCGTCGCGCACCGCCGGCTCAGCATCATCGACCTGTCCCCGACCGGCGCGCAGCCGATGGTCGACGACGATCGCGGGGTGAGCCTCGTGTACAACGGCGAGCTCTACAACTCGCCGGCGCTGCGCTCCGAGCTGCAGGCGCAAGGCCACCGCTTCCGGGGCACCTCCGACACCGAGGTGCTGCTACGGGGGTGGATCGAGTGGGGCGACGCCGTGCTCGAGCGCATCGAGGGCATCTTCTCGTTCGCGCTGGTCGACGAGCGCGACGGGCGCGCGCTGCTGGCGCGCGATCGGCTGGGCGTGAAGCCGCTGTACTGGGCCGAGCACGGCGGCGTCCTCTACGCGGGCTCGGCGCCGCGGGCGCTGCTGGCGCTGCAACCCGCGCTCGGGCGCGACCACGACCGGGTGGCGATCGCGCAGTTCCTCACCCTGTTGTGGATCCCCCATCCGCGCACGCCGTGGCGCGCGATCCACAAGCTGCCGCCGGCGCACGCGCTCTCCTTCGACGGCACGGCCGCGCGAGCGTGGCGCTACTGGCAGCCGCCGACCGAGGCCGGCGCGGCCCTCGCGGCAGACGAGCTCCTGGCGACGATCCGCGACGCAACGGATCGTCAGCTGCTGAGCGACGTGCCTGTGGGGCTGCTGTTCTCCGGCGGCCTCGACTCGACGATCCTGCTCGAGCTCATGACCCAGCACTACGGCGACGCCGAGCTGGCGGCGCTCACGGCCGGCTTCGACGCGGCCTCGCAGAAGCTCGAGATGGTCCCCGACGACACCCGGTACGCCCGCGAGGTCGCCGCTGCGATGCCCGAGGTGCAGCTGACCGAGGTCGAGATCGATCTCGACGCCGAGCGCGACCTCGACGCCCTCAGCCCGTTCTTCGACGACCCGGTCGCGGACCCCGCCGCCATAACGCTGCACCGCCTGTGCCGGGCGAGCCCGCACAAGGTGCTGCTGTCCGGGGTCGGCGGCGAGGAGCTGTGGGCCGGGTACCCGCGCCACGGCAACCTCCCCGTCGCGCGCCGGGCCGCAGCGCTCCCACGATCGGTGCGCCGGGCGCTCGCGACGGCATCGCCGGCCCTGCTCGGCGCCACACCGGGCCCGGGCTACGCGGCGCGGCGCAACGCCCAGAAGCTGGCCCGCGCCGTCGGCGACCAGCGCCCGCCGCACTACTGGCGGATGATGGCGCAGCTCACGTTCGACGAGCTCGCGTCGCTCGTGCCCGGCGCCGCGAACCTCGCGCACGAAGAGCTCGACGCGCAGAGCACGCCCCTGGCCGCCACCACGCTCGCCGACGCGCTGGCGTTCGACCGCGCGCAGTTCCTGCCCAACCTCAACCTGGCCTACGTGGACAAGTCCTCGATGGCGACGAGCGTCGAGGTCCGCGTGCCGCTGCTTGACGAGGTCGTCGTGCGCCCGACGTACGCCGCGCCGGCAGACTCGTTCATCGTCGACGGCACGACCAAGGTGCCGCTGCGGGCAGCCGCGCTCGGCGTGGTGCCCGACGCGATCGTCGACCGGCCCAAGAGCGGCTTCGGCGGCCCGGCCCGCGCGTGGTTCCAAGGGGCGCCGGGCGATCGTCTGGGCGAGCGCATCGACGCCGTCGCCGACGCCGGCCTCGTCTCGCGCCGCGCCGCCCGCAAGATCCACCGCGCGGCCGCCACCGGCCGCGCCGACGTCGCCCTCGCCGCCTGGGCCCTCGTCTGCCTCCAGTCCTGGCACGAGCACCACGGCTGACCGGCACGCGGCGCGCGCCCCGGCACGACCACGGCCGGCACGACCACGGCCGTCGGTCGGCACGGGCACCCGCAGCGGATCGGGCAGACTGACGCCCCATGTCCCCCCGCGCGCCCCAACCCCGACGTCCCGGTCGCGACATGGCGTCGCCGGCGACGCCCTCCCGCAACCGGCACGTCGTCCTCGGGGAGGACGGGGCCCGATGAAGCAGGTCGTGCAGGCGGTCAACGGGGGGCCGGTGCGCGTCGTCGACGTGCCGCGGCCGACGATCAGCCCGACCGAGGTGCTCGTGCGGACGGTCACGTCGTCGATCTCGCCCGGCACCGAGAAGGCCGTCACGGCGCTGGCGCGATCGAGCCTGCTCGACAAGGCCCGGGCCCGCCCGGACCTCGTCCGCCAGGTGATCACGAAGGCCCGGGCGGACGGCGTGCTGACCACGGCGAAGACCGTGCGCGCGCGGCTCGACGAGGACATGCCGCTCGGCTACTCGGGCGCCGGCATCGCGATCGAGGTCGGCGACGCCGTCACGGGCATCGTGCCGGGCCAGCTCGTCGCCACCGGCGGCGCCGCCAAGGCCAACCACGCCGAGATCCAGGCCGTGCCGTCGCTGCTCTGCGTCCCCGTGCCCGACGGCGTGTCCGCGGCGGACGCCTCCATGGCGACCATCGCCTCCATCGCGCTGCACGGGGTGCGCCTCGCGGACATCGAGGCCGGCTCCAAGGTGGTGGTCGTCGGCCTCGGGCTCGTCGGCCAGCTCTCCGTGCGCCTCGCGCAGGCCAGCGGCGCCGACGTCTTCGGCATCGATCTCGACGCCGCCGCCGTGGCGCGCACGCAGGCGGGTGGCGCCCAGGCCGCGGTCGACGTCGGCGCCGACACGACCCGAGCCGTGCTCGACTGGTCGCGCGGCCGTGGCGCCGACGCGGTGATCGTCGCCGCCGCCGGATCGTCGTCGGCGATCATGCAGCGCGCACCCGACCTCTGCCGTGATCGGGCGAACGTCGTCGTGGTCGGCGACGTCGGCCTCGAGCTCGACCGCCGCCCGTACTACGAACGGGAGCTGACCATCCGCTTCGCCCGCTCGTACGGCCCGGGGCGGTACGAACGTTCGTATGAGGACTGGGGCGTCGACTACCCCGCCGGGTTCGTGCGCTTCACCGAGGGCCGCAACCTCGAGACCGTCGTGGACCTGCTCGCCACCGGCCGCCTGCGCGTCGACGACCTCGTGACGCATCGCTTCGCGATCGCCGACGCCACGGCGGCGTACGCGCTCATCGAAGAGCGCAGTGAGCCCTACGTCGGCATCCAGCTCGACTACCCCGACGCCGCGAGCGCGACAGCAGGGCAGGCGATCCGGGTCGCGCCCGTCCGGCGGTCCACGAACCCCGGGGTCGGGCTGATCGGCGCCGGCGCGTTCGCGTCGACCGTGCTGCTGCCCGCCTTCCGGGAGGCCGGGTTCGACCGCTTCGTCGCCGTCACCTCCGCGAGCGGGCTGTCGGCCCGCCACCTCGCCGAGCGCGCCGGCTTCGAGGAGGCCGTCTCGGGCGCCGAGGCTGTGATCGAGCACGCCGACGTCGACGTCGTCGTCATCGCCACGCCGCACGACGCCCACGGCGCCCTCGTCGCCCAGGCGCTGCGCGCCGGCAAGCACGTCTTCTGCGAGAAGCCGCTGGCCCTCACGTTCGCGGAGCTCGACGCGATCGAGGCCGCCCGTGCGGAGCGCCCGGACGCCGAGCTGTTCGTCGGCTTCAACCGCCGCTGGTCCGATCCGATCCGCCAGGTCCGCGACCACCTCGCCGCGGCCGCCGGCCCGCTCGTGCTCACCTACCGGGTCAACGCCGGCAGCCTGCCCGCCAAGCACTGGTACCACGACCGGCGCCAGGGCGGTCGCCTGCTCGGCGAGGTGTGCCACTTCGTCGACACCTGCGCCGCGATCGTCGGCCGGCCCGCAGCCACCGCGACCGCGCTCGGCGGCGGCGCCCCCGACGGCGAGCTCGTGCTTGCGCAGGACACCGTCGTGGCGCTGCAGTTCGCCGACGGCTCGGTCGCCGCGATCACCTATGCCGCCGGCGGGGACAGCTCGGTCGAGAAGGAGCGCATCGACGTGCTCGGGAGGGGCCACAGCGCGAGCGTGATCGACTTCCGCGAAGTCGTGCTCGACGGCAAGAGCGCCACCACCCGCCCCCAGGACAAGGGCCACAAGGCCGAGGTGGTGGCGTTCCGCGAGATCCTCGCGGGCGCACGACCCAGCGCCGCTGCCGACGCCATCGCCTCCACCCGCACGACGCTCGAGGCCGCGGCGGCGCTCACCACCCCGGCCTGACCGGAGAACCGACGTTCGCGACCAGGAACGACGCTCGGTGGTGGTCCGAGATGGTCGGTCGTGGTCAGCGGAGGGGGACGGTGCCGCCCGGCGTCGTGGTCGACGAGCTCGTCGTGCTGCCGCCGCCGGCGCAGGCCGGGTCGTTGGGGATGACGACGAGGGCGTCGGCCGAGTCGCCGGCCGAGCGCGTGACGTAGATGCCGTTGGCGCCGCGGCAGCGCGTCGCCACGTTCGGGAAGCCGTCCACGTTGTTCAGCACGACCCATGGGTCGGTCTCGACCTTGCCGATGGGGGCGTCGCCGGCGCCTCCCTGGGGGTCCGGCGAGCAGGCGGCCAGCGCGACGCCCGCGGCGGCGAGGCCGAGCGCCGCGACCGTGACCCGTGCGGCTCGCCCTCGTGCCATCGGGAGAAGCCCTCGTGCCATCGGGAGATCTTGGCATGCCGGGGGCGGCCAGTAGGGTGGACGGGTGACTGCGACGGCCCGGGAGGGCGAATCGACGGTGGTGGATCCGTCAGCTGCACCTCGCCTCGTCGGGTGCGTCCTCACCCTGAACGAAGAGCGCAACATCGCGCGCGCCGTGCGCTCGATGCAGGCCGTCGCCGACATCACGTTCGTCGTCGACTCGCACAGCACCGACCGCACCCGGGAGATCGCCGAGGCCGAGGGTGCGGTGGTCGTCGAGCACGCCTTCGAGGGCTACGCCGCCCAGCGCAACTGGGCCCTGGCCGAGATCGAGCGGCGCTGGGGCGGCGCCGCGTGGGCGTTCACGCTCGACGCCGACGAGTGGCTGAGCGACGAGCTGGGCGCCGAGCTGGCGGGCATCGCGGCCTCGGGCCGTGATGATGCCGACATCTACATCGTCCCCGTGCGCCGCCGCTTCGACGGACGCGTGCTGAAGCACGGCGGGTTCGGGCGCACCTGGTCGATCCGCATGTGGCGCGCCGGCTACTCCGCCTACGGCGAGCGGGCCGCCAACGAGACGCTGGTCGTGCCCGACGACGCCCGCATCGTGTACCTCGACGGGTGGCTCGAGCACGCCGACGTCGACTCGTGGGAGAAGTACATCGCGAAGCACAACCACTACTCGACGGTCGAGGCCGATGCTCGCCGCCGGGCGCGGGACGAGGGCCAGCAACGGGTGAGCTTCGGGCAGGCCGTGCGCGACCGCTCGGTGCGTCGCCGGTTCCTGCGCCAGCGCGTGTGGGACCTGCTGCCCGACAGCGCGAAGCCGGCGCTGCGGTTCGTGCAGGTCTACGTCGTCTCGCTCGGCTTCCTCGACCGCCGCGCCGGCTTCGAGCGCGCCCTGTTCGAGGCCTGGCAGGAGATGTGCACCGACCTCAAGGCGCGCGAAGCCGAAGCAGCCCGCGCGGATGCCGCGACCGCCGGAGCGCCGTCGTGACCGACGTCCTCGTCGCCGACCCGGCCCGTTGGGCGGGGAGCAGTCGCAGCCGCCAGTTCGCGTTCGTGTACTACGGGGTGCTGCTGGCCTTCGACGTCCTGGCGCTCGCGCTGATCTCCGACGCGCTCATCCCGACGCTGCTCGGCTCGGTGGCCGTGTGGGGCGTGGTCTCGATCGCGCTGTTCCCCGGCACGTCCAACGCCGGCCGCGGCTTCTTCCTCGCGGTCACCGCCGCGTTCGTCGTGCGCAACTACCCGGACCTGCCGCTCGAGGCGCGCCTCTGGGGCGCCCTGACCCTCGCCCTGTGCCTGGGCGTGTTCGTCGCCCTGCCGCTCGACAAGAGCCGCTTCTACCCCTTCGTCAACCTGTACGCGCTGGTGCAGGCGATCTTCGTCTACGTGACCGTGCTGTTCGCCAAGACGATCACGCTGTACCAGTACCGCTTCGACGCCGCGATCCGCACGCGCGGCCTCATGTTCCTCGCGCTGTTCAACGCCATCCTCTTCAGCGCGGCGCTGCTGACCAACTGGCTCGCCCGCACCCGCACGCGCCTGCCCGCCCACGAGATCGAACCGGCGCTGCAGGTGCGCAAGGTGCTCGGGCGCTGCTACGCGCTCATCTTCGGCACCATGGTGTTCGGGTTCGTGGCCAACCGGTTCGGCCTGTCGGCCCGGCTCGGCTCGCTGATGCCGCTCATCCAGTACATGGGCTACCTCGGCGCCGTGCTGATGCTGATCCTGTGGGTGCGGGGCCAGCTGGCCTGGCCGCACAAGCTCTTCCTTCTTGGCGTCGCCGCCTACATCGTCCTGACGGGCCTCGGCACCGGGCTGCTCTACACGGGCGCCGCGCCCGGGTTCCTGTTGCTGGCGCTGCTCATCTCGTACCGCCGCAAGGTGCCCTGGACGGGCCTGTTGCTCGCGGTGATGGTCCTGGTGCTGCTCAACGTCACCAAGACCGAGTACCGCACCGACAAGAAGGCGGGTCTGGTCGAGGGGTCCCAGATCGAGCAGGGCCTGACCTACCTCGACTACGCGCGCGACAGCATCCCGCAGACCACGGTCGAGCAGCTCGGCGAGTCGGCGTACCGCTTCTCCAACTCGGACATGCTCGGGTACTTCTCGACCTGGGTGCCCGACCGGTACCCCTACTACGGCAACAGCCTCTACTCCGATCTCCCGGTCGTGCTCATCCCGCGGGTGCTGTACCCCGAGAAGCAGGCGTTCGATCCCACGAACGACATCGGGCACCAGTACGAGCTGCTGGCGCAGAACGACCTCGTCACCGCGGTGAACCTCACCCTGCCGACCGAGGCCTGGTTGTCGGGCGGGCTGCTCAACCTCGTGGTGGTCGCCGTGTGCGTCGGCATCTACCTGGGTGGTCTGGGTCTGCTGTTCCGTAGCCGGCGCCCCGCCGCAATCGTCACGGGCACGGTCGTGAGCCTGCAGGTGCTCGCGTCGCTCGAGTCGGGC
>CAYUOL010000074.1:0-24420 GCA_964446345.1 uncultured Iamiaceae bacterium | reverse complement strand
AGCCCTCCCTCTTCGGCGAGGCCTGATCCCCGTGCTCGACCGACCTCTCCACCGAACCACTGACCAAGCTGACGCACTTGCACCTGCGGTGCCCTGCCGGCCCGTGCCAGCCGGTCCACCCGAGGTGCGGCCGTGCTGACTCTCGCTGCGCTCGCGCCGGGCAAGGCCCAGTACTACCTCGACACCGTCGCCAGCGGCGTCGAGGACTACTACACCGGTGCCGGCGAAGCGCCGGGCCGGTGGATCGGTCGATCGTCAGAGCGGCTCGCCCTCACGGGTGAGGTCGACGGCGACGACCTCCACGCCGTGCTCGCTTCGCTCGACCCCACCACCGGCGAACGCCTCACCCGAGCACAAGGCGCTCCGAAGGTCCCCGGGTTCGACGCCACCTTCTCGGCGCCCAAGACGGTGTCGTTGCTCTTCGCCCTCGGTTCGCCCGAGGTCGCAGACGAGGTCCGAGCGGCCCACGACCTCGCTGTCGAGCGCACGCTCCGGGTCCTCGAAGACGAGACCGCCCGTGCTCGCCGTGGCAAGGGCGGGCGCACCCAGATGAGTGCCGAGGGGTTCGTGGCCACCTCCTTTCGGCACCGCACATCCCGGGCCGGCGACCCCCAGCTCCACACGCACGTGCTCGTCGCCAACGTCGTCCACAGCGCGGAGGATGGCCGCTGGTCGGCGCTCGATGCTCGGCCGCTGTACGGGTGGGCCAAGACCGCGGGCTACCTCTACGAGGCCCAGCTGCGGGCCGAACTCACCCGCAGGCTCGGCGTGGAGTGGGACCGGCCGATCAACGGGATCTCCGATGTCGTCGGCATCGACCGAGAGGTCGTGTGGGAGTTCTCCCAGCGCCGCCAGCAGATCGAGGACCACCTCGACGAGCGAGGCCTCACCTCGGGCCGAGCCGCCCAGGTCGCCGCCTACGCCACCCGCCAGGCCAAGGACCCCAACGTCACTGCCGAGGACCTGGCCCCTGAGTGGCGACGCCGAGCCGATTCCATGGGGGTCAGCCGCTTCAGCCTCGACGACGTTTGCCACGACACCCGCCGACGCGACCCGGCACTGCCCAACACGAACCTGCTCTTCGCCCACCTCGCCAGCCCAACCGGGCTCACCGAGAAGGACGCCACCTTCAACCGACGCGACGTCATCCGAGAGATCTGCGAGCAGGTCCAAGCCGGCGCAGACATCGACGACATCGTCCGCCTGGCCGACGACTTTCTCGTCTCGCGCGACGTCGTCCCGCTCGGCAAGGTCGACGGCGAGTGCATCCGTCGGGCCGATGGCAAGACGGCGCCTGCTCGTGTCGATGACCAACGGTTCACCACTGAGGAGATGCTCGCCACCGAACGCAGGGTGCTCGCGGTCGCGGCAGCACGACTGACCGCCAGCGTCGGCGTCGCTGCGCGCGACGAGCTGGACTCCGCGATCGGGCGACGGCCGACGCTGAGCGATGAGCAGCATCGGATGGTCGAGTTCATCTGTACGAGTGGAGCTGGCGTCGACATCGTCGAGGGCGTGGCCGGAGCGGGGAAGACCTTCGCGCTCGCGGCCGCGCACGAAGCCTGGACGGCGTCCGGCTACCAGGTGATCGGCGCTGCACTCGCTGCGCAGGCTGCCCGCCAGCTCGAGGACGGATCGGGCATCCCTTCGTCGACCATCGACCGGCTGCTCGGCCAGCTCGACCGGTCGCCGGGCAACGTGCTGGGCAACCACCACATCGTGGTGGTCGACGAAGCCGCGATGGTGGGGACCCGGAAGCTGCTCCGGCTCCTCGAACACGCCGGGCAGGCCGGAGCGAAGGTCGTGCTCGTCGGCGATCCCCGCCAGCTTCCCGAGATCAAAGCGGGTGGCGCCTTCGCCGGGCTCGCCCGGCGCCTTGATGCCAACGCGTTGACGGACAACCGGCGGCAGACCGAGCGGTGGGAGGTCGAGGCTCTCGATTCGCTGCGCAGAGGCGATACCGACGATGCGCTCGACACCTACCGCTCCTACGGTCGGGTTCACGACGCCGTGACCGCCGGCGATGCCCGCGACCAGCTCGTAGGCGCCTACGTCGAGTCCCGCCTTGCCGGGGACCAGCCGTTGATGCTCGCCGCCCGCCGGTCCGAGGTCGACGAGCTCAATCGCCGGGTTCGGCTGGCCTTGCAGGAGACCAGCATCCTCGGAGCGGACGAGCTGACACACGACGGCAGGAGCTACGCGCTTGGCGACGAGGTGCTCGCCCTGCGCAATGACTACCGCCTCGACGTGCTCAATGGCACCCGAGGCACGATCACGGAGATCGACTTACGGCGCCGCGAGGTGGTGGTCGCGGTGACCGAGCAACGGTCGCTCGCCATCCCGTTCTCGTACATCGCCGAAGGGAACCTCACCCACGGCTACGCCATGACCATCCACAAGGCCCAGGGTGCGACCGCCGATCAGGTCTTCGTCCTCGCCGACGACACGATGGCCCGCGAGCACCTTTACACGGCGATGTCGCGCGGCGTGACGCGCAACGACCTGTACCTCGTCGTCGACGATCAACGCGCCGACATCCGCCACGCGCCCGAGATCGTGAAGGAGCCCGACGAAGCCGTCCGTTCGGCCGTCCGCCGCTCCGCCGCCAAGTCGATGGCCGTCGACGAGGGCGCAGAGGACGATCCCCTTCTTCCGGTTGTCCAGCGGACACCGACGGTCGAGGAACGACCTCCGCGGCCCGCCGTCGAAGCGCCCGATCTCGACATCGGAATCGGGCTGTGAGCAGCGATTGCGGGGTTTCCGGTGGCGTCACGGCAGCGATGTACGTGCTTGCGTAGCCTCGGAGGGCCATGAACCCGGCGGACGACTCCTACATCCCCCCAGAGCAGAAGGCCCGGCAGCGTATCGACGCCATGCTGGAGGCTGCCGGCTGGGTGGTGCAGGACTACAAGGCGGTCAACCTCTACGCCGGAACCGGCGTCGCGGTACGGGAGCTGGTCACCAACGCGGGCCCGGCCGACTACGTGCTGTTCGTGAACCGCCAGGCCGTCGGGGTGATCGAGGCGAAGAAGAAGGGCACGACCCTTTCGGGCGTCGAGTGGCAGACCGTCAAGTACCAGGACAACGTCCCCGACGAGCTGCCCGCCTACCTCCTCGACGGTCGCCTGCCCTACGGGTACGAGTCGACCGGCGACGAGACGTGGTTCACCTGCCGGATGGACCCAGAGCCGACCGCCCGGCGGGTGTTCTGGTTCCACCGTCCCGAGACGCTCGAATGGCAGATCGAAGATCACGTCAACCACGGCGGCGGAACGCTCCGGGCCCGCATCCCGGCGATGCCGGAGGTGGAGGAAGACCCGGGCCGGCTCCGTCGTGCGCAGTTCGAGGCGATCACCAACCTGGAGCGCTCGCTCAAGGACAACCACGCCCGGGCGCTGATCCAGATGGCGACTGGGTCGGGCAAGACCTTCGCAGCGGCGAACATCTGCGAGCGGCTGATCCGCCACGCCCAGGCCAAGCGCATCCTGTTCCTCGTCGACCGAGGAAACCTCGGCAAGCAGACCCTCAAGGAGTTCCAGGGCTTCGAGGTGCCCGGCTCGGGCCGAAAGTTCACCGAGCTCTACAACGTCCAGCACCTGACCCACAACAAGGTCGACCCGGTCGCGAGCGTGTGCATCGGCACCATCCAGCGCGTCTATTCGATGCTGCGCGGCGAGGCTGACCTGCCCGAGGATCTCGACGAGGAATCGGCCTACGAGCTCAGCCCCGAGCGACCGGTCGAGGTCGACTACAACCAGGCGCTCCCCATCGAGATGTTCGACGTGATCATCGTCGACGAGTGCCACCGCTCGATCTACGGGGTGTGGCGCCAGGTCCTCGAGTACTTCGACGCCTTCCTCATCGGGCTCACCGCAACCCCCGGCAAGCAGACCTTCGGGTTCTTCAACAAGAACCTGGTCATGGAGTACGGGTTCCCCCAGGCCGTCGCCGACGGCGTGAACGTCGACTTCGACGTGTTCCGCCTCTCCACGGCCATCAGCGAGGGCGGCTCCACCATCGAGGCCGGCTACTGGACGACGTTCCGCGACCGCGAGACCCGCGACGAACGTCTCGAGCAGGTCGACGAGGATCTCACCTACGACGAGAAGGCTCTCGACAAGAAGGTCGTCGCCAAGGACCAGATCCGCACCGTCATCCGGGCGCTGCGCGACAACATGCCGGCGATGTTCCCCGACCGCGAGGTCGACGAGCACGGCCGGCTCCGCCACATCCCCAAGACGCTGATCTTCGCCAAGGACGACAGCCACGCCGAGGACATCGTGCGCATCGCCCGTGAGGAGCTGGGCAAGGGCAACGACGTGATCGCCAAGATCACCTACAAGTCCTCGGACGGCGCGAAGCCCGAGCAGCTCCTACAGGACTTCCGCACCAGCTACTACCCCCGCATCGCCGTGACCGTCGACATGATCGCCACCGGCACCGACGTGAAACCCATCGAGATGGTCGTGTTCATGCGGATGGTGCGGTCCCGGAACTTCTTCGAGCAGATGAAGGGCCGGGGTGTCCGCACCATCCCCGACAGCGATCTGCAGGTGGTGACCCCCGACGCCGCCCACAAGGACCGGTTCGTGCTCGTCGACGCTGTCGGGGTCACCGAGACGAAGCTCATCGAAACCACGCCGCTGGAACGCAAGCGGGGCGTGTCGCTCGAGAAGCTCCTGCACCAGGTCGCGCTCGGTCAGGTCAGCGAGGACCTCGTCTCCACCCTCGCCTCCCGCCTCGCTCGGATCGACAGCCGTATCGCCCCGGCTGATCGCGAGAAGCTCGAAGGTCTCGCTGGTCAGTCACTCAAAGCCATCGAGCACGGTCTCGTCGATGCGCTCGACCCAGACCGCCAGCTCGCGCAGGCAAACGTCCGCGCCTACGTCGAATCGGGTGGCGACCGGTCAGTAGCGCCTGAAGCGTTTCTTGCCGTAGCGAGGGCCGGCATGTTCAACCACGCACTCGAGCCGATCGCGGCCAACCCCGAGCTCCGCGAACAGCTGGTCAACGTGCAGCGCAGCTTTGACCAGATGATCGACGAGATAAGCATCGACGAGATCACCCGCGCCGAGTTCGCCGTCGACGCCCGGGCCCGGGCCGCTGAGTACGTCGGCTCGTTCAGGGCGTTCCTCGACGAGCACAAGGACGAGATCACCGCCCTCCAAGTGCTCTACAGCCGCCCCTACGCCAAGCGACTCACCTACCGCGACGTGAAGGAGCTGGCCGAAGCTATCGGGAAGCCCCCGCACCGCTGGACGCCCGAACGGCTGTGGGAGGCCTACGAGACGCTCGACGCGTCCAAGGTCCGGGGTTCGGCCGGCACCGTGCTCACCAACATCGTCTCCCTCGTCCGGTTCACGCTCGGCGAAGACGATGAGCTGGAACCGTTCCCCGAACAGGTCGAGGAACGGTTCGAGGCTTGGCTGCTCCAGCAGGAGACGGCGGGCCGCACCTTTACCGACGAGCAACTCGATTGGCTACGCCTCATCCGCGACCACCTCGCCGCCTCGCTGTCGATCGAGCCGCGAGAGCTGCTCGACCCGCCGTTTAGCCAGCGCGGCGGACTCGGCCGCGCCCGCGAGCTGTTTGGCCAGGACCTCGACGACCTCCTCGCCGAACTCACTGAGGCCATCGCCGCATGAGCGAACTACCACGCGGATGGGAGTGGACGTCGATCGGCGAGATCGCGGCGACATCTCTCGGGAAGATGCTGGACAAGAAGAAGGCAACGGGCCTGCATCCGACTCCCTACCTGCGCAACATCAACGTGCGCTGGGGAGGCTTTGATCTGTCGGATCTCGCCGAGATGGACATCCGGCCGGAGGAGCTCGATCGCGTCCTCGCACAACCCGGAGACGTGATCGCGTGTGAGGGCGGCGAACCCGGTCGGGCTGCAGTGTGGCGGGGGCCCGGCACGATCGCTCTGCAGAAGGCACTTCATCGGATTCGGCCGACTAGCGCGATCTCGCCGCACTACCTCGCGCACCTACTGCATCACCTCGCGCTGTCCCGGAGGCTCGAGCCGCTGCTCACTGGAACGACCATTAGGCACCTACCGCAGGAGAAGCTCCGGCTGGTCCCAGTCCCTCTTCCGCCACGAGCGGAGCAAGAGCGAATCGTCGCCGCCATCGAGGAACACCTCTCCCGCCTCACCGCCGCGGTCGAGTCCCTCGCTCGTGTTAAGCCAAAATCGGATCAGCTCGTGTGGGGCCCTGCCGAGCGGGTCTGGGCTGACCGGGCGCTCCGGAAGGCTGTCCTCGGCGAGGTGGGAGCGATTGTCACCGGCACCACGCCGAAGTCATCGTCGCCTGGTCAGTGGGGCGAGGACTACATGTTCGCCACGCCCGGAGACCTCATTCACGGCGGGCGGGTGACGGGCACAACCAGACGACTCTCCGCCCACGGCTTCCGGGCGGCGCGCCCGCTCCCAGCCGGGTCAGTTCTGGTCACCTGCATCGGCGCGACGCTCGGGAAGTCAGCGGTGACAGAAGTTCCGATGGCCTTCAATCAGCAGATCAATGGGATCCTGCCCTACGAGGGAGTCGCAAGGCCGGGGTTCCTGCTCGCACTCTTGAGCTGCCCGACTGGCCAACGACACCTTTGGGCTGCGTCATCGAGCACCACGATGCCCATCCTCAACAAGGGACGCTTTGCCAAGTTGCGGGTGCCGATGCCACCGCTCGAGGTTCAGCAAGCGATCGAGACGGCGATGACGTCTACTCGCAATCAGGTTCAGGCTCTGAATGCTGAGCTGGATCGAGCGGCTAGTCGATCCGCAGCGCTCCGCCGTGCAATCCTGGCCGCTGCATTCTCCGGCCAGCTCGTACCGAAGCATCCGGATGATGAGCCGGCGTCGATACTGCTCGATCGCGTCCGGGCCGAGGGGGCGGCCGCACCGACCAAGCGCACACGGAAGGCGAAGGCATCGTGAGCGACTCGAGGGTCATCGTCGACAAGCTGTGGAACTACTGCAACATCCTGCGGGACGACGGCCTGTCGTACGGCGACTACTTGGAGCAGCTCACCTACCTGCTGTTCCTGAAGATGGCCGACGAGCAGCACCAGCTCGGCCTCGATCGGATCGTGCCCGAGGGCTACGACTGGCCGTCGTTGCTCGACCTGAAGGGCGAAGCGCTCGAAGCGCACTACATCGCAATCCTCAACCACCTCGGCGGCACCGAGGATCTGCTCGGCGTCGTGTTCCGCAAGGCGCAGAACCGGATTCAGGATCCGGCCAAGCTCGAACGGCTCATCAAGGACCTGATCGGCAACGAAAACTGGATGACCCTCGACGCCGACGTGAAGGGGGACGCCTACGAGGGCCTGCTCGAGAAGAACGCGGCCGACACCAAGTCGGGCGCCGGCCAGTACTTCACCCCGCGCGCGTTGATCGCGGCGATGGTCGACGTGATGCAACCGACGCCCGACATGCGGATCTGCGACCCGGCGTGCGGTACGGGCGGGTTCTTCCTCGCAGCGTTCGATCACATCCTGCGTCACCACCCGAATCTGGACCCCGACCAGAAGCGCCACGTCCGCTCAGGGCTGTTCACAGGGTGGGAGATCGTCGACAACACGGCCCGGCTGTGTGCGATGAACCTGCTGTTGCACGGCATCGAGAGCCCCGAGTCCGACAGTCCGGTCCATGTCGATGACGCGCTGCGAGCCGACCCGGGCGAGCGGTTCGACATGATCCTGACCAACCCGCCGTTCGGGAAGAAGTCGTCGGTCACGATCGTCACCGCCGAGGGCAAGTCCGAGAAGCAGAGCATGACGGTGGTGCGCGACGACTTCTGGGCGTCGACGTCGAACAAGCAGCTCAACTTCGTCCAGCACGTCAAGACTCTGCTGAAGGTCGAGGGCACCGCAGCGGTGGTCGTGCCCGACAACGTGCTGTTCGAGGGCGGGGCAGGTGAGACGATCCGGCGCCGGCTGCTGCACGAGTGCGACGTCCATACCCTGCTGCGCCTTCCGACGGGGATCTTCTACGCCCAGGGCGTGAAGGCCAACGTGTTGTTCTTCGACCGCAAGCCCGGCTCGGACACGCCGTGGACCAAGGACGTGTGGATTTACGACCTGCGGACGAACAAGCACTTCACCCTGAAGACCAACACCCTCACCCGGGCCGACCTCGACGACTTCGTCGAGTGCTACAAGCCCGGCAAACGCGGCAAGCGCGAGGAGAGCGACCGGTTTCACCGGTTCAGCTACGACGAGCTGGTGGCGAGGGACAAGGCCAGCCTCGACATCTTCTGGCTGCGCGACGAGAGCCTGGAAGACACCGACAACCTCCCCCCGCCCGGAGTGATCGCCGCCGAGATCGTCGAGGACCTCGAAGCCGCCCTCGCCGAGTTCACCGAACTGGCCGAATCCCTCCAGGGCATTGGCGTGAAGATCGAGGAAGGCTGATGGATACACAGGTCCGGACACCGCAACTGGTGTTCATGCAACCGCAGCGGTTGATCGTGCCGCTGTTCCAGCGGCCGTACGTGTGGAACCTGGAAAACCAGTGGGAGCCGCTGTGGCGCGACGTGACCCGAGTCGCCGAGCGGGTTCTGGCGGATCCCGCTGCGAAGCACCAGCCGCACTTCCTCGGCGCAGTCGTGCTGCAGCAGGTCCAGAATCCGGTCGGTTCGCTTCAGGCGCGGACGGTCATCGACGGCCAGCAGCGTTTGACCACCCTTCAGCTCCTCCTCGATGCGCTTCATGCCGAGCTGCTGGCGGTCGACGCCCGGCAGGCGGCCTTGAGAATCGAGGCTCTTGTCGTCAACCCGAGTGCCTTCTGCGTGCAGCCGGAGGACCAGTTCAAGGTGTGGCCCACGAACAGGGACCGCCCAGCGTTCAACTGCGTGATGGGCGCCGAGCCCCCGATCTCCTACGAGGATCTTGCGCTCGCAGGGGAGCGGCTCGTTCACGCACATCGCTACTTCGCTGAGCAGGCACGCGAATGGCTCCAGCTCAACGGACCGGAGGAGGTCGCCGAGCGCGCCGACAAGCTCGAGCACACCGTGCGCGAGCTGCTCCAGCTCGTCGTCATCGATCTGACGGCGGACGAGAACGCCCAAGAGATCTTCGAGACGCTGAACGCCCGCGGCGCACACCTCACCGCAGCGGACCTCATCAAGAACTTTGTCTTCCAGCGGCTCATGGAGGAGGGAGTCGACGTCGAGGCCACCTACGAGCAGTACTGGAAGGACTTCGAGACCGGCTTCTGGGAGGCCGAGGTGACGTTCGGCCGCTTGAAGTACTCACGGTCGTCGATCTTTCTGAACCACTGGCTCATCGCTCGGACGGGCGAGGAGATCGTCGCCCGCGAGGTGTTCTCCAGGTTCAAGCACTACGCGGACTTCGAATCGGGTGTCCCGATGGAGGCGCTGGTTGAGCAGATCCACCGCGCCAGCATCATTTACCGGGCGTTCGTTTCGGGAGCTTCTGCGAGCAACCCGATCGACCACCTCGAACTCTTCGCGTATCGAACGAGCATGCTGGAGAGCGAGGTCTTCAAGCCCGTCATGGTCTGGCTGCTCGACCCAGAGCAGGAGCCGATCCCGGAGGACCAGGTCCGCAAGTCACTCGATGTGATCGAGAGCTGGCTCGTGCGGCGCATGCTGGTTCGTGCGCAGACGAGCTCGTACACCCAGATCGCTGCCGAGCTCGTGACCCAGCTCAAGAAGGACGATCGGGCACGGGCAGGCGATGTGATCGAGCGGTTCTTCGCGGGGCAGAGCGTCGGCAGCCGCTACTGGCCCGACGATTCCGAGGTCACCCAGCAACTGACGACGCTGCCCGTGTACCTCCGCCTCCGTCGGGGCCGGCTTCGGATGGTTCTCGAAGCGATCGAAGATCATCGCCGTGGGTGGATTGGCGCCACCGAGGGTCTCGGTGGCGAGCGGGTGCCCCGGGGGAAGTTCCACATCGAGCACGTGATGCCCCGACGCTGGCTCGTGAACTGGCCGCTCCCGAGCGGCACGACCGAAGCCGAGCGTGACCAGCTCATCCACACGCTCGGAAACCTCACGCTCCTCACGGGGAAACTGAACAGCAAGGTCTCGAACTCCGCCTGGGCCTCGAAGAAGGCGTCACTCCAGGAACACGACGTTCTCAAGCTGAACGTCGACCTCCTCAGCGCTGCCGGCGACGATTGGACCGACGAGAAGATCCGGACCAGGACTGCGGGACTGATCGGCGACGTGCTCACGATCTGGCCCGTGCCTGAAGGCCACAAGTCGGCGTTCGCCAAGGCAGAGGAGCGGCCCCGCCAGCGCGTCGGCCTCGCCGATCTGATCAGCGCGGGACTCCTGGAGCCCGGCTCGGTGGTGTACGCACGGCGCAAGGCGCACAGCCACCGAAGCGCCACGGTGCTTCCCGACGGCCGGCTCGATGTCGACGGCGAGGTGTTTGAGACGCCCTCGGGCGCCGCCCGCTCCATCGCAGGCAAGAGCGAGAACGGATGGTGGTTCTTCCTGGTGAGTCCGACCAGCAAGCGGTCGCTCTCGGATGTGCTGCAGGAGTACGTGGATCAGACCTCCGCCGACGTAGATGAAGAGGTCGATGAGGAGGAGGTCGACGAAGAGGACGAAGAAGAGGCCGGCGACGAGGATGAGGAGCAGGTCGAGGAAGAGGACGACGAGGAGGAGGCGTGATGTCTGCGAAGGGAGGCCCCTGGTCGGTCACGGAGCTGCATGATCTACTCGGCGAGTTCGAGGCCGAGCTTCGGGCGGCTGGCCTCGAGGAGGCGACGATTCGAACGTACGTCGACCGCTCGAGGTACTTCGTTCGCTGGCTGGACGACGACTACCACCCCCGTGGACCAAACTCGTGACGCTGCCCGAGACCGACCTCGCCCGGATCCGGCGATGGGTCGAGGAGCAGAACGAGCGCATCGGCGAGCACATCGACGAGATGCGTGTCGAGATTGACGTCGATCCCCGCGCCGTCACCATTCTCGAGTGCCGTCCGCCGTGGCGTGAGGACTTCGGGCCGGAGTGGACGCGCCAAGAGATCGCCCGTCTCCGATACACGAAGTCCTCCGGTGTCTGGACGCTCTACTGGCCCGACAGGCACAGCAAGTTCCACCGCTACGAGGACCTCGGCCCTACGCCGGCGGTCGCCCGACTCCTGGCCGAAATCGATGCCGACCCGATCTGCATCTTCTGGGGCTGATCTTGGCGAGCGATAGCAACTGGCCTGAGACCGGTGACGTTGAGTGCAAAGTCGCGTTCGATGGATCGAACCGCGACAAGGCACATCTCGCCAAAGAGGTCGTGGCACTCGCGAACACCGGTGGCGGTCTGATCGTCTACGGCGTGGATCGGCATGGCCACGCAGTCGGCCTGCCGGCCGACTCCGTCACCCTCCTCGACCCAGCCCGGGTGGGCGACTACGTGGGGAGGTACATCGGGAACCAGCGGGTCGTGCTGTCCGTATCGACCCACGCCGAGGGTGAGACCGTCCTTGTGCACATCGCGGTCTCCGGTCACGACCGCCCGCCCGTCGTGATGGAGCGCCCTGGCACCTTCGGGGACGGCTCAAGGCAGGAGACCCTCTTCGAGGCCGGTGCTGTCTTCGTTCGTAGGGATACGAAGGCATGTCCAGCCCAGCGCGCGGACTTCAAGCGGTGGCTGATCGACGCCGAAGAGCGTGGCGAGCGAAATGCGTACGAGCTGATGCGACAGGTGGCGGATCGACCCCGCGGCACCGTGATCGAGTTCGCCCTTCCGGACACGCCGAGCAACAGGTTGGACGGGGCTGCCGAACGGTACATGGCCGATCCATCGAAGTTGCTGGACGCCGATGACCTGCTCAGCCTCGCTTCGGTGACCGATGAGCTTGACCTCGGCAACCCCGACGTCCGGCAACTCCTCCTCCAGTCGGGACTGCGCAAGCGAGCGACGTTGTGGTGGTGGGTGGCAGAGCTAGAACCGAGCAGCGATTGGCTGGCCGACCAACTTCGAGCGGCCATCGCAGCGACAGATCGCGACGTCAGCGACGCGGGTAGGCCGATCCTGGAGGTGGCGGCACTTCGCTGCCCAGACCACTTCGAGGAGCTGCACGACCTCCTCGCGGCGTCCAGCCGCTACGCGCACTTCCGTCAGGCGGCTGAGGCCTACCCGGACGCCGATTCGGCGCTTTCGGCGCTTCGTACTAGAGCTGCACGCGCGTCGGACGCTTGCAGTCGCGAGGAATGCCTCGCTCTGATCAACCGCGCTTCGGCCGCTTCGTCGAGCGATCGGACTGCCGCTCGGAGGGTGGCCGCCGCCTCACTGGCCCGTGTGCTTGGTGGACCCCAGGATGGCGGACCTCCCGAAACCGCTTGACGTCGCGCATAGGCTCGCACGGGAACCGCGGAGCGGTGCCGAAGGTGCCGGGGAGCCTATGCGCGACTTCGTGCGGGAAGGCGTAACACACCATCTCCCGGCCGTTTGCCGAGACAGGGACGGTTCCGGGGCCTTCGGGACGAAGGTGCTCGGCGGTCTGGAGTCCGCCGTCCGCGTGGCCAGTGAGCTGGGGATCGAGATGGCGTGTTGCGGGCCGTCTGGGTCTCGACCTCGCTAAATCATCATCCAAATCTTATACATCAGTGTCGCATTGAGGTATAGTTCTGCGCTGAGGTATTGGCGATGACTGAGCGACAGCACTCCAAGCGAGACGTGGGCCGAGCCGTAGCGACGGTGCTCGACGTCCTCCCGCGGTCGGCGAAGGTGCGCGTGCCCGAGCGTGACGCCGGCGCCGACGTCGTCGTGGGAGACATGTCGTTGGGCGTCACGTGGGCAGGCGAAGGCAGCCTCGGTGACGTCCGCCCGATCATCGCCGGTGGCCGGGATCGACCCGACATCGTCGTCGCCAGGCGCTTGTCGCCTGGCGCTCGCGAGGCGCTCTCGGCGGCGGGCATCGGATGGGTCGACGAGACTGGCGCCGCAGAGATCGCGCTCGGCCCGATCATCGTGTCCCGCACGGGCCGCCCCCCGGAGCCGGTCGAGCGAACGAATCGCTGGACACCGTCGGTGATCGCCGTCGCGGAAGCCTTGCTGTGCGGGACGAAGCCCACGGTCTCGGCGACGGTGGACGCAACGGGGCTGTCGACGGGGAGCTGCGCGAACGCCCTGCGTACCCTGACCGATCTCGACCTCCTCGAAGCTGATGTCGGGCGCGGCCGAGGTTCGGCGCGTCGGATGGTTGATCCCGACCAGTTCCTCGATGCCTATGCGATCGCGGCCGAGGCAGCTCCGGCTCACGTCAGCCTGCAGGTCGGCGTGACCTGGCGCGACCCCGTGGCAGGGCTCGTGGCGACCGGTCGGAAGTGGGACGAGGCGAACGTGGCCTGGGCGTCCACCGGTGTCCCGGCGGCGTCGGTGCTCGCCCCGTATCTCACCACGGTCACCTCAGCCGAGGTGTACGTCGATGCCGACACCATCGTGGGCCTCGAAGCCGTCGCGGCAGATGCTGACCTGCGACCCATCGAGGGTGGGCGTCTGACACTGCGACCTTTCCCGACGGTGGCCGTGCGGCGGTTGGCCGAAACGGTCGAGGGGCTACGCGTCGCGCCATGGCCCCGTGTCTTCGTCGACCTGCGCGCCTCGGGTGTGCGCGGTGAGGAAGCGGCCGAGCACCTGCGCGAGGTGATCCATGCCCGATGAAGCGCCCCGTAGCCGCGCCGCACGAGAAGCGGCCGAGCGCGCCCTCGTCAGGGTCGTGCATCACTACGGAGCGCGCCCGGAGTTCGTCGTGCTCGGGGGCCTCGTGCCCGAGCTGCTGTGCGCCGGGAGCGGGTTTCAGCATGCCGGCACCACCGACGTCGACGTCCAGGTGGACCTCGAGATCGCCTGCGGTTCGGTCAACACGTCCCGGCTCGAGCAAGCCCTGCGCAACGCCGAGTTCGAGCCGGACAGCGAGCGTGTCTGGCGGTGGGCCGCGGAGGGATCCGCGCCGCGCACGGTCGTGAAGTTCGAGCTGCTCGCCGATCTCGAAGATATGGCTGCCGAGGCGACCGTGACCTTCGACGGCTGCGATCAGCTCGGTGCGGTGAACCTTCGTGGTACTGGCTTCGCCTCCCGCGACGTCGAGGTGCGAGAGCTGAGGACACGGGTCGGGGGCATCGAGCAGGTCGCAGAGGTGAACGTCTCCGGCCTTGCCGGGTTCCTGCTCGCCAAGTGCGCCGCCGCGCGGTCGCGCCGCAAGCCGAAGGACTGGTACGACATCGCTTTCGTCCTCCTCCACAACGACGCCGGCGGTCCGGAGGAGGCGGCCCAGGCGGTGTTGGCCAAGTTCGAGGGCGAGCTGAGCGCGGTGCGCACCGCGTTGGACGACCTGCTCGCGAACTTCGGGACGCTGGACGCCCAGGGCCCCCAGGCCTATGCCGACCAGATGACCATCGATCATCCCGACCTGGACCGGGCGACGCTCCTCGCCGACGCAGTGCTCGCCGTCGAGACGTTCCACAATCGCCTCTCCGAACGCTGACGCTTCTAACGGATCTTCTAACGGATGGCCCGACACAGGCCGTTCTGGGCCGGACCCGCCGACACCGCCTGACACGCGAAAGCCCAGGTCAACGGCACATTCCGACACGACCCGTCACCTGCCGGAACGCTCATAACCCGAAGGTCGCAGGTTCAAATCCTGCCCCCGCCACCATGTGAATGACGAAAGCCCAGGTCAGGGACCTGGGCTTTCGCAGTTCATCCGACGTTCCTGCGGATCAGGCGGCCTTCCTCCGGTTGTTCCCACGACGTTCCACCGGCTTCTTCGCAGCCTGCTTCGTGGACTTCTTCCTGGTCTTCGGTCGCGGGTCGGCGAGTCGTTCGGCGGTGCGCGCCGCGTCCTCTTGCATGCCGGGCAGGACGTGCTGGTAGGTCTCGAGCGTGTGGGCGATGTGCGCGTGGCCGAGCCGCTCGGATACGACCTTGACGGGGACGCCTTCTTTGATGAGCAGGCTGCCGTGGGTGTGGCGCAGGTCGTGGAACCGCATGGTGGGGACACCGGCGTTGTGGACGATCCGCCGGAACGCTTCGTAGACGGCGTGGGGGTGGATCGGTTCGCCGTCGCCGGCAGCGAACATCCAGTCGTCGCCCGCCACGATGCCGACCGCGGCGAACTCGGCGGCTTGGTAGGCACGCCAGCCTTCGAGCACGGCGATGGTCGTGTCGTCGAGCTCGATGGCACGGCGGGCGGTCTTGGTCTTCCCACGTGTCTGGTGGATCTCGTAGCCGACGGCGACGAGCCCCCGGTTGAGGTGCAGCCGCTTCTTGGTCACATCGAGATCGGTCCACTTCAGGCCCAGGACCTCGTTGCGGCGCATCCCGGTCATGGCGGTCAGCCAGTAGATCGGGAAGAACCGGTGCCCAGCGGCAGTTCGCAGCAGCTGGCGGAGCTCCTCGTCGGTCAGGGAGACCGCTTCGATGCGCTGCAGTGACCGTTGCTTGGGGGCGCGGGCCACGAGTGCGACGTTGCGGGTCACCAGGCCCCGTCGGTGCGCGTCGGCGAGCGCGCCGCGGATGATGAGGTGGATCTCGTACACGGTCTTGGGTGCCAGACCGGTGCCGGTCTCGGGATGGAGCAGCGTCTCGTAGAGCGATTCGATCTGCTGGTACCGCAGCCTCCGGATGCTGGTCCGCCCCAGGACCGGCAGGATGTGGCGCTGCACGTTGCGCTCGTAGCCCCGGTAGGTGCTGGTGGCGAGGTGCAGCTTCTTGGCCGGTAGCCACTGGCTGGTCAGGTAGGCGCCGAAGCTCAGCGACCGCACGGCGTCGACCCGCTTGCTCTCGGCGGCAGCCAGCTTCTTGGCGAGCTTCTCCGCCTTGGCCCGATCGGTGCCGGCCGGGTGCCAGGTGCGGCGTTCCTTGCCGGTCACGGGGTCGCGGCCCTCGTAGATGACGGCATAGAACCGGCCTCGCCGTTGTGCGACGTATCCCTTCATGGTGTGCCTCCTTCAGGCGCGATCCCGGTGGTCGGGATCTCGGAGGAACAATCGGTAGAACGGCGCCCGCTGGCGACATCCGTCCCACCCGTTACCTCGCGAATGTGCAGGTAGGAGGGGCGGAGGCCGGCCCAAGCGGGTCGGGGGAACGCGAGAGAGCGGCGCTGAGAGTCTCGAGGTGGTTGCGAATTTTTCGAATTGGCGGTACGATCACGGGATCGAGCAGAAAAGGGATGGACATGGCGACGCCCACGATCGAACGAACTGTGATGCCGCCGGCTGAGCCGTTGGGGGCTCTGGCGGCGATGCTCGATGGTCTCGGCGTGGAGCCCACCACCACCTTGTCGGGTCCGAACGGCGAGCATCTGGTGCTGCCGCCCGAGGTCTTCGAAGTGCTGCGCGATGTCGTCGATGCGATGGCGCAGGGTCAAGCGGTGACGATCGCACCTGTGCATCAGCGACTGACCACCCAGGAGGCTGCCGACCTGCTGGGTGTGAGTCGGCCCACGGTGGTGAAGCTGCTCGAGTCAGGTGAGATCCCCTTCGAGCAGCCCGGCCGTCATCGCCGGGTCCGTCTTGCGGACGTCCTCGCGTACCGCGAGCGAGCGTCGATCGAACGACGTGCTGCGCTCGATCGGATGGTCGAGATCGCGGATGAGGCTGACCTGTACGAGCGCACCGCCATCCCGAAGCGAACCCGCTGAGCCGTCGTGGCCTTCGCGGCGGTGCTCGACACGTGTGTCCTGTACCCGGCACACCTTCGTGACACCATGCTCCGGCTTGCCGAACGGGGGCTCTACCGGGCTCTATGGTCCGCCGACATCATCGAGGAACTGCACCGGAACCTGATCGAGGTGGTCGACTCCGAAGCGGTCGACCGCTTGCTGGTTGAGATGGCCACAGCGTTTCCCGACGCCGAGGTGACCGGCCACCGGGCGCTCATCGACGGGCTGACCTGTGACCCGAAGGATCGCCACGTCCTTGCCGCCGCCGTTCGGGCAGACGCGGGGGCGATCGTCACGTTCAACACAACCGACTTCCCTGATCACAGCGTCGAGGACTACGAGATCGAGGTCATCGACCCTGACACCTTCCTCCTCGACCTGCTCGATCTCGCCCCCGGCGCCATGATCGACGAACTGTCGCGACAGGCAGCAGCCAACCGCCGCGCCCCGAGGACGCTCCCACAGCTCCTCGACGCGCTCGAACGAGCCGGTGCACCCGCCTTCGCCGACGAAGTCCGGCGCCGCACGACTTGACCGACGTGGTCGTGCTCGGCGGACAGGGTGGGTGTGTCCAAGTGGTGCAGAGCTGGTGGCCACGTGAGGTGTCACGGGTCCCACGTACGCTCTTCGATGTCGACTGGGCTCACGGTCGGGAGGTGACGTGAACTACGACGAGATCGAGCAACTGAGAACCCGCCACGCTGCGTGGCGTCTCCTCTCGTCGAGCAACGTCGCGTTGGTCCTCAGCTTTCTCGGTCGTGTCTTCGTCGACGCCAACGACAGCAACATCCCGGCCCAGCGCCTGATCGATGAGCTCGATGACGAGTTGTTCGCGCTGAACCAACGGCTCAGTGACGACGACGGCGAACCTCGGTTCCCGCGGGCGGCCAAGCAGTACCTCGAGGACTGGGCATCGACCGAGAGAGGGTGGCTTCGTCGGTTCTATCCGCCTGGCAGCGACGAACCGCACTACGACATCACCCCTGCGGTTGAGAAGGCGCTGGCTTGGATCGACGATCTGCGGGCTCGCAGCTTTATCGGAACTGAGTCCCGCCTTTCGACGGTCTTTGAACTGTTGCGCCAGATGGTCCACGGCGCAGATGCGAACCCTGCCGCGCGTCTGGCGGACCTGGAGCGTCGACGGGCCCTGATCGATGCGGAGATCGCCCAGCTGGAGGCCGGAGAGGTGATGCTCGCCGACGCCGTGACCCAGAGGGACCGCTATCAGCAGTTCGCTCGCACCGCGAGGGACCTGCTCGCGGACTTCCGGCAGGTCGAGGAGAACTTCCGCGATCTCGACCGCGACCTACGCGAGCAGATTGCTCTTTGGGAGGGTTCGAAGGGTGAGCTCCTCGACGACCTCTTCACGAATCGCCGCGGGATCACCGACTCCGACCAAGGGCGGAGCTTCCGCGCGTTCTACGACCTGCTCCTGTCGTCGGAGAAGCAGGTCGAGCTGACCGAACTGCTCTCTCGACTTCATGAGATCGAGACCATCGTTGATCTTGACCCTCGGTTGGCGCGCGTGCACTACGAGTGGATCGACGCGAGCGAACGCACCCAGGCCACGGTTCGGCGGCTGTCGGAGCAGCTTCGCAGGTTCCTCGATGACCAGGTCTGGATGGAGAACCGGCGGGTGTTCGACCTGCTCCACTCGATCGAGGTCAAAGCGATCCAGGCACGCGACCTGGATGGACCCGACGCTGTAGACACGGATGTGCAGATGGAGATCGAGAGCACATCGGTCCCGGTGGTCCTGCCGATGGAGCGTCCGCTGTACAAGCGCGTTCGAACGACTGGACTCGCTGGCGCTCCGGTCGACGTCGGTGTCGCCGACCTCGACCGATCCGTGTTGTTCGACCAGCTCCACGTCGACCGCGATGCGCTCCTTCGCACGATCCTGGAGCGGCTCGGACCTCGACGGGAGATCCGCCTCGACGAGGTGGTCGCAGCAGCCCCGCTCGAACAAGGGCTCGCCGAGCTGATCGGCTACCTGTCGATCGACGAACCGGACTTGTCCATGGAGTTCGATGAGGACGAGCGCACCCAGGTGCGTTGGACTGCCCCCAACGACGGGCGAGATCCCGCCGCACACGCGAGCGACACGCACGACGGATCGCATGCCGAGGTCGATCACGCCGATCAGGTAGAGCGGGTGGCAGACATGCCCCTCGTCACCATCAGCCGACGCGAGGCTCACGGATCGTGACCTCCCTGATGCAACCACCATCCGAGGCCAGCGGTTCCACGAACCAGCCAGACGAGCTCTCACTCGTGGTGATCCAGCTGTTCAAGGGACCGATCTACCGAGAGGTGCACGACAAGCTCTGGGAACCGCTCGGGCGCCACCGACGCCGTGTGGCCGATCACGTTGCGGTCCTCGGCCTTCGCCTCGAGATCGACGAGACCGATGGCTTTGCCTACCTGCGTAGCCTCCGCGACGGCGAGAGCGACGTCGAGTATCCCCGGCTCATCGCTCGTCACTCGTTGTCGTTCACGACGAGCCTGCTGATCGCGCTCTTGCGCAAGCGCCTCCTCGAGTTCGACACATCGAGCACCGAGGCCCGACTCATCCTCAGCCGCGATCAGATCATCGATCTCTACCAGGTGTACGCCCCCTCTGGGCTGGACGACATCAAGCTCGCCCGGCATGTCGACTCTCACATCAAACGCATCGAGGAGTTGGGGTTCCTCCACAAGCTCCGGGGCACGACCGATCAGTTCGAGGTTCGACGCATCCTCCGGGCATTCGTCGACGGCCAGTGGCTGTCGCAGTTCGACCAGCGTCTCGAGGCGTACCTCGCCGACGGCAGCGGTGCGATCGACCCGGGAGATGTCGATGGCGCCTGAAGGGAATCCTCAGCTGTTCGACCCAACCGCGCACGACTCCAACACTGGCGACGCGTCGAGTCTCGGTTGTCGGCTGCATCGGCTCGAGGTCTACAACTGGGGAACGTTCGACGGGTCGGTGTGGACCTTCGAGGTCGACGGCGCCAACGCACTGCTCACTGGCGACATCGGCTCGGGCAAGTCAACCCTCGTCGACGCGGTGACGACGCTGCTGTTGCCCGCCAACCGCATCTCGTACAACAAGGCCGCTGGGGCCGACACCCGCGAGCGTGACCTGCGCTCGTACGTGCTCGGTCACTACAAGTCCGAGCACAACGAGGAGACCGGCGGCACTCGTCCAGTCGGCCTGCGGGGCCCTGAGCACTACTCGGTGCTCCTGGCCGTCTTCGCCTCGACATCGAGTGGCGCGGCGAGCGCCCCTCTGGAAGAGGCGCCGCTCTCGCCGGTGACGATCGCCCAGGTGTTCCGCGCCCGAGAGGACGGGGGGCAGCCGGAACGGTTCTTCGTCACGGCCGATGCTGACCTCGCCGTCACCAAGCACTTCGCCATCGAAGCAGGTGAGGGCTTCCGAGAGCTGAAACGACGCCTCCGGGAAGCGGGAGCCGAGACCTTCGACGCGTTCCCCGACTACGGCCGCGCTTTCCGCCGTCGACTCGGCATCGAATCGGATCAGGTCCTCGAGCTGTTCCACCAGACCGTGTCGATGAAGGCCGTCGACAACCTGAACGAGTTCGTGCGCTCGCACATGCTCGAACCCTTCGACATGTCGGGCCGCATACGGCAGCTCATAGCGCACTTCGATGACCTCACCAGAGCGCACGACGCCGTCATGCGGGCCCGGCACCAGCTCGAGTTGCTCGATCCTCTCGTAGAGCACATCAACGAGCACGATCAGTTGACGTCCACCATCGATGGTCTCGATCGGCAGCGAGAGGCCCTGCCCTACTTCTTCGCGGAGCGGACCCAGTCCCTCGTCGAGGCCCTGATCGAGACCATCGACGCCACCATCGGTGGGTTGGAAGCGAAGGTCCGTGACGCGGCCGCAGCGATCGACGGCGTTCGAGAACGCGAGCGGCAGCTCGCTGTCGACATCGCCCGCAGCGGCGGCGATCGACTCTCCGCCATCGACGCTGAGCTCTCCCGCTTGCCCGCCGAACGAGATCAGCGTCGAAAGGAACTCGATCGCTACAACGAGTTGCTGAGTGCCGTGGGGATCGATGGTCACGGGGAGATCGTCGATGAGCGCCAGTTCGCGGCGGTCAGGTCCGGGATCGATGCCCGCCGTGGTGAGCTGCAAGCCGAGCAGGCGACACTGCAGAACCGGGTTGTCGAGCTGACCGCCGAGCGGAAGCGGCTCGAGCAGGAAGCAGCGGCGGTGAACGCAGAGCTTCGGAGTCTCGAGTCACGACAATCCAACATCCCAGCGGACACCCTGTTGATTCGCGACCGATTGTGCGCCGACCTGTCGCTGGACCCCGACCGGCTCCCCTTCGTCGGTGAGCTGCTCCAGGTTCGTGCTGACGCCGAAGCGTGGGAGGGCGCAGCGGAGCGAGTTCTCCGAGGCTTCGCCATGTCGTTGCTGGTACCCAACCTCAACTACTCGGAAGTGGCGTCGTGGATCAACAGCCATCACCTGCGGGGCCGGCTGGTGTACTTCCGTGTCCCCGAACGGCTCGGACGAGTGCGGTCCATCGATCGGGTCTCGACGCTCCCGGTGCTCGCGGATCTCATCGATGTTCGACCTGACAGCGCGTTCGAACTCTGGCTGCGAGACGAGCTCGCGCACCGTGCCGATCACGTCTGCGTCGAGGGAACCCACCAGTTCGCCCAGTTCGACCGAGCGATCACCAAGGAAGGCCAGATCAAGTCGCGCGACCGACACGAGAAGGACGACCGTTCCCGCATCGACGACCGGCGTACCTACGTGCTCGGCTGGACTAACGAAGCCAAGATCGACGCTCTGATCGCGGACGCCACTCAGATCGCAGGCAAGATCTCCGAGGTCAACGGCGAGCTGTCGACTCCAGGCGATCGGAGCAAGTTGGTACAGCGGACGTTGACCACTCTCGAGCTTCTGGCAGAGCGAGATCGCTGGGAGCGCCTCGACTGGAAGGTGCTCGACTCCCGCATCGGAGAGCTCGAGCAAGAGCGCGAACGCATTCGCTCATCTTCTGATGCGCTGGCCGCGCTCACCCAGGAGCTCGAAGAGGCAACGAAGGAGCGGGAAGGCCGCGAACGGGAGCGCGACAAGTTCAACGCGGACCTGGCTGTCGAAGGCGACCGCAGGGCCCGAGCCTCCAAGCGCCTCGAAGGGGTGCAGGCCTTGCTCTCCGACACAGACGCCGTTGTCGCTGCTCAGGCGATGTTCGACGGGATCGAGCGTTCCGTCCCACTCGATCATCGCCACGACCTGGTTGATCCTGAGCGCATCGACGGAGTACAGCACGCCACCCGGGAGGCGATCGACGCCGCTCGCGGCGACCACACCCAACGCCGGAACCAAGTGGCGCAGCGGGTTGTCAAGGGCATGCGTGACTTCCGCCTCACCTACGCACAGGAGTCGGCCGAGCTCGACGATGCCATCGAATCGGCCCCGGAGTACCGGGCTCTTCGTGATCGCGTGGCCACCGATGATCTCCCTCGGTTCGAGGAGGAGTTCCGACGGTCCCTACGCGAGAACACCATCAACGAGGTCGCCGGTCTCTCCGCTCAGCTCCAGAGCCAGGCCAACGTCATCAGGGAGCGAGTGGCACGCATCAACAGCTCGCTCCAGGCCATCGACTACAACACCGGCCGCTACATCCGGCTCGTCCCCGAATCGACGCCTAACACCGAGATCAGGCAGTTCCAGGATGACCTTCGGGCGTGCACCTCCAACATCACCGCGGGGGCTGGAGATGACCAGTACTCCGAGCAGCGGTTCCTACAGGTCAAGGCGCTCGTCGATCGGTTCAGGGGCCGCGAAGGCAGTACGGATCAGGACCGCGCCTGGACTCGGCGCGTCACGGACGTGCGCCAGTGGTACGTGTTCTCGGCATCGGAGCGCTGGCGTGAAAGCGACGAGGAGCACGAGAGCTACTCGGACTCGTCTGGCAAGTCCGGCGGCCAGAAGGAGAAGCTCGCGTACACGATCCTCGCCGCCTCGCTCGCCTACCAGTTCAAGCTCGACAGCGAGGATGCCGGTCGGTCCTTCCGCTTCGTCGTGATCGATGAGGCATTCGGGCGCGGGTCGGATGACTCGACCCGCTACGCCTTGCGACTCTTCGACGAGCTCGGACTGCAACTGCTCATCGTGACCCCGCTCCAGAAGATCCATGTCATCGAGCCCTTTGTCTCCTGCGTTGGACTCGTCCAGAATCCCGACGGCAAAGGGTCGCTGCTCCAGCGGATCACTATCGAGGAGCACCGCGAGGGACGTGTCCGTGCCAGCGCACGCGACGGTGACGATCGCTGATGGCGACTACCCAGCGTCGTGACCGAAACAGACCAGGGGACGATTGGACGAGCGTCGCAGACCTCGTCGCAACGCTCAGGCGCCGATGGCAAAAGGGCCCATACCTCCGCGCGCACGTCACCGGCGTCGGCTTCGAGCCGATCTCGCTGCCAGTCCGCGCACCAACGGCGACCGACCTCACCGAACGACTCGACGAAGTGCGCGCGTGGGTCGAGCACTTCGACAACAACAACCGAACCGGTTCGTCACGGCAGGTGTTCGATCTCGAACACAAGATCCTAAGGACGCGAACCATCGGTGATACCCCGGTCCCCGTACGGGCCCACGTGCCATCGTTCGAACGACTCTGCGCCATTCTCGGCACCCAGGCCGAGCTGACAAGCCTCCAGCGGGTCCTCGAAGTCACGAGGTCGTGGAGCACCACCGACCCGAGCCGCGACCGAATCGTCGGCTGGGTCTCGGACAACCCGCGCGTTGCGATCGAGCACGAGGGAGTCTGGAACGAGGTGCTCGCTGTGATCGGCTGGATGGCTGACACCGCCCACGACCGGTCAGCCCTGGACATTCGCCACCTCGACGCACCCGGTATCGACACCAAGTTCGTCGACCGCCACCGCAAGCTCCTCGGACGCCTCCTCGAGCAGATCGTTCCCGCGGACCAGATCGACCGCTCCGCCGCGAGCTTCGCGGGCCGCTTCGGGTTCCGTGAACGTTCGACCTACGTGCGCTTCCGACTGCTCGACCCGGTGCCGGAACTGCCTTCCGTGCTGTCCGAGGCAGAGTTGCGGGTCGACGAGCTCGCCCGGCTGCCACTGTCGATCTCTGCCGCCTTCATCGTCGAGAATCGGGCGAGCTATCTCGCATTCCCGCACGTACCAGGGGCCATTGCGATCTTCGGGGAGGGGTTCGGGGTCACCGTCCTCGAAGGGATCCCATGGCTCGCTTGCCGGGAGCTCGTCTACTGGGGCGACATCGACACGCACGGCTTCGCCATCCTCGATCGGCTCCGCCAACGCGTGCCCGACGTGCGATCGATCTTGATGGATCGCACGACCCTCCTCGATCACCTCGACCACGTCGTCCTGGAGCAGCGTCCGACCGACGCCATCCTCGACGCACTGACCAATTCCGAACAGGCCCTGTACCGCGATCTCGTCCAAGACCGATACGGACACTCGGTTCGACTCGAACAGGAGCGCATCCGCTTCTCCGCCGTGAGGCGTGCACTCGAACCTTGGATGCGTGGCGAGGGATCTCGATGACGTGCCCGCCCCCGCGATGCGCTTCTACACTTCTTCTACACTTTTCGGAGTGACGGGGCGGTACGAGACGGTACGGTCCGGTCGTGCGGCAGCGCGAAACCCCAGCTCAGCGTTACTGCAAGGGACGCCCTGGTACGGGCTGCGATGCCAGCCGTCTGTCTCATAACCCGAAGGTCGCAGGTTCAAATCCTGCCCCCGCCACCATCTGAA
>CAYUOL010000073.1:0-24647 GCA_964446345.1 uncultured Iamiaceae bacterium | reverse complement strand
CCCGACGTCGGCACGCGGCCAGAGCCACTGCAGGATCCGCTCGATTCCGGCACCCGCCATCACCACCATCATGATGTCGACGGGCACGCGGTAGCGGGTGATGCCGAAGGTGAACGCCGAGGTGACGGTGATGACGATCGTCATGGAGAGCAACGGGCTGACCGGCACCCGCCGCCGGAACAGCCAGATCCCGCCGACCAGCGCGAACGGCCACAGGCCGTAGAACATCAGCAGACCGGCACGGGACGCCGTCTGCCCGCGCCCCTCGACCTGCCAGTTGAAGCGGACGTTCTGCCCGAACGGCTCGTCGGACCGACCGAGGTCGGGCATGTACACGTCCCACATGCGCCCTATGCGCGCCGCCATGACGATCGGCAACCGGCTCTTGTGCGTCTTCATGTACTCGATCGCGATGTCGCGGCCGAACTTGTCCCGCTCGGACTCGTCGAGGTTCGGGTCGTTCGGCCAGCACTTGGCGGCCTCCGCGCCGGAGGCGTCGAACTTCGCCTTGTCGACCGCCTCCTGCGTGCAGCCCGGGATCTTGCCGATGAGCAGGCCCTTGGCCACGTACTCGTCGAAGCAGTTGCCGTAGTAGCCGATCGACTCGGTGTAGTACGTGATGTCGCAGTTGGCGCTCGAGAGCACCGCGCCGGTGCTCGACGTCATGAGCACCGGCTCGCGGAAGCGGCTCAGGTTGTACGCGATCCACGGCGCGATGCAGGCCGCGCCGACGAGGTAGGTGATGCCTGCGTACTTCACCAGCGTGGTGAAGCCCTTCTCGCGCATGCCCCACAGCAACGGCAGCACCATCACCCCGAGCAGGATGATCGCTTCGCCGCGCGTCAACGCGGCGAGCCCCATCATCAGGCCGAACACCGCAGCCGACCCGTAGCCCGGTCGCTCCCAGAAGCGGTACGCCGCGTGCAGCGCCAGCAGGATCATGGGCACGTAGAGCGTCTCGGACAGCAGCATGCCGTCGTTGATCCACAGCATCGGGTTCACGGCGGCGATCACACCGGCGACGATCGCGGCGCGAGGCCCGGCGAGCTTGCGGGTGAGGGTGACGATGAGCACGACGCCGACGACGCCGACGATCGCGGTGGCGACGCGCATCGAGGTGCCACTGGTCAGCCCCAGCTTCGCGATCAGCCCGAGGAACATGGAGAACAGCGGCGGGTTGCCCGAGCTCGGCTTGAAGCGCTCGCCGCCGGAGGCGAACCAGCTGTAGCTGTCGATGAACCAGTTGCCGCGGGCGATCTGACGACCCTGGATGTAGTAGTAGGCCGAGTCGCCCCAGATGCCGAAGCAGGCGTTCTGCCCGCCGGTGGGCGTGAAGTCCTTGCTCCCCTGCTGCTCGATCACCGCGATGATGTCTTCGCGGCACGTCGGGCGCACCACGAGCACGTTGTAGAGGCGGACCGCGAGCGCGGCCAGGGCGACGCCGCCGAGGCTGACCTGGTACCAGAGCGGCCCGCGCCACCACCGCGGCCGGCGCGACCGAGCCGCAGTGTCGTCCGTGGCCGGCCCGGCGGTGTCGTCGGCCGGGGGCCCGCCCTCGGTCAGGGTGGCCGTCACGGTGCCCCCACGTGATCGGGCAGACGGGTCAGGTCGACGTCGTCGGGGGTCGGCCGCTCGTCCGGCTCGGGCCGGGCATCGGCCGGCGCGGTCGCCTCGTCGGTCACGGGCCACCAGCGCCGCAGCAGCGCATCGATCGCCACGGCCGCGAGGATCGTGAGCCCGACGTCGGCGCCGGCGCGGTAGCGCGTGATGCCGAAGCTCACCGCCGCGGTCATCGTCGTCATCGCGAACACGGCGACGAACGGGATGATCGTGACCTTGCGCTTGAACAGCACCCACAGCCCGGCGAGCGAGGCCAGCAGCATCGGGTAGTACATGACCATGCCCGAGAGCGTGGTGAGATCGCCCCGGCGCTCGAAGAACTTGTTGAAGTCGTAGCTCTGACCGGGGCGCCACACGTCCCAGATGCGCCCGATCCTCGCGGCGACCACGACCGGGAACCGCCGCTTGTGGTCCTTGATGTAGTCGACACCCGTCTGCTGCTTCGCCGCCGCCACGATGGTCTCGTCCCCTGGGGGCCACGGGGTGCGGTCGCACTCGCCGGCCCAGTACCCCAGGAGCTTGTTCGGGTCCTCGACGGTGCCGTCGTCGTTGCGCTCCGGCTCCGCGGGCGGGATGCCGTACGTCTGGTCGCAGTTGCTGATCTCGACGACGAAGCCGCTGCCGTTCGAGATGGTCAGCGGATGGGTCTCGAACGTGAGGTAGTTGCGGATGACCCACGGCGCCAGCACGAGGCCGCCGGCGACCAGCGCGACGGCGGCGCGCCCGACCCGTTGGCGCCACGCGGCCTTCGTGCCGATCAGCGCGAGCGGCACGATGAGCAACACGAAGAGGAACGCCGCCTCTGCCCGGGTCAGCGCCGCGAGCGCAACCGCGCCCCCGAGGAGGACGGCTGCCCACGGTGACCGGTCGTCCTTGTACCGGTAGGCCGCGAGGAACACCAAGCCGATCGTGAGCGCGTACATCGACTCGCTGAGCATCATGGCGTCGTTGACCCAGAGGTTCGGGTACAGCGCCGCCAGGCCGGCGGCGAGCAGCCCCGCGCGGTTGCCGGCGACGCGCCGGGCGGCGAGCCCGATCACGATCACGGCGGCGAAGCCGAGCAGGGTCGAGGCCATGCGGTGCCACGCGTGGCTCGTGCCCCCGAGGAACGACACGACCCCGAGGTACGCCGAGTACAGCGGGGGGTGCACCGCCGTCGCGACGCGCTCGCCGAAGTTGTTGCGGTACACGAAGCCGTAGCCCGAGGCGAGGTCCTGGCCCTGCCGCCAGTAGAAGTTCTGGTCGCCCTGGGGATCGAAGGTGCGTGACCACGTCAGCACCGCGGTGACGCGGATCGCGAGGCCCATCAGTGCCACCAGCAGGAGTTGCCAGCGGAAGTCCTGGCGGAGACGGGCGAGCACCTGGCGATCCTACCGGTCCACCCTCGGGGGTCAGGAACCGGCCAGGTGACGCTCGCTCGTGCTGTGGCGCTCCTAGAATCGCCGTCCTTGAAGGCCGAGGGGGAGCCCGACTTCGCTGCCGGGGCCGCGCCCGCGCCGACGCCGGAGCCGGCCGACGCACCCGACGCTCCCGACGCTCCCGACGCTCCCGACGCTCCGATCGTGCCGGCTCCCTCCCGCGAGGCGCGGTCGGTGCGACGGGCGGCCCTGGTGATCGCCGCGACGATCGTGGTGGTCGTGCTGCTCGCCGAAGGCGGGTCCCGGCTCGTGGCGCCGTACCTGCCCGAACCGCTGCTGTACGGCGACGAGGCCACGCAGGTCAAGGTCGAGCAGCTCGACGCGCTCGGGCCCGCGTGCGTCGACGTCGTCGTGGCGGGCAACTCGATGGCCCGCGACGCCTTCGACCCCGAGCAGTTCCGCGCCGCAGATCCGACGCACCGCCGCGCGTACAACGCCTCGCTGGACGCGGCGTCACCGGCGCTGCTCGAACGCTGGGTGACCGAAGAGGTGGTCCCCCGGCTGCACCCGTCGACGGTGGTCATCCCGCTCGCGAGCCTCGATCTGAACGCGCACAGCAACGCATCGACCAGCGCGCGCACGGCCTACGACGCCGCGCCGGCGACGCAGGTCGGGTGGGTCGGCTGGCTCGAGCGCCAGGCGGTGCGGCGCTCGGCGCTGGTGCGGTTCCGCGCCGAGCTGCGCGATCCGCAGACCGTCGCCGACGCGCTCACCCGCTGGCGCGCGGGGACACCGGCGCAGCGGTTGTCCGCGGCCGGCATCGGCGGGGTGCTCGGCGCCGACGGTCAGGGCCTCTCGCGACGGCCGTTGCGCTACCGCGGCGACGCCGGCACGAAGGCCTTCGCCCGCCAGCAGCTGCTCGCCGACTACGAGATCGATCGCCACCAGGAGGAAGCGGTCTCCGAGCTCGTGCAAGCGCTGCAGCAGCAGGGCATCCAGGTCGTGCTGGCCGTGCTCCCCGTGACCGACGACTACGTCGGGCTCCACCCGCGCGGGCGCGCCGACTTCGATGCCTTCCTCGGCGAGGTGCAGGCGCTCTCGACCCGGACCGGCGCGCCGCTGCTCGATCTGCACGACGCCCGCCCGGGGACGGAGGCCTTCGCCGACACCCACCACCTGAACGACGCCGGCGCGACGTGGTTCTCCACGTCCCTCCCGACCCAGCTCGCGAGCACCGCTACGCTGCGCGATCGCCGTTGCCCGGCCTAGCGCCGCGCCCGGGTCCATCCGTCGAGCTGGTCACTGACGCAAGGGTCACCCTTTTGAACGCTGCCAGGAACCAAGCTGATCCCCATGGACACGGTCATCGTGCGGCGGATCGACCCCAGGGCCGGGGACGACGCCGGGCAGCAGGCAGGGGCGGCGCGCTCGGCGGCGAACGCGGTGCGCTACGACGAGTGGGGGAACCCGGTGCGTGACCTCGGGTTGGCGTGGCTGCTCGACCCCGTCGGCCTGCATCGCGAGTTCAACGACCTGTTCGCCGGCCTCGTCGAGGAGGACGGGCTGGCGCGCTTCCGCGAGCGCGTCACGTTCATCTGGCGCTCGACCGATCCCCTCGTGCACGAGTACATCGCGACGTTGCCGACGCACACCCCCGACGACTGGGAAGCGGGCTTCGAGGACGTGCACCTCGCCGAGTGGTACCGGGTGCTCATGGGCGCGTACATCCGCCCGACCCGCGGCATCGGCTCCCCCGCCGCCGTGAAGGACCGCCTGCCCGACCTCGAGTGGCTCCCCGCCGACGCGCGCCGCCTCGCGTGGGGACGTGAGCTCGCCGGCCTGGCCGAGCAGTACGCCGACGCCGAGACCGGCCTGGCGCTGGGCCTCGTGCTGCCCCTCGGCAACAAGGGCTGGCTCGGCCAGGAGGACATCGCCGACTTCCTCGAGCGGCTCCGCACGATGGACCCCAAGCTGTTCCGGGACCAGGCGCACCTCGTCCCCCTCGTCGAAGAGATCTACTCGGTGCTGCAGACGGCGGCGTCCGTCCCCGACCGGGTCCTGCTCCTCCCGCCCAGCTGACGCCGACAGCCCCGCCGAAGGGTCTGATCGCGGTCCCGGGCTGGACCACGATCGCCTGCGCCGCTCAGGCAGACGGCGCCGGGATCTGTGTGCGATTCCGGTGAGATGCTGACGGGAATCGCACACGGAACGCCGAGTCGTCGCGGCGTGGAGGTGCCGCCTCAGAACTTCGCGAGCTCGGTGCGGAGGCGGTCGAGGCCGAGGGGGCCGAGGTCGAGGGCGTAGGAGTGGAAGCGCTTGAGGTCGAACGCGTCGGCGTGGCGGGTCTGCGCCGCCTCGCGGCCTTCGAGCCACACGCGCTCGCCGACCTTGTAGCAGATGGCCTGGCCCGGCAGTCCGAGGTAGCGGACGATCTCGCTGGCCATGAAGTCCTTCGGGAAGCGGGCGCGGGCGTCGACGAACTCCTGGCCCAGGGCCGGCGTCCACGTCTCGCCCGGGTGGAACGGCTGGTCGGTCGGGATCGACAGCTCCAGGTGCATCCCGATGTCGACGATCACGCGCACGGCCCGCATCGCCTGGGCCCGCCACATGCCCAGCTCGTAGGCGGGTTCGTCGAGGTAGCCGAGCTCGAGCATCAGCCGCTCCGCGTAGAGCGCCCACCCCTCGGCGTGCCCGGCGATGGAGGAGCCCCGCTGCACGCGCGAGAGCGTGTCCTTGAGGTAGCGCACCTGCCCGATCTGGAGGTGATGGCCGGGCACCCCCTCGTGATACGCGATCGACTTCTCGCCCCAGAGCGGGAACCGGGTCTTGCCGAGCGTCGGGTACCAGGTGCGCCCCGGGCGCGTGAAGTCCTCCGACGGCCCCGTGTAGTACATCGCCGCCGCCCCGCCGGGCGGGGCGATCATCGCTTCGACGCGCTGCACCGGCGCGGGGATGTCGAAGTGCGTGCCGTTCATGTCCGCGATCGTGTCGTCCATGAGGTCCTGCAACCAGCCCCGCAGCTCGTCCTCGCCCTCGATGACGAGGTCGGACTCGGTCTCGAGCCACGAGATCGTCGCATCGATGCCGGCGCCGGGACGGATCGTGTCCGCGATCTCGGCCATGCGCGCCTCGATGACCTCGAGCTCTGACCACCCCCACGCGTAGGTCTCCTCGAAGTCGAGCTCGGCCCCGAGGAACGATCGTGCCCAGGAGCTGTAGCGATCGCGGCCGACGGCGTCCTTCTCGGTGGCCACGGGCGCATAGGTGTCGCGGAGGTACGTGCCCATCGACGAGTAGGCCATCGAGGCCGACAACGCGGCTTCGTCGAGCTCTTGGAGCAGCTCGCTCGTGACGCCGTCGACGCCGCTCGCCGACGTGGCCAGCTGCTCGAAGAACGCCGGCGCGCCTCGCTCGCCCGCCCAGGTGAACGACTGCTCCGCGACCTCGAGCGCTTGGCGCCGCGCGGCGGTGAGGTCGCGCTCGATGCCGACGTCGAGCGCGGTCCGGATGCCCTCGAGCGCCGCCGGGACCGCCCGCAGGCGCCGGGCGATGATCTCCCAGTCGACGTTCGTCGCGCGCGGCATCAGGTCGAACACCTGGCGGATGCTCTGCACGGGGCTGCCCAGGTTGCGGATCGGTCGCAGGTGCTCCTCGGCGTCGACGAACGCCAGCGCGGTCTCGAGCCGATCGACGAGGTACGCCGCGGCCAGGTCGTCGCGGTGGTCGTTGCGCTCGAGCGAACCCAGGGCGACGGCCGTCTCCTGATCGAGCTCGGCGCGTGCCTCGACGCCCTCGGGCGAGTAGTCGGTGAGGCGGTCGTCGTACCCGATCACCCCGGTGGCCGTGGCCTTGATCGGATCGAGCGCGCACGACTCGCGCACGTACCGATCCGCCAACGCGTAGATCGGGCTGAGGTGCTCGGACCGGTCCACGTGCTCGGGCTTGGTCATGTCCGGCAGCCTGCCGCGTCGCGTCGGCGGTGTCGAGGGGCGGGCGTCCTGTGCGGCGCTGGTCGCGCCCAGCACGGCCCGTCCGGCGCCGCGACGCCGGGGCGGCCCCGAAAGCGTTTGGAGGGGTCTGTTAGAAACGTGCGTCGATTCGGGCCTTGTGATCGCTTCGTGCGGTCGACCCGGGTCGGTCCCGCCCGCCAGCAAAGGAGCACACCATGGCCAAGGGCAGAGACGCCAAGAAAGAGACCAAGAAGCCGAAGAAGGACAAGAAGAAGTAGTCCCGTCGGCCCGTCGGTCATGGACCGATGGGCCGACGGCTGCAGGGAGCGCGCCGGGACCGCGGCGCAAGCTCGGGGGCGCTCCCTGCTCACGGTCCACGACGAGCAACGGGCCGGCGTCTCCGGCTCCTCGAACGAACGGAAGCAGGTGGGCCGGTGGACGACGATGCGCTCCTGGCCCGAGCGGCGGCCAACGTCGCGGCCTGGCACGACGCCTCGGTGCGGGCGCTGGATGCCGCGACGCAGCGCACCGACGGATGGTGGTCCTACGCCGCGGCCGCCCCGAACATCTACTTCACGGCCGTCAGCCTGGCGGCGCAGCCCGACGACGGCGGCGCGGCCGCTCGCCGCTTCGTGCGCCGGCACCTCGACCAGCCGGGTGGCGGCTACGTCTGCGTGTGCGACTCGTGGGACGAGCTCGCCCTGGAGGACCTCGGTCTCCAGCGCCGGTCCCGGGGCCGGTGGTGCGTGCGCCCGGCTGGTCCGCTGCGATCGGCCGAACCGCCCGACGACCTCGTCGTCGAGCGAGTACGTGATGCCTCCTCGCTCGCGACCTTCGAGGCGACGATGGTGCGGGGCTTCGGGGCGCGGTTCCCTCTCGCCCCCTTCGAGATCCACGCCCCCGGCATCCTCGACGACCCGGCGATGCACGTGTTCCTCGGGCGCCAGCGCGACGAGCCGGTGGCCGTGTCGATGGCGTACGAGACGCCTGACATGCTCGGCATCTACGGCGTCGCGACGGTCGGATCGGCGCGCGGGAACGGGTTCGCGACTGCGATGACCCGGGTTGCCCTGGCCGTCTACCCCATGCGCACGGCGATGCTGCAGCCGACGATCGAGGCGTGGCCGATCTACGTGCGCCTGGGCTTCGTCGACGTCGGCTCGTTCAGCCACTGGGGCTGAGCCTGCGGCTCGGCGGACCGCGGCCGCGCTACGGGCGCCCCGGGAGCTTCATCGACCGGATGGCCGCGACGTCGAAGGGCGGGTGCACCAGGTAGACGACGCGGTCCACCCCGAGCGACTCGAAGCCGGCCAGCGTGTCGCGGTCGAAGCTGCGGTCGTTCAGCACCGCGGAGAGCGTGACGACGAACTGCCCCGGGTCTCGCCCGGCGGCGGCGTGGGCCTGGCGGGCGACGTCGAGCAGGGCCGGCAGCTCCCGCGCCGAGCCGTGCGTGTTGATGCCGTCTCCCGCGGTGCCCGCGACCGCCGCCATCTTCGGTCCGAAGGCGCCGATGATGATCGGGGGCGCGGGCTCGGGGACGATGAACCCGGTGGCGGAGCCGAGCGAGTGGTGCTCCCCCACCATCGGCTCGGCGCGGCCGGTCCAGAGCTGGCGCAGCACCGCCGCCGTCTCGACGACCTGCTGGCGGCGCACCGGATCGGCGGGCACCGCCACACCGGTCGCCAGCTGCTCGGCCGGGTAGGGCACCGAACGGCCGCCGCCGGCGCCGAGACCGAGCAGCAGCCGGCCGCCGCTGACCTCCTGCAGGGTCGCCGCGGCGGTCGCCAGCACGCCGGGACGACGGTTGGCGACGTTGAGCACGAGGGGGCCCAGCGCGACCCGGGGAACGATCGGGGCGAGCGCGCTGAGCACCGTCCAGCACTCGAGCACCCGAGCCGCACCGTGCGACTGCCCCGCGAGGTGGTCCCACGTCCACAGGCCGTCGAAGCCGGCCTCCTCGGCGGCGAGGGCGGCGTCACGGAGGTTCTGCCACGTCGCGTCGAACGGGTCGAGCAGCAGGTCGAGCTTCACGGTCGTCACGCGGCCAGCCTCGCGCAGCGGCGACGGCGAGCCCGAGCCGGGTGCCGCTCGCCGCGGACGCAGGGCGAGCACCCGGCGGCCCGTCAGAGCGAGCGGGTGTACTCGACGACGGCCTGGATCTCGGCCGGGCTCAGCTTCGGGCCGAAGGGGCGCATCGGGGTTCCGTCGACCCCGTTGACGACGACCGCCGTCTGGGCGGCCACGTCGGGGAACTTCTGGGCGGCGAGCCCGCCCTTGAACGCCGGACCGTACGTGCCTTCGCCGAAGTCGCCGTGGCACGCGGCGCACTGGTCGAGGTAGATCGCCTTGCCGTCCGGCGGTGCCGCGGCGCCGCCCGCGGGAGCGGTCGGAGCGCGGGTGAAGTCGACGATCGAGCGGATCTCGCCGGCGCTCAGCGTGCCCCCGAACGCGGGCATCCGGCCGTTGTCCTTGCCGCGCTCGACGACGGCCACCTGGTCGTCGACGTTCGGGTAGGCGGACACGACGCGTCCGGCGAGCGGTGGGGCCGACGCGCCGACACCACCCGGGCCGTGGCACGAGGCGCAGTTGCTCGCGAACAGCGCGGCGCCGCCACCGGTGGTGTCGTTCGCGGCGGTGGAGGCGGAGGGGGGCTGCCGCACGACCAGCAGGATCAACGACGCGATCACGGCGACGATCGTGAAGGCCTGCACCCCGGTGACCACGCGCTTCAGCACCACGACGACGTCACCCGATCCGACCGGTGAAGTAGTAGAGCGCGCTCGTCAACCACACCCCGCACAAGGACGCGAGCACCAGGCCGCCCATCACGGGCACGAGCCAATCCGGGACGCGGTCACTGCGCACCGCGAGGATCTTCGTGACGAAGGCCCCGTAGAAGAAGCAGCCGAGGAAGGAGTGCGCCGCGGCGCGTGGGTTCGACATGCTGGTCTGGAACCCGAGCGACCAGAGGCAGTGGTACGCCACGGGGATCGTGCACAGCAGCGCCAGCGTGCCGCTCAACCGATGCACGTCGGCGTACCAGAGCGGGATCGTGCGGGGGAACCCGATGCGGTCACGCAGGCGCAGGCCCGACAGCAGCTGGACGAGCGCGAATGCGATCGCGAGCGTCGTGAACCACGACTTGAACTGCAGCATGGCCTGCGCCGTGGCGAAGTCGACCGTCCACAGCAGCATGGCGGTCGACCGTTGCGCGGCCGGTTCGTGCAGCCGTCCGTAGAGCCCCAGCGTCAGCGCGACGGCAGCGCCCACCAGCAGCAGCAGCACCCATCGGCTGCTGCGATCGTTCGCTCTCGTCGTCGCGTACACCGTCCCTCCCCGGTCGCGCCACCAGCCTACGGACCGCGACGTTCCCGCATGAGGGATGTCCGCCGCTCACGCTCCACCGTTCGTGGCTGGGATCGTCTACGGACCACCGGCGGGTGCGGTTCGCGGAGGCGGCGCCGGCCTCGCCGGCTCAGCCCAAGAGCTCTTGCACGCGCTCGGTGGGACGGCCGATCACGGCGCGGTCGCCCACGACGACGACCGGGCGCTCCATGAGCTCGGGGTGCTCGACCAGCAGCGCCACGACGGACTCCTTGTCGCGGTAGCCGGCCGGGTCGAGGTCGAGGGCCTTGAACTTCGGGTCCTTGCGGCGCACGAGGGCCGCCGGCTCGTCGTCGATGAGGTCGACGATGCGCTCGAGCTCGGCCTTGCTCGGCGGCTGCTTGAGGTACTCGACGAGCTCGTACTCGACGCCCGCCCCTTCGAGGACCTCCTTGGCGCTGCGCGACTTCGAGCACGACGGGTTGTGGAACAGCGTGGGGGTGGCGTCGGCCATGACGGACCTCCGAGGTCGGCGGCACGCAGGTGCCGGGGCGGCGGGCGGTCGAGCGTACCGGCTCAGTCGGCGCCCCGGCGGCGCCCGATGAGCACCATCGTCACGGCGATCGCGGTGTACGCCACCACCACCCCCCAGAAGAGCCGACTCGTCTGGTCGTCGAGGTAGATGGCGAAGCCTCGTCCCAGGCCGAGGGCCAGCGGCACGGTGACGATCACTTGCCGACGGGCGTCGTACGTGAGCACCCCGAGCTGCTCGAGGGACAGCTCGACGAGCGCGGGGAGCGGCAGCACCACCAGCACCGCGACGTCGATCGGACCGTCGGGGTGCCACGCGAGCGTCGCCAGCATCACCGCGAACGCCAACGGGTACAGCACCACGCAGCGCCGGCAGACGTGCGACCGACCGATCACGACGCAGCGGTCGTAGTCCTCCGGGTAGTGGTGCGCGAGCCACATCGGGGTGATGCGCGGCGGTCGCTTCGGTCGGGGCGGGGCCCGATCGGCCGGGCTCGGCTCGGCGCTCATGCGCAGCTCAATCCGGCCCGCGGTGGTTCACCGCTTCGATGTTGTGCCCGTCGGGGTCGCGGACGAAGACGGCGTAGTAGTTGTCGTGGTACTCGGGGAAGACCCGAGGCGCGTGGAGCACCTCGATGCCAGCCGCGACCGCCGCGTCGTGCACCGCATCGACCGCTGCTCGCGAATCCGCCGTGAACGCGATGTGCACCTCGCGCGTCTCGGCGCGCTCGGCGACGCTGAGCCAGAACGAAGACTGCGTGGGGTCGGCGGCGAACCCGATCGCGACACCGTGGTCGAACATGACCGAGATGCCGAGCGGCGCGAAGAAGGTCTCGTAGAAGGCTCGACTCGTCGCCATGTCGGCGACCTGGATGCCCACGTGGTTGATCATCGTCCGAGTCTGGCACCGAACGCGGCGGCCGCGACGCCTGGCCGCCGGGCCGGCCGAGCGGTACCCTCTCGCCCACCTACGACCGCCTCTCGGGTCGCCCACGATGGCCCGCACCCGCCGCCAAGGGTGCCCACCATGGACAACCGCTGCCCCTGTCCCTCGCGGCACCCCGCCGCCCGCGCCCTCGGGGAGGATCCCTCCGCGCACCGATGAGCCGGACCCGCTCCCGGCCTCGTCGTGGCCCCGGCCCGGGGTCGAGCAGCCCGCAGAAGGCGCCCCGCGAGCTGCGCGCCGAACGGCTGCCCGGTGCCCACGGGTGTTGGGACCACCTGGTCGTCGCCCCGCTGTTCGTCACCTACGAGGCGAACTTCGGCACCTTGCTGCGCACGTGCGACGCGGTCGGCGCGTGCTGCGCCGTCCCGCACACCGCGACCGCCCGAGCCTCGCTCAAGATCGGCAACACCTTGCGGGTGAAGCCGTGCGTGCACTGGTGCGGGAACCGGCGGCGCTGGATCGAGCGAGAGCGTGAGCGGGGCGCCCGCATCGTCGGCGTCGAGCTCGCCGACGGGGCGATCCGCCTGGGCGACGTGGAGCCGGCCCGTCAGAAGACGGTCGTGCTGCTCGGCCACGAGCACGACGGGATCCCCGACGAGATCTGGCCGTTGCTCGACGACGTCATCGAGATCCCCATGGTCGGCAACGGCTCGAGCCTCAACGTCGCGGTGGCCGGCTCGTTGGTGCTCTACAAGCTCGCCGGACTGAGCTGAGCGCCGAGGCACCTCGTCTCGACGGGGTCCTCGGTGGCCGGTCACGCGTGGCGCAGCATGGCGAGCAGGCCCACCGACCCCGTGCCACGATGACGTCGTGGACACGGCAGCGCGTCAGCGTTGGTACGACCTGGTGGGCCCGTTCGGGGCCTCCGACGAAGCGATCGACGCGGCCCTCGACGACATCGTCGCCCGGTACGGCGAGGACCACCGCCACTACCACACCATCCACCACGTGCTCGACGTGCTCGGCACCCTCGACGAGCTGCTCCTGGATCCGACGACCCCGCCCGTGGCCGCAGACGACCGGTCCGCCCTGCGCGCGGCCGGGTGGTTGCACGACGTCGTCTACGACCCCACCCGGCACGACAACGAAGCCCGCAGCGCGGACCTCGCTCGAGCGGTGCTGACCGGGCTCGGGGTGGATCCGGTCGTCGTGGACGAGAGCGCCCGCCTGATCGAGCTCACCGCCGGCCACGAGGTGGGCGACGACGACCACAACGGCATGCTGCTCGCCGACGCGGACCTCGCGATCCTGGGGGCGGCCCCCGACCGCTACGAGCGCTACACCGAGCAGGTCCGCCGCGAGTACGCCCACGTGCCCGACGAGCCGTTCCGCGCCGGTCGGATCGCCGTGCTCGAGTCGTTCGCGCGTCGCGCTCCGCTCTTCCACACCTTCGCGGCCGTCGAGCGGTTCGAGGAGCTCGCCCGCGAGAACCTGCGGGCCGAGCTCGACGCGCTCGCCGGCCTCGAGCGCGACGGGGTGCACCGGTGAGCGACGGCCTCGAGCCGCCGGCCGACGGCACCGCCGTCGCGGTCGCGAGCACCGACCTCGACCTGGCGCTCGCGCCGCCCACCCTGGAGGAGACCGAGCGCTTCATCGCGCAGGTCCCCCTCTTCCTGGGGCTGCCCGATCACGCGCGCAAGGCGCTCGCCCAGGCGTCGCGCTGGGTGCACCTGCCCGCGGGTGACTACCTCTTCCACCAAGGTGACGACGCGGATGCCCTCGCCCTGGTGTGGTCGGGCCGCCTCCAGGTCATCGACGAGCGACGGGGACCGGCGCCGGATGCGGAGCCGGACCGCGCCCGCGAACGCGATCACGACGAAGATGACGACGGGTCGGCGCCGCCCCGCTCCCCCGATCCGTCGGCGGTCGCCGGGGATGCGGGGCCCGCCCAGCAGCCGGGATCCGGGGGACGCGACCGCGTCATCAGCTTGCTGGGGCGCGGCGCGTGGGTCGGTGAGCTGTCGCTGCTGACCGGGGCCCGTCGATCCGCCGCGGTGTGCGCGCTGCGTGACAGCCAGCTGATCCTGGTGCCCGCCGCGGCGTTCTCGCGGGTGCTCGATCGCGAGCCCGAGCTCGGTCTCGCCGTCGCCCGCGTGGTCGCGACGCAGCTGCAGCAGAGCCACAAGGCCGAGGCCCCGGCGCCCGCGCCCGACACCGTCGCCGTCATCCCGCTCGGCGAGGGCCTGCCGATCGTCGCGTTCGTCGAGCGGCTGCAGGCGACGCTGGGCGAGCGCGGCTCGGTCGCGGTGCTCGCCGGTCCGCCGAAGATCGACGACGCCGTGCTGGCCGCGCTGACCCCGACCGGCGACGACCTGGATGACGACGGTGTGGCCGAAGACGGTGTGGCCGACGACGACGCACCGCGGCACCGGGCGTGGGCCGATCACCTCGATCGGGTCGAGACGGAGCACCCCTGGGTCATCCTCGTCGCGCCGGCGCCGGCACTCGACCCCGCGTGGGCGTCGTTCTGCGTGCGCTCCGCCGACCGGGTGCTCGCGATGGTCCGCGGTGGGCGCCCGCCGAGCTGGTCGATCGACCTGCTCGCCACCGACCACGAGCGGGTCGACGCCGTGTTCATCGGGTCGACGCCGAGTGCCCAGCGGATGACCCCGACGCTGGACCTCTTGCAGCCCCGCAGCCACCACCACGTGCCGGAGGGGTCCGGCTTCGCGGCGGCGGCCGATCGCACCGCCCGCCGCTCGATCGGGCACTCGTTGGGCATCGTGTTCTCCGGCGGTGGCGCGCGCGGGCTGGCCCATGCCGGCGTGATCCAGCGCCTCGTCGAGGCCGGCGCGCCGCTCGATCGGGTCGGCGGCTGCAGCGCGGGTGCCTTCGCCGCGGCGCTGTTCGCGATGCGGCGCAGCCCGGCAGAGATCGTCGACATCTGCCGGGAGGAGTTCGTCGAGCGACATCCCTGGAACGACTTCGGCGTGCCGCGCGAAGGCCTGACCAAGGGCAAGCGCGTGCGCGAGATGCTGCTGCGCGTCTTCGGCGACACCCGCATCGAAGAGCTCTCGCTGTCGATGTTCGCCGTCAGCGCCGATCTCGCCACCGGCGACCTCGTCGTGCATCGCAGCGGCCTCGTCCGCGAGGCGTTGGCCGCGAGCATGGCCATCCCCGGGATCGCGCCACCGATCCAGCTCGACGGCCGCCTGCTCGTCGACGGCGGGATCCTCGACAACTTCCCCGTCGACGTGATGGTCGAGACGGGCGAGGGCCCGGTCATCGGCGTCGACGTGATGCGGCAGTTCCCGATGCCGGATCGGTCCCTGGTGCGCGGGCGCGGCACCCGTGAAGCCGGTCCCGGGATCGTCTCGACGCTCGCGCGCTCGATGGTGCTCGGCGGGTGGCAGCGCTCGGAGCAGAACCGCCGCGCCGCCGACCTGCTGATCTCGCCCGCCGTCGACACGATCGGGATGTTCGACTTCGATCGGCTCGACGAGGCGATCGAGGCCGGTTGGCGGGCCGCCGACCTCGCGCTGGCCGAGGGCCTCCCGATCTGAGCGACCACCCGCCGCGATCCTCCCCGGAACGACCGGCCCGAGGGATCGACCTACGGCTCGCCGGCCGTGTCGCGCACGGGCTCGGCGACCGCGTCGCCCGGCGACGGATCATCCCCGCCGACCTCGGGGTCGGGGTGCGGGTGGCGGGGCTTGCGCAGGCCGGCCGCGCGGAGGCGCTGGACCAGGATGCGCCCCTCGACCGCTTCGGCGCCGAGGGCGATCGCCCGCTCGCGGTAGTCCTCGGGCACGTCGTAGTGGTCGCCCTGGAACGCCCGGCGCGGGATGCCCAACTGCGCCGCGAACGCATGCAGCTCGTCGTAGCTCTCGTCGCTGACGAGGTGGGCCCACTTCCGCCCCCGCCAGCTCCAGATCGCACGGTCGACGAGGATCGTCACGACGGGGACCCTACCGGCCGGCGCTTCCACATCCAGCCCGCGGCGTCACCCCGTGCGGCGTCGCGCACCGGGCCCTCCGATGATCGGGGGACGCCCCCACGCTCCCGCCTCTCGGGCACGGTCGGAACGACGCGAACCACGGCGGCGGGAGCGCTCTGCGGGCAACGCGCCCAGCCGGCGCACGGTGTTCGCGCCGCAAGCTTCGGGGTTCGGCGTCGTGGCGCAGGACGTCTGTGGAGATCTTCTGTTGCCTGACGACAGGAAGTCTCCACAGACAGCTCCTCCGGCGCGGGCGAGGGGTCCGTGCGGCCGAGGGTGCGCCGCGGCGAGGTCTCCCGCCGCCGCCCTTCGCGCCCTTCACAACTGTGCTGCGCGCCACCGCCGACGCGCCTGGAGCGACCGCCGGTGTGGAGCGCAACTGGTGTTGGGGCGTCGCCCGCAACCCTTCGAGGCTCGGCGTCACAGCCGCGGATCGACCGGCTCGCTCTCGAGGGCGAGCACGGCGAACACGCACTCGTGGACGCGGTGCAGCGGCTCGTGGTGCACGAAGCGGTCGAGCGCCTCGATGCCGAGCGCGAACTCGCGCAGGGCGAGCGAGCGCTTGTGGCCCAGGCGGCGGCGTCGCAGTCGATCGAGGTTGCGCGGCGCGAGGTAGTCGGGGCCGTAGATGATGCGGAGGTACTCGCTGCCCCGGCACTTGATGCCCGGCTGCACGAGCTGGCCCTGGATCTGAACCACGGCGTCGAGCGGCTTGACGACCATGCCTTCGCCCCCTTCGGCAGTCAGCGCGGTCCACCACGCCGTGGCGTCGAGCTCGCTCGGCGACGGATCGGCGCCGGCGGCGGCGAGCTCGACGGTGCGTGATGCCGTGAGGCGGATCAGGCCGGGGTCGGCGGCGTGCAGCCGCTCGAACACACCGAGGTGCCACAGGTGGTTGCGCCGCGCGTACACCTCGCCCTCCCCGGCGAGCACCTGGAACGGGGCGAGCACCAGATCGTCGATCGAGCCCACGTCCCAGCAGTAGCGCCGGTACGCATCGGTGAAGCCCAGCGCCGCCGCGTGGTGCCGGGTCCGCTCCTCGACGAGATCACCGAGAGCGACCCCGCGCGCCTCGGCCGCGCGCAGCGCGTCGAGCGCCGAAGCGGTCTCCGCACGAGCGGCCGCGCCGACGGACGCGTACTGGCGGCGCAGGAGCTCACCCGCCTTCAACGACCACGGCAGCAGCTCCGCATCGAGGATCAACCAATCGGTGCCCAGCTCGTCCCACAGCCCGGCTGCGTCGAGGGCTCGCCCGACGCGCGCCAGCACGGCCGCTTCGGTCGCGGCGTCGGTGAAGAAGCTGCGACCGGTGCGCGTGTGCACGACGCCGACCGCGCTCCCGGCGCCCCCCACCGCGTCGCCCGCGGTGCCGGCGCCGGTCCGGGCGTCCGCCGGGCCGATCGGATCGACGGGATCGACGGGATCGTCGAGGTCGACCAGGAAGCGCCGTCGGGCCGCGTCGCGGTCACGGCACACGACCACCACCGCCCGCGAGCCCATGTGCTTCTCCTCGCACACGAGCTGCGTGACGCCGGCCTGACGGAAGTCGGCGAACGCCTGGGCCGGGTGCTCGAGCTGCGATCCGTCGAGCGCGGTCTCGGTCGGGGCCATGGTCGGGGGCAGGTACGCCAGCCAACGCGGGTCGACGGCGAAGCGCGACATGACCTCGAGCGCGGGGACGGCGTTCTCTTCGCGCACCGTGACCGACGGCAGCAGGCCGACCGAGACGATGCGCTTGCCGAGCACGTCGTCGATGTCGAGCAGCGCCGGCTCGCGCGCGTCGGCTGCGCCCGGGGCCGGTCGCAACGGCCTGGCCGGCTCCCAGTAGGTGCGCGCCGCGTCCACGGACACGAGCTCGCGCTCGGGGTAGCGCAGCGCGGTGAGCTTGCCGCCGAAGACGCAGCCCGTGTCGATGCAGATCGTGTTGTTGACGAAGGTGGCTTCGGGCACGGGCGTGTGGCCGTAGACCACGAGCGCCTTGCCTCGGTAGTCGTCAGCCCAGGCATAGCGGACGGGGAGCCCGAACTCGTCGGTCTCGCCCGTCGTGTCCCCGTAGAGCGCGAAGGACCGCACCGCGCCGGACGACCGGCCCTGCATCGATTCCTTGAGGCCGGCGTGCGCCACGACGAGGTTGCCGTCGTCGAGCACGTAGTGCGACACGAGACCGTCGATGAAGCGGGCGACCTCGGCCCGCAGCTCGGGCGGCTCGGCCTCGAGCTGCTCGAGCGATTCGGCCAGGCCGTGGGTGCGCTGGACCTTGCGCCCGGCGAGTGCGCACCCGAGCTTGTTCTCGTGGTTGCCCGGGATGCACAGCGCGACACCGTCGCCCACCATCTGCATGGCCGTCTTCAGCACGGCGACGACACCGGGCCCGCGGTCGACCAGGTCGCCGAGGAGCAGCACGCGCCGGCCATCCGGGTGCGGGCCCACCCGACCGTCGGCGTCGACGGGGTACCCGAGACGATCGATGAGCGCGGTGAGCTCGACGGCGCAGCCGTGGACGTCGCCGATGATGTCGAAGGGCCCGTGATCTTCGCGCCGGTCGTTCCACAGCCGCTCCCGCTCGACCACCGCGAGGTCGACCTCGGCCTCGGAGCGAAGCGAGAAGACGCGGCGGAAGCCCTCGCGCGGGAGGCCCCTGATCGAGCGGCGCATCTGCTGGTGCTGCTGGCGCACGACGTGCGGTCCGAACTGCCGGTCCGGGCGCGCGGCGTTGCGCACCTCGCACACCTGCCGGGGCACGTCGAAGACGATCGCCGTGGCGAACACGTGGTGGCGGCGGGCCAGGTCGATGAGGGACTTGCGCGCGTGCGGTTGCACGCTGGTCGCATCGACCACCGTCAGCCGCCCGAGCGCGAGCCGCTTGTCGACGATGGTGTGCAACAGGTCGAACGCCTCCCCGGTCACGGTCTGGTCGTTCTCGTCGTCGGCCACCAGCCCCCGACACGCGTCCGAGGACACGACCTCGGTCGGCAGGAAGTGCCGTCGGGCGAACGTGGACTTGCCGGCCCCGGACGGGCCGACGAGCACGACCAGCGACGGCGTGGGCAGCGTGATGGTCGTGCGCCGTGGTGGTGGCGCGGCGGTCGGGGTGGGGTCGGACGGGACGTCGCTCATCGCGAGAACACCGCCATCTGCGTGGGCGGACCGACCTCGGGATCGTCGTCGCCCACCGGTGCGTAGGTGACGTGGTAGCCGTGCCGCTCGGCCACGCCGCCAGCCCACGTCGCGAACTCGGCCCGCGTCCACTCGAAGCGATGGTCGCGATGGCGAAGGGTGCCGGCGGGCAGGGTCTCCCAGCGCACGTTGTACTCACGGTTCGGCGTGGTCACGATGACCGTGGGGCAGGCGGCGGCGCCGAAGACCACTCGTTCGAGCGCGTCGAGACGAGGCGGGTCGAGGTGCTCGACGACCTCGACGAGCGTGGCCGCGTCGTACCCGGCGAGGCGCGCGTCGCGGTAGGTCAGCGAGCCCTGGAACAGCTCGACGCGGGCGCGCCGGCGCTCGGGCATCGTGTCGAGGCGGAGGCGGCGGGCGGCGGCGGTCAGCGCGCGATGGGACACGTCCATGCCGGCGACGCGTGCGAGCTGCTGGTCCTTCAACAGCACACCGACGAGGCGCCCCTCGCCACAACCCAGGTCGACGACCGAGTGGGCACCGCACGAGCGGACCGCCGCGGCCACGGCGTCGAGGCGGCGCTGGTTGAGGCTGATCGTCTTCTCGACGACCGCTTCCTCGGCATCGTGGTCCGTCGCGAGCGCGTCGGGATCGTCGATCTCGTCCTCGCTCAGGCGCCGGATCGCCTCCGCGGTCAGGTGGCTGCGGTGCCGGAGGTAGCGGCGCACGATGAGATCGCGCTCGGGATGCGCGGCGAGCCAGTCGCCGCCCTTGGCGAGCAGCTTGTCGATCTCGTCGGGCGCGACCCAGTAGTGCTTGTCGTCGTCGAGCACGGGCAGGAGCACGTAGAGGTGCGTGAGCAGGTCGGCCACCCGCTGCTCGCCGGTGAGGGTCACGTCGAGGTAGCGGCTCGTGCCCCAGTCGGGGTGCTGCGGGTCGAGGGGGATCGCCGTCGCCTCGACGACGTAGCCGAGGGGCTCGAAGAGGCGGCGCAGCACCTCCTCCCCGCCCCGGCACGGCACGACCGGTGCGTGCACGCGCAAGGCGAGCGCGCGAGTGGCGAGGTCGGGCCGTTCGTCGCTCGTGCCGGCCATGGCCGATCCGAACACCCGGCCCAGCGCCACGCTCGTGAACGACGATGTCGTGTACGGACGGTCGTTCACGTACTGCGCCAACGTCGCCTGCTCGCCCCGCGCCCCGCGGGACCGGCGCACCATGCCGACCGGGTCGACGTCGACCAGGAGGGCCACGGTGGCCTCGTCGGCGGTGGCCACCGGCCAGAAGACGTGGGCGTGACCGAAGGTCAAGGGCACGGAGCGCACGCGGTCGGGGTGCTTGCGCAGCACGAACCCGAGGTCGGTGGCGGGGCGGTCGGTCGGCTCCTCCGATCGGTGGCTGATGGTCAGCAGCACGGCGCCACCCTACGGGGTCGGACCAAACGGGTTCTCGGCGAAGCTGGCCGTCGCACCCACGCAAACGCTTCCTGCTGCGGCACTAGCATGCGCCGACGCCGATCACGGCGACGATCGAGAGAAGGGGTTGCGATGTCGGTACAGAGCAAGCGCATCGGCAAGGTCATCATCGCCGGCGAGTGGTTCACGGTCGCCCTCGACTCGTTCGAGGTCGTCGACATGGAGTTCACCGACGACAACGGCAACCCCACGCACAACGACAGCATCGACGTCAAGGCCTACCGGTTCCGCAACGACAACAAGGACGAGTACTACGGGCCGCTCTCGGCGATCCAGCTGTACAAGCTCATCGACATCTAGTTGCGGCGGGCGCCGGCGGCGCTCGCACCTGGTTCCGTCCGATCGTCTCCGCACCACGTTCGGGATCGGACGGGGGGTCACTGGCACCCCTGCTTCGCGCCCACCTCCCACAGGCCACGGCGGTCGCCCGGCCCGTAGCTCTCGCCCGAGAAGTGCGTGACCCCGTCGTGCATGACCTCGTTCTGGTCCGCCACGTGGCCCAGCCCGACGAGGTGCCCGAGCTCGTGCAGCAGCACCGTGCCCTCGGTCTCGCCCTGCCCGAACGTGGGCGGCAGGCGCAGGTCGGGGCGCATCACCACGTAGCCACTGGCGTAGACCTGACGCCCGTTGCGGTTGACGACCGCGGCCGATCCGCCGAGCCCCACGACGTCGCCTTCCTGCTGCCACAGGTCGGTCTCCTCGTCGCCCGCCCACCCGATCCACACGGGCTTGTCGAGGTCCTGGAACGCCTGCAGGCGCGGCACCTCGTCGGTCATCCCGTCGAAGACGAAGGTCAAGCCCGTCGCCTCGCTCAGGCGGCGCACGCCCTCCTTCACCAGGTTGAGGCCGTTCAACGGGCCCACCCCGACGCGCACCTGGTAGTGGATCGACCGACACGGGTCGTACCCGACGGGCCGCCCGGCCTGCTTGGCGACGAAGCTCCACTGGCCGAGGTCCGGCGGGCGCGCCGGGACCCGCAGCTGCTCGGCGGACAGGTCCTGCGTCGCCGGGGCCACGAACAGGCCCGCGCGGAGACGGGGGCCGACGAGGACCGCGGCGGCGACGAGCGCGACCACGACTATCGGCACGATCGGGCGCGCGGAGCCGCCGCGGAGCGGGCCTCGATCCGCAGGCCCGGGCAGACCCATCCGCATCTGGGCCCCCGAAGGGTCGTCCCCACGCGTCGGCACAGGCTCACCGTACCGTCGCGGTTCCGGTAGCGTCCCGGCGACCTGTCCGTCGCCACCCATGTGCGTGACCGACGCCGAATCCGAGTCCTCGGGAGGATCCCTGATGTCGCAGATCGTTCGCGGAGTCGTTGCTCGGGGCAAGGGCCAGCCCGTCACCGTCGAGCAGATCGTGATCCCCGATCCGGGCCCGGGCGAGGTGGTCGTGGCCGTGCAGGCGTGCGGGGTGTGCCACACCGACCTCCACTACCGCGAAGGCGGCATCAACGACGACTTCCCCTTCCTGCTGGGCCACGAGGCCGCGGGAGTGATCGATGCGGTCGGCCCCGGCGTGACCGAGGTGGCCCCCGGCGACTTCGTCATCCTGAACTGGCGCGCCGTCTGCGGGCAGTGCCGGTCGTGCCGCAAGGGGCGCCCCGAGATCTGCTTCTCCACGTTCAACGCGACGCAGAAGATGACGCTGGAGGACGGCACCGAGCTCTCCCCCGCGCTCGGCATCGGGGCGTTCGCCGAGAAGACGTTGGTCGCCGCCGGCCAGGCCACCAAGGTGGACCCGGAGGCCTCGGCCACGGCGGCCGGGCTCCTCGGGTGCGGGGTGATGGCCGGCTTCGGTGCGGCGGTCAACACGGGCAACGTCAGCCGGGGCGACACCGTCGCGGTGTTCGGGTGCGGCGGAGTCGGCGACGCGGCGATCGCCGGCTCGCGCCTCGCCGGCGCCCGCACGATCATCGCCGTGGACCTCGACGACACGAAGCTCGAGTGGGCGAAGGAGTTCGGCGCGACCCACACCGTCAACCCGAGCAACGGCGACCCCGTCGAAGCCATCCGCGCGTTGACCGACGGCTTCGGTGCGGATGTGTGCATCGAAGCCGTGGGGCACCCCGAGGTGCTGCGCCAGGCGTTCTTCGCCCGCGACCTCGCCGGCACGGTCGTGCAGGTCGGCGTCCCGACGCCCGACATGGTCTTCCCCGACATCCCGATGATCGAGTTCTTCGGGCGCGGCGGCGCGCTCAAGCCGTCGTGGTACGGCGACTGCCTGCCGAGCCGGGACTTCCCGATGCTGATCGATCTCTACCGGCAGGGGCGCTTCGACCTCGATCGCTTCGTCAGCGACACGATCGCGCTCGACCAGGTCGAGGAGGCCTTCCACCGCATGGAGCGCGGCGAGGTGCTGCGCTCGGTCGTCGTCGTCTGATCGACGCGCGACGTCGCGCGCGACCGCTCTCAGTCGGCGGCGCGGAGGAACGGGACGAGCGCCGCGAGGATCGCGTCGGGCTGCTCGGGGACGAGCGCGTGGCCGGCGCCGTCGATCTCGACCAACTGGGTCACGTCCGGGTGCGCGGCGTGGAACCGTCGGCCGTTCTCCGGCACCGCGATGACGTCCTGGAGGCCTTGGATGATCAGCGTGGGATCGGCGACCGCATCCCACCAGTCGTCGCGGTTGGTGCGCTGCACGGCGGCGCTCTGGTAGCGGGCGATCGCCTCCTTCCACCCCTTGCGCCACGGGGAGGGATCGTTGCCCGGGGCGAAGAACGCGGCCTGCACGTGCGCCAGGTGCTCGTCGGGGGGCAGGGCCTTGTCGAAGCACGACCAGAGGTGGGCGAGCATGTCGTCGGCGATCTCGATCGCCCCGCCGGCGGCGAGGAGCGTCATCGATCGGACCCGCTCGGGCCGGTCGGCCACCACGCAGCGCACGACCCGGTTGCCGAAGGCGTGGCCGACGAGGTGGGCCTGCGCGATGCCGCTGGAATCGAGCTCGGTGATGATCTCGGCCACCAGGGCGTGCAACGTCGGCTCGCCCGGCATCGACGCGGGCGGATCGATCGCGAACGCCTCGAAGCCCTCGGCGACCAACGCCTCGACGAGCACGTCGAAGTCGGAACCCGGCCGCCCGAGCGAGGGGACGAAGACCACAGGTGCGGTTGCCGGCGAAGGGGCCATCCGTCGCACGCTACCCAACCACGGCACGCGCCCGGCACCGGGTCCGGCGGCGCTCACGCAGCGTGGGCGCACCGTCGCAGGTGCCGCGCGCGGTCGCCGTCGCCCCGTCCACGGTCGGGGGTCAGGACGAGAGCTGTTGGATGAGCGGCGCCGCCTCGGCCTTCTTGAGGTCGAGCACCTCGGCGCCGCCGGACGTCGTGCGGGGCGCCACCGGCAGGCTGACCGACTCCGGGCTGAAGCCCTTGAGCTTCCACGCCAGCTTGATCGCGTCCAGGAACGTCATCGCGTCGTCGATCTTCATGCCCACCGACATCGCGCCGACGATGTTGCTCAGCTGCACCGGGTTCTTGGTGTCGGTCACCTTGTTCATCAACGCCGTCAGGAACGCGCGCTGGCGCTGCACCCGGCCGAGGTCGGAGGTCGGATCAGTGACCCAGATCGGCTTCGCCGGGTTCTTCGGGTTGCCCTTCAGCTCCTCGAAGTGGCGGGACCGCACGTAGGCCAGCGCCTGGGTGCCGTCGAGGTGGTTGACGCCCGCGTTGTCGATCTTCAGCCCCGAGTTGAGGTCACGCGAGGCGTTGGGGAAGTCGACGTCGATGCCGCCGACCGCGTCGACGAGCTTGCCGAAGCTCACGAAGTTGATCTCGAGGTAGTGGTGCACCGGGATGCCGATGCCCTGCACCGCCTTGATGAGGTTCGTCGGCCCGGCCTCGAACGTGGCGTTGATGCGACCCATCTGCCCCGACTTCGGATCCTTGACCCAGAGGTCGCGCGGGATGGACAGGAGCGTCTGCGACCCGTTCTCGACCCGCAGGACCATGATCGAATCGGTCCGCGCGCCCGTGACCTTCTCGCCGATGAACGCGCCGGCGTTGGGGTCGTCCTCGGTGATGCCTTCGCGCGAATCCGTGCCGACGATCAGGTAGTTCTGGCCGGCGCCGGTCGCCGGCGAGAGCGCGCTGGCCACCTGGGCGCGCGGGATCTGGCCGAACTTGTACCAGCCGAACGCGAACAGCCCGCCGATGAGCAGCGCGGGCAGCAGCACGAAGAGCACCACGAGGCGGCGCAGCCAGCGGCGACGCTTGCGGGTGCCGCCGGCCGGCCGGGCCGGGGAGGCGGGTGGGGTGCGCGGCTTCTTGTTGCGCGGAGGCGGCACGGGGACCGGGGGACGCGGCGGCGCCGGCGGCGGCGCGGCGTACCCGGCCGTCGGGCGCGCGGGGCGGGCGGCTGCCGGGGCTGCCGCGGCCGGCGCGCCGTCGAGGGG
>CAYUOL010000072.1:0-24683 GCA_964446345.1 uncultured Iamiaceae bacterium | reverse complement strand
GCCTCCGTGAGGCCGAACGACGTCACGAGCCACTGCGCTACAGCCAGATGGCCATTCTTACATGAAACACGCAATGCGTAGTTGTCATTGGCGCGAGCGTCGTCCGCCGTGAGTTTGAATATCTTAGCCAGCCAGCGCAGACCCTGTTCCCGGCCCTTCTCAGCCCCCGTCTGGAATTGGATTATGACCGTATGCTTGAGCGTGTCTGCCCAGCAGAGTGGATGGCTGTCAAGAATCTCACGCCATGCCCGGCAGACAGACCGAAATTTCGCTCTATCAGATGGCGTGCTGTAAGCGAAGATGTGGGCCCAGATGTCCATCGGAAGTGTCCCCGCCATCGAGCGTCGCCGGTAATGATGCATACAGCTTGGCGCTTTAAAATGTGGTCGCCCAGCAGGAATCACATTGGACGCGTGTCTTCCGGTATGAGTGCCGCCTAAGCCAGTGGGCCGGACGCGCGTATCGTCTGACCCATGATATCATATGCCGCCGGTCGAGGCCGCAAAATGCGCACCTGCGCCGGACAACTTAAAAAGCGGGCCGGTACCGGCTAGCCCACTTGTCGGCCCTTCTTCTTGAAGGATGTTGTGTTGAACCTTCTGTTGAGCCACAGCAGCGTGTCTGGATCTTCACAGAGCCGTACGATCCAATCATCCCGGTACCGTGCATCCTCCTCAAGAAGGCCGAACCGTTCTATCAGCCAGTCCGCCACGGCCAGATGGCCGCCCATACACGCCCAGCGCAGCGCGTAGTTACGATCGGATCGCGCGTCCTCCCTTGTCAGTTTAAACACATCGACCATCCATCTTACCATGGGCAAATGACCGTTTTTGCACGTCCAGCGCAGGGCCCGGTTGTCACTCGCCTTTCCGTCTTCCTCTGTCAGGCCGAACCGCTCGACGAGCCAGGCGGCGACCGATATATGGCCCCTTTTGCACGCGCCCTGTAACGCTCGATTATCATTGCGGCGCACGTCGCTCGCCGTCAGTCCGAGTCTTGCCGCGAGCATCTGTACCAGTGCAAGGTTCCCACCCTCGCAGGCAACTTCGAACAGCGGGAAATCGCCGCAAAGGACGTCGTCTTTTGTTATGCTGATCTCGGCCAGCAGCCAGTCCGCAATTGCGACATGGCCGAATTTGCACGCAAGGTACATGAGTCCGCAGTCTTCTGCTTTAACATCAGCTTCATTCAGACCGAGCTGCCTCGCGAGCCACCGGGCTACGTGGATATGACCATTGCGGCACGTGATCTGCATTGCGGATAGGCCGTTCGGTGATCCGGATACGTCTTTGTCTGCCTGGCCGACGAGCCACTGCACCACTGGAAGGTGGCCGTTCGCGCATGAGTGCCAGAGCGCGGACACGGACTGCATCTCCTTCAGCGTCAGATCGAATCGTTTCGACAGCCAGCGTAGGCTTTGCTCCTGACCCTTTTTAGCCCCCGCCTGGAACCACCCCATGATGTCGCTCCTGGGCACGAGCGGCCAGCAGACTGCGTTGTCGAGCAAGTCCCGCCACGCCTGACAGACTTGCCGCGGTTTCGCCCTAACGTTCGGCGCAATCTGTGTGAAGATATGGACCCAGATCTCTGCGGGGAGTGATTCTGCCATCGACTGCTTATGGTAATGTACGCAGCCTGGCGCCTTAAAATGTGGGCCATATCTGGCACGGCCTACGCTTGCATATTAAGCTGGGCTAAAGCTGGGCCAGCCACTCCGCGATCTCATGATGCCCATTCTTGCGGGCTGCCCCCAGGGTAGCAGAGAAGAGGCCACCACGGAAATCTGCAGCTGTGAGGCTGAACGTCGCCACAAGCCACCGCGCGATATCAAGATGGCCATTTGCACATGTCGTGTACAGTGCGTCAGTATTACGAACATCTGCCGTCGTGAGGTCGAACGTCGCTACGAGCCACTGTGCGACTGCCAGACGGCCGTATCCGCATGACACACGCAATGCGTAGTTGTTATCTGCGCGGGCGTCGGCTTCCGTGAGGCCAAACGTCGCCACAAGCCACTGTGCGACTGCCAGATGGCCGTTCATGCATGAGCGGTGGAGTGCGTAGTTTCTGATGGCGCGGGCGTCGGCCGCCGTGAGGTCGAACGTCGCCACGAGCCACCTCGCGACTGCCAGATGGCCATTCGCGCATGACACACGCAATGCGTAGTTGCCCTCGGCGCGAGCATCATCCACCGTGAAGCCGAACGTCGCCACGAGCCACTTCGCGACTGCCAGATGGCCATTTGCGCATGACTCACGCAGTACGTAGTTGATGTCGGCACGGGCGTCGGCCATCGTGAAGCCGAACCTCGCCACGAGCCACCGCGTGGTCGCCAAATGGCCTTTCACGCATGAAGCGTGAAAGACGTAGTTGTCGGCGGCGCGGGCGTCAACCGCTGTGAGGCCGAACGTTTTCACGAGCCACCGCGCGACTGTCAGATGGCCATCTGCGCACGAATTGCGCAACGCGTAGTTGTTGATGGCGCGGGCATCAACCGCCGTGAGGCCGAACGTTTCCACAAGCCACTGCGCGACTTCCAGATGGCCTCTCGCGCATGACTCGCGCAATGCGTAGTTGTCGTCGGCGCGGGCATCGACCGCCGTGAGGCTGAACTGGCTCGCCAGCCAGCGCAGACGGGGTTCCTGACCATTTTTTGCCATTATTAGGAACTGAAGCATTACACTGTTTATGGGCATATCAGTCCAGCTGATGATCGCACTGTCGAGAATACCGCGCCACGCCCGACAGACAGCCCGCAGTTTTGCCCTATCGAGCGGCGCAATCCGTGTGAAGATATGGACCCAGATTTCTGCGGGGAGTGATTCTGCCATCGACCGCTTGTGGTAATGTACGCAGCCTAACGCCTTAAAATGTGGGCCATGCAGATATGCGTATACTGCGCCTTGCTCGCAGCCGCGTATACTGCGCCTTGCTCGCAGCCGCATACTGCGCCTTGCTCGCAGCCGCGTATACTGCGCCTTGCTCGCAGCCACGTATACTGCGCCTTGCTCGCAGCCGCGTATAAAACGAATTCGACAATTCCGAAAATACAGGCCTAACTGGTAGTTATCCAAAGATGCCGACGGACTGCTCCTGATGCTTCGCCGCGGCTATATTCGCGAGATGCGCAGCCATCGATTGTTTGGCGCGTTTCGTATATTCATCTGGCTCGTCAGCATACATCAGTCCCGCAACTGAAATCGCATTCTGGGTGTCCAGGCTCAATTGCTGCCTCTCTTCATCGGCCATCGTCACCCGGTGGATCGTTTGCGCGACCCCGTCAAAGAGGAGATGGGTCGCGGTCGGCAGGGGTACCACCTCCCAGCGGCCAGATTTCATATATACGAGGACCTGGTCCGCCTGCTTGGGGTTCAAGTACACGTTCCGAGATTCGGGCCTACTATGGGCCCTCTTCACCAGATCGACGAACAGCTCCGTGATATACGCGGGCGCGAGGTCCGGGTCAGTAATCCTGCCGGTGTCGAAGCCGGCATATTCGCGCAGTTTTGCGTTTTCGGCGAAAGCCGCCGCGATCTGCTCAACTGGTACAGTGATCCGCTCCTTGCTGTCCCACGGGACAACGACGATGTTATTCTGCGTAATGGAGTTATGCTGCGTGATGGTGTTATTGCTGTTCTTCATGATGGTGTTGTTGTTGTTTTGCATGATGTCGCGGATCTGTGAGACATTGTTGCATTTTCGCGTTATGGTGCTTTGTTGGTGCTGCGGTCGAGCTGTAATGGCGGTATTCACAAGTTTTGTCAAGTCCGCGATTTGTTGCGCCTGAATGGCAAGCTGCTGGCGGGGTTCGAGGTCACTCAGATGATCGAATGTACCGGCTACTCTGCATCGATGATTCACGTGTCTCGAACGCGCTTGAATTGTCGTAAACTCTTTACCGCAGAACTGACAGCTGAGCTCACCAGCGTCGACTGAAGTAGCGGGATGCCCGCATGGCGTTTTTCGCAAATGGTGACGTTTTAGGAGTGCAGGGAACTCGAACGCTCTACCGCATCGTTCGCATGTTCTATCTGACATGACAAATCGGTTAACTTTCTTGACAAATCGGTTAACATACTTGACAAAACGGTTTAATTAGTTAACCGATTTGTCAAGTGATACTGTTCTAAGTCTTAGAATGACGCAAATCGCCCCTCTAGTAGATTATATACGATATTGGTTTTCTGCCTTTTTCTACGTTTGGAGCGTTTTATGGCCAGATTTGACAATTTGTTAGCCGGTTAACCGGCTGTCAAGGGGGGGGGGGTCCAAGCGCCGACCCGAAGCGCCGACCCCCGAAGCGCCGGCCCACGAACAGCCCCGGGCGGGACCGGCCCGGGCAGAGCCACCCCGGTGGGTCGGACGCGCGCATACCAAAATGGTGGAACCTTACTGTAGTGGTCGGTGAGATAATTCTGCCAACTGTACGCCACTTTATCAGCCCCGAGGTATCAATCTTCGAACTTGCTTGCGGGCACTCCTGCGATCGGGTCACACAAGCCGAGCAGCGCCCGAAAGCCAAAAAGACCATTCAAGTTCTTTATTGGGACGAATCTGCAGACATAGCTCCGCGCCTGCTGAAAAACGCGGTGGGAGCTAAGACGCGACAAATGCGTTATCATACCAGCGACTCATCGATCATTACCTGCTGGGTGGTCGGCTGGTCGCAGTTGAGCTCCCATGGGATTTTCTATGCCGGCGCGGACCTGGCCGCCGGGGATGTATACTATTATGGGCGCGAGTATAGCATGAACGGCAATACGGGGCCCAGACCTAAGGAGCTCGACTCCCCAGGAAAAACGATAGACGGCGCTCACTGTGATACGCGCAATCACACCAATGAAAGCCGCATCGTCTGGGCACTCGAACCGTTCCAGCTAAAAGCCTTTCCAAATGCGTTCTGCATGATATCTATAACCGCCTTTTTGATGTTTCTCATGATCCCACCGTGCTGTATGAGTATCTCCTGCGGATGGCGCACCTCTTTGGGATCTACGCCGAGACGCAGGATAGGCATCATGACAGCCGATTCTAGGTCAAGACCGTATTTAGATCGAACGTAGTCCCGAACAATGTCAATCCAGTACAGTCCAGAGGGGTCCTGGGGGAGAGGGATGATGTGAAGGCTCACACCCGCTGCTTTCAGCTGATCCGCCACCCTTCCCCGCAGGAGCTGAAGCCGGCGACGCCCGGCGCTTGAGAACTGGGCCTCCCATACTGCCCACTTGGGCGCCGGAATACGCACTGGGTACACATCTGAGCTGATCGATTTTTTTGATGGGCCGTCTGCTCGGGGCGTCGCTGTCCGTCGGCGGGGCGCAGCTGTTCGCCGGCGGGGCGCAGCTGTTCGCTGGCGGGACGCAGCTGTTCGCCGGCGGGGCGCAGCTGTTCGCCGGCGGGGCGCAGTTGTTCGCCGGCGGGGTGCTGATGCCGCTTGATGCGTCGCACGGGCCGAGAATCGTTTCCAGAACAGAGATCGACCCCTCCGGGCAGTCACCCACATTTTACCGTCGGACCCTCGTTTGCGCATCCCCTCGGCCTTCATCGCATGAGCGCACCACCCGAGGCCTTTTGGCGATGGCTCGGACCCTTTATAGGTGGCCGACGGATCATTGCGGCAATATGGCATCTTTATTACAGCAACTCAGTATCTGGCGTATAAAATTACTGATCCACGTTCCAAGGTGCTCGCGTTCGGCTTAATGCGCATGGACAGTCCACGAAATTGAAAACGATGATAACAGATCATTATAGCTGCATGGAGCGGCTTCCATTGGAGGTCTTTGCCCAGATTATCTCGACCTCTCTGCCGAGCGGCCCCAGGTCGATCACCGATCGCCTGAATCGGCTAATGGAACTCAGAATGGTGTCCAAGACATGGAGCAAATTTATCTTCTCGCCTCACATGAATCTAGCCTGGCACAGCGTCGGGCTTAAACTGGCCGGAATCGCTCCGTACATCAAGCAGCCTGACATCTTTGGGGTGGTTATGCAACGGTGTTTCGAAAAATACCACCTTATTATGTCGTTCAAGCAATTAAAAAGCTGCGCGAGGTTCGCACCGTTCAGCCCCGACCTTGATTTCGACCTGAGTGAAAAAGACCGATCGACCTTGTCCCGCATATGTCATCAGCTAGGAGAATCCGAATGCATCAGTGTGTTGATCAGCGCGTTTGGCCTGGGCGGAGGGGACTTCGTCGGCGACCCCCGGGATATAACAGCCGAATCGCCGTTCGCAGCCGCGTGCAAATCTGGGGATGCGTCCGTCGTCTATCTCTTGGCAGATATGTGCGCCCCGCTGATCAGCGCGAAATACGTATTGCCCATATTCTGGTCCGTCATCGATGAAGGGGCGGAGGAGGATGAGGTAATAGATAGCTTCTTCTACATCGCTAGATGGCTAGTCGAACGATTCGAGATCGCGGTTGATCTTGGCGCCATTAGCGCCGATTCTGGCAGCCCAAATAGCAAACGCGACTGTAGGGCCATCGCCAGTGATTGTATTTGGTCGCTGTTGGCCAATAATCGCACCGATCTCGCCAATTGGCTCATTAATCTGTGCCCGAGTCTGCTGACGACGACTGTTCTGAAGAGAGAACTAATTGGGCCTATCGTATCGGTAGACGGAAACTTCTACTTTAAAGGTCGTTATGATGATTATACCGAGTCTAACGACGAGGTCGGGGGCGTGAACGAGGTCGCGGCCAAAAACGAGGCCAAGAACGAGGACGTGAGCGAGGACGTGAGCGAAGACGTGAACGAAGACGAGGACGAGAACGAAGACGAGGACGAGAACGAAGACGTGAACGAGGGCGTGAACGAGGACGAAGACGAGGACGAGGACGAGGACGAGGACGAGGACAAGGAAATCATCAGAGAAACTATCCTTCTGCCGATCTGTGAGAGAGGGCATCTCTTTGCGGCGCAGTGGGTTCTTGAAAGGTTCGGCGCGAGTGCAACATACATTATAGCTGCGGAGCTCATAACAGTTGCGTGCGAGGGCGGCCACCTTCTTCTTGCGCAATGGCTAGTACAATACTGCAGGATCGGCCCGGCCAGCCTGAGCGAACCAGCCATCGCAAATGAGATAAGTAATGCGCTATGCGGGGCCTGCGTAGGCGGACATGATGCTGTGGCGATTTGGATCGCTACCACGTTTGATCTTAACGCAGACCACGTCCGCCGAAAAGGTATCTTCAAAGCAGTCTGTCTCCAGGGCCATCGGCCCATCGCTGAGTGGCTTGTTCGGCATTTCGACCTGACGCGCACAGATGCCAGAGAAGCTGGAAAAAGTATCGCGTTACGTATCAAACAGTCAAAGAGGTCGGCGAAAAGAGGCCTGGTGGATACGCAGAACTGGCTAATCGCCAGATTCGGCATCCGAGAAATCAAATCATAAAGAAAACACTGAGACGGATGGCCATCGTTTTTTCTGTCGGGCGAATTCTCGCAATCAGACTTGCGCCCTCCCGAAAACTTCGTTGGGGTGATGATGTGACAGATGCGCCACCGTCGCCACCGTCGCCACCGCACTACCGCACCACCGTCGCCACCGTCGCCACCGCACTACCGCGCCACCGCGCCACCGCGCCACCGTCGCCACCGTCGCCACCGTCGCCACCGTCGCCACCGTCGCCACCGTCACCACCACGCATATCTCCGCCGGGTAGTGGATTGGTCGCGGCGTTGCCCCCACGGGGGTTTTCTGTACCGGCGCGGACTTGGATCGCGTCCCTTTCCATCTGCGGAAGCGGCTCGGATTGAACGCCTGTGTTTTGATTTGAAGCGGGCCAGTTGAAGCAATAAGTGATGGGATCCGTGATGGAATTTGTGAAGCTTGTTCACGAGCGAGGCGCCGGCGTTCGTGAAACGGCTTACTACCGTTCGGTGCGAACTGCACTTGTGTTCGTCGCGCAGTACGTCGCGGACCATCTGCTTGAGGTGGTCACCTGCGATTGCGAAATTCGCGCCGAGCTCTGCAACGGAAGCGGCAGTGTTGTCAAATTCGATCTCCTGGCGCGGGCCGAGCTGACCACTGCCGGCCTCAAGATGGGCCTGCGATCTGAGAGCACTTGCCCATCCAGTGCGGACTTCTATCGGAAGATCCAAGATGAACTCTCCGTTATCAGCGGTTATGATCGCGAATGGTCCCCGGATTTCACGGTCTGCCGGCTTTGGGATGCCGGGTATCAGACGGACGGCCCAGCCTCCAAGGAATTCACACTGAACCTGAACTTCCCGGAAAAAGAGATGATGACCATATTTCCTGGGAGGGCCCGGGGGCGTTTCCCGGCTTCGGATGAGTGGACGTAAGTGATGCGGTGGGACTAGATAGCCTCAGTCTGCAAGGACCGTGATATTTACGGTATTGGTATCATCATGGCCGTGGACCCAAGATGCCGTACCGATCTTATCGCTGCAGAGTGAAACAGACTCACTGAGCTCTTCCTCGTTTTCTACTGCCACCGGCTCGCCCAGCGGCCATTCCCATGGGGCGGACCTGATAAGTTGAAGCGAGAATGCAGATGTGTTATCTCCATTATTCGCGTTTTGGCGGGCGGTTTCCCGGCTGACCATGATCGCTTTCCAGCCGTTCCAGCTGGTTTCGTATACAAGGATGAATTCGTCCATCTGCTTACGTACGCCCGGTCTCATTCAATTTCGGGTCAGCCGCGGCGTGAACCACGCCATTTGAGGCGGGCCCCCGCATTTCATATGGAGATGGCCCTGCAGTTATCCACTGGCAACATAGCGATGGCTCGGCCGTTCGACGGCCTGTGGGCGGACATCGCGCGGTACCCATCGTGGTGCATGTGGATCGCGCCGTACCAGACAGACCAGTACAAGGGGTGGATGCTCGTCGCAAACGCAAGAGAAGTCGAGAGCAATCTTCACGTGGCCAGGGTATTTGCGGCAAGCCACGGTTACGATATCGTCCGGTGGTCAACCCTTTCGGGGAACCCCGATAACCAGGGCGAATTTGGGATACGGGCGTCGCTCTACAATAAAAAACCATGATCCGAAGCTCACGACTCGATCGTCGAGGCTCATCGTTACCCGATCTGGAGTATTTTTTCGCAATATGGGCAGTGATAGTGGTGTTTTCGGACGCACCACTTCCAGGGCATCTCCCCGTTCTCGTGATAGATAGGGGAGGTTCGCCCCTCCCGCTGGCAGCAGCACCACATTTCCTTCTCAAACTTCGCCACGATCTGCTGCATTTCATCGAGCTTCCCTGTGCCGCCACACCCGTAGCAGCCAATGCTCCATGTTGTATCCGGGTGTCCGGCCTTCTCCACGACAACGGTACAAGCTCCGGATCCAGCGCAAGTGGCACATATTATGTAATTCGGCACGCGGCTTCCCGATTCCCCCATCGCGGCGCATTGATATGACCGCGACGATTCAATTGTGACCCACGGCGACCCTAAATCGTTCGGCTTAACGCGCGCGCCCGGTCAGGCCGAATTACTCCATCAGCCACACATATGCCAGCACAAACCCAGCGCCAAGAAACCACATAAGCGCTGCGAATCTGGCATCCGCAAGACGGATGTCTTCCATCTCGCGCCTATGCCACTCGTAATAGTTCTGAATCCTAAGTTCGGTGAGTTGGCGGCTGCGTTGTCCTGGGAAGCAAATTTCGCAGCTGTTTGTCCCATGCGAGACGCACTTTATCTCCCTGAGGGAGCGGTTCCAGCCAAATTCGCCGCGGTCCATATAGACGTGGCGACGCAGTTGCTAAATGGACGCCAGCAGCAAACCCATGTCTGGGGACCCTTTTGTTTGGGATGGGCCTGATATGAAATGCACGTGCGACGGCTGTGCAAATGGGGGGCACGATCCGCTCCATGCATACCTGTGGTCGCGCTGCGACGTCTGCGGCACGAAAATCTGGTTCAGCGCAAACTCGTGCAGGCTGTATGCGTATAGATACAAGGCGAAGAATTCACAACTTATCTGCTTCACATGCCAAAAGCCATATTACGATAAAAATATGACGAGTGGCGACATATTCACAACTTATCTGCTTCACATGCCGAAAGCCATATTACGATAAAAATATGACGAGTGGCGACATACACCGGCATTATAGAACTGTGTTTCCCCCTCGATGAAGCCTGGTCGTCCTACGGCCACTCACGCTTTCTCGTCTCCGCGCTCTTCCTCGTCTTCGCGCTCTTGCTTTTTCTCATCTTCTGTTTCGGTTAGTGCGTCTTGCTCGGACAACGCGACAATCGCGACGGGATACTCCCCCCTCGCGTATGCCCATATTCCATGGTGGTCCCCGTCATACTCCACGTCGTCAATTCCAAAACTAATTTCCTCAGAGCCAATACGATCAATATATTCGTCAATAGAGGTGCCAGGCTTGGCGGCCAAATTCCACTTGTCCCCGGTCGAATCGATCGTAATCCTTGGCTCGTACCGCTCAGTCTCGACAACCATGCCGACGTCACCATAGGAGCAATCTTTTGAGACCGTGTAGCGGCTCTTAAGTGGTATGCGATCTGTCGCGTGAATAATAGCGATACTGATCCTAGCCCGGTTGGCGATGTCCCTGATTACGATCGAATGAGCGCGGCTCATCACGATTCGCGAACACTGCCCGCGCAGAAGCTGCCTAAGATTGTCCAGACATACTTTTCGTATTTCCTGGGTCTGTACACTTGCTTGCCGCATCTTGATTCTCAGTGTGAGACGCGCCATCAGATCCTCACATTCCTTGAGAGCCTTGCTGGCGTCCGCAGCTAGCTCGTCGATCCGTTCAGACAATACGTCGAGGACTTTCAACTTCATTGCATCTGACTGCACGTCCGCGTGTTGCGGCAAACCTTCGGCCATCGCTTGTATAAAGCTCGCAGATCGGTTCAAATCTGGCCCCTGACTTAAAAATGAAACAGGGGGGCCGAGGATACCTTGAGGATCAGCAGCCCGCCGTCCGATGTCAGACTCCGAAACCCACGCGTTTATCACCTCCAGCCTTGGCTGCGAGGTCGGCTACACGGCGTTAGCGAGATGTCTCATCCCAGAGAAAATGGTTGTATGTGCGAACATCAAGATGGCAGATATCGTCGCCCCCGAAACTCTCGTTAATACATTGGTCAGGCTGAGCCCTGATAAGATTTCAAGCGTCACACTGCTCGGGGACTTCTGGGACAGCGAGAGCTTCGACTTGGTCAAGAAGCGCTACGGCCCGATACCAATTTACAACATCAAATTCGACCCTGCCGCAGCCCGATACGGAAAAATACCCGATACGGGCGACGAGCGCCGCCCGAAGCTACCCTCGGAATTCATCCGGGAGCGCGCAGAGGCAATTACCGGAACCAAATGCATCCTGGAGAACGCCGTTGATACACGCGCGCTCGCGCTCATTGACGACCGCTGCCTGTCGGTCCATGTCGAACAGACGCAGGAGTTCTTCACCGGCGTGTGCAACATCGACCGCAGCGACAGCGGCGACGCTCCAGACGGGCCCGCCTCTTCGCTCGAGGGCACCCTGTACCGTGTCCTGCACCGGGACATCGCACTCGGGGAGGTTCTTGCGGTCGGGCGAAAACTTGTGGCATGCCAGAAGGGGATGGTCCAGGAGCGGGTCCGCGCAAATTCCCGGGCAGGAGCGTTCGCCAACGGCGTGACTTTCGCCGTCGCCGACGCCTCGGAGCTCGTTAACTTAACCCACGACGCTCTGCACAAGGCGTACCCGGCGGCGCAGGTTACGATCGTAGTGTCCTTGAAGCTCATAGGGGGCGGCGCCAAGAAGGACGCGATCTCGCATTCATTCCGCTCCTGGGATCCTAGCGTCGACGTCAAGAAGCTTGTCGGAAAATACGGCGGGGGCAGCTCTTCAGCGGCCGGCGGGCGCCGAGATATCGACATTTGCCTTGATTATGGCGCGGAGGACGCTCTGTAATCGAAAATATCCGACGGCGCGGCCCCGGCCCTGAGTCCCGTTATTGGCGCCGGCGGTAGCAGTGCCCCTTCCAGAGCCGTTTCTCTCCGGCTGTCGTGATTTTTTCGGCACGCCCGGCCGTGATCTCGGATTTCAGGCCACCGATCACGTAGGGGATCTTGTCCGCGGGAAGAGCATTTGGGTATCTGGGATTCAACTGGGCGGAGGCAGCTACAATCTCGTCAAACGTCCGCGTCTGGCCGTCCGCGAGGAATCTGCGGATGCGATCGGCGTAGGTGGCCATCCCGGTTGGCAGGAGCCGCCCGTCTTCAAAATGCGCAGCAGCGGTGCGTCCCGCCGGCGCCCCAACTGTGGCGGCATATTAGCAATGCCGGGGGGCGGGATTCGCGGGATCCGCGGGGTAGGGCGTGGGATGCATGGCGGGGAGATACGAGCTGGAGGTGCCGCGCGCGATGGGCCGACCGCTCATTGCGGCAGCGAATGCACCCACGCTACAAATCGCGAGGGCCGTATCCCAGGTGGCCGCGAACCATGCAAAGAATCGTCCGCTGATCGTCGAAACGTTGCTCATCGTGGAAGTGTGGCGTGTGGCGTGTGGCTTGGTATAGGGGTTACATATGGCTTTAAAATTTGGCCCACCCACCGGCATTAGCTCAGTGAGCGCTCAGCATCCGTCGCACAGGGTGTCCGCCGCCGCGTTGGCCGCCCCGAAGGAATTTGCAATTCCCGTTGCAATTGGCGGCCCGCTGAGCTGGGCCATCCACTGTGCGATATTCAGCTGGCCGCTGGTCGTCGCCCCGAAGGAATTATCGATTACTACTGCGACTGGCGTCCCGCCGAGCTGGACCGCCCACTGTATGAAATTCGGCTGGCCGTCTGTCCTGCCGGGGGTCGCCCATCGTCTGGGGTCCGTTGCGACCGCCATCTCACTGTGCGCGCTCATATTCATGCCCGATAATGTCGGGAGGCTCGGCCCTCAAATTTGGCCCAAGACTTATCTGCCGGGTGAAAAGCAGGGTCTGCCACATCAGCATCTATTTATCGGTATTAGCCAACCTGATCCTGATGACGACGGCTCCGATTGAATCGCCTTTCCTGTAAATGTCGTGGCTCGTCTTGCTTACGTGGTCCTTCAAACAGCACGGACCGACGAAACAGAACATACCTCCGCTGTTATGGCAATTCATGCATTCATGGATATCCGTGACTACGACGGGTCTCCGGCAGGAGTCGCACGTGTATCCGGTATGAGATTCTCTTGCCTGCGCCGACATCCGTGTCACGGTCTGATACAACACCCATACGCGGTTTCAAAAAGGATCGCCCTAGCGGGCCAGGTGGCTCAGGATCCAGTAAAGATGGCCATCTTACCATCGGCGCTGATTGTTACTTTCTCGAGGTATCGCGCGTCGCTCAGGCAGCCCCCGCGGCATCTGTATTGTTTCTGGGCTCTCTTCCAGGAGACCCTTCCGCCGAACAGATCATCGCAGACGCGCTTGAAGTAGTCCTCCGTGAGAGGCGCGCTCAAGTACTTCTCGATGGCGGCGATCGCCTCAGCCTCCGAGGTGGGGCTCTCGAAATCGAGGCAATGACTGTGCATACTGTAGCGGCTGATCGGGAACTCGGCACGGCGGACCGTCAGGGTATGGCGGTCATAGTCCCGGCCCAGGCAGTTGATATACTGGAACGTGTGCGATGCCTCGTCGGCCGGCCCCTCCTCGTCGATCTTATCTGTATCTGCGGGTTCGTAGTCATCCTCGCGGTTGTCATCCTCGCGGTTGCCATTTTTCTCGCGGTTGTCATCCTCGCGGTTGTCATCCACATCGCTATCGGCGTGGCAGCGACACCTGCACCTGCATTCGCCGGTGCAAACGTCATCATTGCATCCGCAGAGCTCGCAAACATAGTAGTAGTTAGTATTACCGGTTACGCCCGGGTCCATCTCCATATCGTTCTGGCTTGGTACGTTCATTTTCCGATAGAATAAAGACCGGCAGCATGTGGCCGGAAGTTCTTTTCAACAAAACAAATGGCCCGGGATACCCTGTCGCTCAGCGGTCGCATATTTAACCCAGAAGCACGCGCGGCAAGTCGCAATAATGGCAACGGTGTATATGGTCTGTTCAGAGGAATGCTACGGCATCGGAATCCGCGGCGTGTTCGGCAACTACGAAAAAGCCGTCGCCTTCGCCCGGTCGAATGCGAAAAAGGAGAACTTCGACTACCAAGTCGTTGAAACCGTGCTCGACGCGCCCAAAGACGACGATGGTGACCGTGTGGTTGCGACAAGCTCGGGCCAGCTGGATCGCGCGACAAACACGTGGAACGACTATAATGACTAGACGGTCGTATCCTGTTCGAAACGTGTCTGAAGGCTATCACCGGCATGGTTGTCCCGTTTTTGCCGAGCCGGCGGCCCGCAGGCACGCGGCCCGCCACGTTCCGCTCGGGAACAATTTGGCCCCCAGTCATACAGATGACGGCCCCGCCCCCAACCCAACTGCCGCTGTCGCAGCTATCCCAACCGCAGCTCGCCCAGTCTCAGCCATCCTCTGCCCCCCCGCACAACGAGCCGCCGATCCTCGTCGAGTATCTCCGGCGGCTCGACCACTACCACAACGATTGCTCGAACAAGACGGCCGAAGAGCGGCGCCCGCTCGCTCCGACCGAGGTCTGGCTCGACGTCGACCTTATCCCGAGCACCCCCCCGGCGCAGACGCCGTACCCAGGAACGGTCTCGGCCGTCGTGAGCGGAATCAGCGGCGTCAGCCTAACGCCGGTCGCCGGGGACGTCTACCGATTCGAGTCGCTAGCAGGCCACCTTCTCGACGTCGTCCCCGCCAACTACAACGGCTGGGCCTACCAGCCAACGCTCCGGGATGCGGCCGGGAAGACCGTCCCGTACGACCCGAACGTGTGGGTCGTCGACGGCGTCCGGCGCGTCGTCGAGTTCAAGTACCGGACCCCCCAGCAGCTCGGGTACGCGCCCCCCTTCACGATCGACTACTGGCGCTACGTCGGCGCCTTCCCCGGCGGCGGGGGCGGCCTCACCGGCGGGGTCAACCTCGGGGGCGGGGCACAGGTATTCAAGGACGTGCTCGGCGCCAACATGCGCTTCCGCACGATCACGGCCGGCCCGGGCCTGACCGAGGGCCAGGACCTGCCGGTCGCCAACGAGATCCAGATCTCGGCCGACGAGGTCTCGCCCGCCGGCGCCCCGGCCGTCCCCACGGCCCTCGACCTCTACGTAAGCCAGGTCGGCAACGACGTGACCGGCAACGGCACCGCCGGCGCGCCGTACCAAACGATCGGCCGCGCGTTTCGCGACATTCGCGTGTACGGCTACAACTCGACCGCGACGGTGACGATCCTCGCCTCGGGCGGCCCCTTCGTGATCCCCGCGGGGACCCTCGCCCTGGGCCAGGGGACCCGGGGGGCGCGCGCCCAGCCCATCGAGATCCGGGGGAGCGGCAAGACGGTCGTGAACGCGGGCCTCGCCGTCGCGGCGGCGGCCCAGGACTCGCCGTCGGGGCTCCTCGAGCTCAGCGTCGCCGCCCCGCCCGCGACCCCCTTCGCCATCGGCCAGACCGTCCGGTTCACGTCCGGCCCGCTCGCGTCCTTCAGCCCGACCCCGCCGTTCGCACCGATCGCCGTCGAGTGCTTCATCGCGGCGGTCGTGAACCCCACGACGATCCGGCTGCCGTTCGCCCTCGGCGTCCCGGCCGCCGGCAACACATTCGACGTCCTGACGCTGGACACCGCCGTGACGGTCACCGGCAACGTCATCGTCCGCACCGCGCGCCTCCCCATCATCTGGAAAGACATGCGGCTCGACCTCACCCCGAGCGCCGGCACCAGCACTCTCATCGTCGCCGGCTCGATCACGGGCTTCATCGGCGTCTGGATCCGGAACCTCGCGGCGTTCGGCCAGTTCATCAACGTGGCGGGGCAGGTCGCCTTCGGGCGCGCCGCCAGCGTCCTCACGACGATCACCTACACGGCCCTCGGGGGCCTCTTCGACAACACGACCCCGGGCAACGTTCTGTACCGGAACCCCCTCGACTCGCAGGCGACGATCGGCCTCAGCAACTGCGTCTTCCGCGGCAACGGGCAGGAAAACAATCTCGTCGTCAACGGGTCCATCTCCGGCCTCAACGAGTGCTACTTCGGCGACATCGGGAGCGTCACGGTCACGACCGACCTCACCCCGGGCGGGAACCTCTGGCTCGAGGCCTCCCACCCCCCCGCCGGCCGGGGGGCCCTGGAGATCGAGGGGGGCGGGACCCTCGCGGCGTCCGGCATCCGCATCGGCGCCTCGGCCGCGGCGGGGATCCGCGTCAGCGAGAGCGGGTTCGCCGTGAGCAACTCGGTGACGATCACGGGCTGCGGCGAGGCCGGCGTCCTGGGGCAGACCGGGGGGCAGATCACGACCTCTAACCTCGTGATCAGCGGCTGCGCGGGGCCCGGGATCGGCCTGTACGACGGCGCGCGGCTGGTCGACACGAGCGGGAACCTGAACCTGCCCGGGGCGTCGTCCGGCAGCGACGGCATCTCGCTCGACCGCAACGCCAGCATCGAGGCGAGCGGGATCGCCTGCACGGGCAACAGCGGGGTGGGGGTCCGCGCCCTGAACGGGAGCTTCGTCACGGTCACCGGGCTGCTCGACGTCTCGGGCAACGGCGGCGGCGGCCTTTACATGTCGCGCGCCAGCCTGACCGCCGGCGGCACGACGGCCAGCAACTGCACTGGCAACGGGGTCTTCGCGACGAACGCGTCCGACCTCACGCTCGGCGGGGCCCTGACCGCGAGCACCAACACGGCGGCAGGCGTTCTCATCCAGGGGCGCGCCCAGGTCAGCGCGGGCGACACGGTCCTCACCAACAACGGCCTGGCGGGCCTCGACGTTTCTGGCTCCGCCTCGTTTACCTGCGGGGCCCTCAGCTCCAGCTCGAACGCCCAGAACGGGGCGACCATCGTCGACGCCAGCCTCACGGCCTCGTCCTGCAATATCCAGAACAACACGGGCCGGGGCGCCGACTTCCGGCGCGCCGTCTGTCGCGTCGGCGGGGATTTCCAGACGGCCTCCAACGGCGGGGCGGACCAGGTGCGGGTGGACGAGGAATCGAGCGTCAGCATCGGGGGGACCCTGTCGAGCGCCACCGCGGCGACCGTCCTGGCGATGTTCGGCGGGAGCGACGTGAGCGCGGGCGCGTTCAGCTCGCTCAACGCGACCGGCGTTTCCGCGTTTATCCGGGGCTCGTCCCGGTTCGTCGTCACGGGGGCGTTCACTGTCTTGTCGAACACGTCCGGCTTCTCGGCAGTGTTCGCCGGGGAGGGGTCGTACATTAAGGCCGAAAGTATGTCCGTGACGGGCGGGCTCGCGCGGGGGATCATCCTCGAAAGCCAGTCCACGCTCGTGACGCCCCTGGACATCACGTCCAGCTCTAACGCCCTGGATGGAATTTCGCTGTCCAACTCGACCCTGAGCTGCGCCGGGGCGACCTGCAACGCCAATGGGGGTAACGGGATCCTCGTCCAGCACGGCTCGAGCTTTACCTCGACCGCCCCCCTGAGTTGCGGGCTGAATATCGGCCACGGCTTCTCGATCGCCGACGGGTCCCGGGCGGTGCTTTCTACCCTCGACTCGGCGGCCGGGGCCAACACCGGCGTCGGCCTGTCGGCGCGCACCAACTCCCAGGTAAAAACGGTTGTCGGAAATACGATGACCGGGGCCGGCGGCAATGTCGTCGTCGGCGTCAATGCCGTGACGACCTGGGCGAACATCAACACCCGGGCGCCCGCGTTCGTCACGGACTACCTTTCGGCCCAGCCCGCGACCGAGCTCTGCAGCGTTATCGTGTAGGCGGGCGCGGCACAGACGGAAGACGGCCCGCCGGTCGGGCCGGCCCGCCCGCGGCTACACGTACGGGTCGTACGCCCACTGCAGGAGGGCCTGGCGCTGCCGGGGGCGGTGGCGCCGTTTTTGCGCGGCGGTCCGCGGGCGGCGGCGGCCGAGGCGGGCATAGCTCGCTAGGATCTGGGCGCGGTGGCGGGCGAACGCGCGCCAGCGGGCGATCTGGACCTGGTCGACGGCGGCGTCGCGGCGGCCGAGCCAGTACCGGCAATACCACTGGAACCAGCCACGGACGTCCCGATCCCCTGCCGAGGCAGGGATCCACCCGTTCCGCCGCCAGTGCCGAAGCGAAAGCCGCGACTTGACCCCGAAGGCATTGCGGCTGGGGTCGGCCGCCCCGGGGCACAGCCGTCCCGCGCGGAGAGCCGCGGCGTACCACTCGCGCGGAAGCTCGAGGATACAGTCGTTCAGGTACTTCCCCTCGAAGACGCCCATCCGCAGCATCCGCCCGGGGCTGAGCTGCGGGCGGAACCCGGCGTCAAAGTCGCGCCCCGGGCGGGCGGCCAGCCGGTAGCTGTAGCGGGCCTGCATCCGGTCCGCGACCGTGACGCGGCGCCCGGGGCGGTACCAGCGCAGCGGGTGGGCGGCGCGGAGGAGCGCCCTCATGTCGGCCGGGCCCGTGAGTCGCCGGGCGCGGCGGCGCGCGTTGGCCTGCGAAACCATGGCAGTATATGCCCGTGCAGAGGCCGCCCGGGCGCGGCGGTTTCAGGCCTGCCGCAGCGCCATGCTCGTCAGGTGGGCGACCATGGGGCCCTTCCCGTCGCGGACGAAGCGGTCGGGCTCGTACTCGTATAGATTCGGCACCAGAGAGGCCGCGCCCTGCACGCCGATGGCCAGCTGCATTCTGTCCCGGTCGGACGCGATTATGCGGTGGAGGTTCGTGGCGACCCCGTCGAAGAGCTGGCGGATCACATCGGTGAGGGGGCGCACGTCCCAGGCGGGGCCGGGGCCCTTCTTTTTCCCATCGAGCCCTACGTGCACCATCACCTGGTCCGCGCGGTTCGGGCTGAGAAACACGTTACGCGATATCGGGTCTCGGTGGGCCCGCCGGATGAGGTCGACCAGGGTCTCCAATACGTACGGCGCTGCTCTCTCCGTGTCCGACTTGTCGCCGTCGGACAGTTGGCAGAACTCGGCGAGGCGCGGGTTCTCGGCGAAAGCCGCTTTGACCAGATCGACTGGGATGATGAGCCGGCCTTCCCCGTCGTACGGCCGAACGTTGATATGCGCCGTTCCGATCGTGTTTGTGATCGTGTTCGCGTTCGCGACCGTGTTCGCGACCGTGTTCGCGATCGTGATCGGGCCAGTGTTGATAATCGTGGCGGCGCCCTTTACCGAGTTTGCTGAAATGCGTGGCACGTGTCTCGCCTCTATTTTTTCGAGCTGACTTCTCAGTTTTTCGATCTGATGCTGCTGATTCGCCAGCTGTTCGCCGAAGTCACCAGAGGGGTCGTCGCTCTTTGCGGAATGTTCAGGCGATTTGCATGTTTCGCGGATGTGGCGGTACATCGAGGTCCGTGTTCTGAAATTACGGCCGCAGAATTTGCATGGGAATCCGTGGAGATCTCCTTCGTCAGCCGCGGGCGGCACTGGTACACACGGCGTCTTTCGAGCGCAATGACGTTTGAGGAGATAAGGGCGGACAAATGTTTTTTTGCAGTTCGCGCATGTTCTGTCCATGGGGAGGGATGTTGATATACGTCGACCCCGTATAACGGGTATATCCGTTAACGGCCGCGTCTATATGGGGAGTGAACTTATTGTCGCGCGAGTGAACATTTTGTCGCGCGCGAGTGAACATTTTGTCGCGCCGAGTGAACATTTTGTCGCGCCCGAGATCGTTCTAGGGTTCCGATTGTAAAACCAGTACAAAAAACGCCATCATTCAACATAGTGATAGTTATATCCGTTGGCGGAAAATCACCTTATGGCATCAATGTGAACATTTTGTCGCACACCGGGGGGGGGGGGGGGTCCGAACGCCGACCCCCGAAGCGCCGGCCCAAAAGCGCCAGGCCGGGGGCGGGTGGGGCGGTCGGGTGGCGGCGGGCAGTGGGTCGGGGACCACATACCGAAATGGTGGAATATGTATGGAAGCTATTATACGACTAGCCATCACTCCTATCTAACCAACATTCATGTCGTCATATGACTCGGACTAACCGCTGTTGGCAGCCTTCGAACATATTACATTAATACAGATTGAATCCCGACAAATAACCTGTTATTCGTACAACTGCACGAAAATAGCAGCGAATGGTAAAATGCTTTGATAAATTTCAATGATCTGAGTGAACATTTTGTCGCGCGCGAGTGAACATTTTGTCGCGCCGAGTGAACATTTTGTCGCGCGCGAGTGAACATTTTGTCGCGCGCGAAGTCGATGTAAAGCTTATTGCGTACAATGAATGCGTAAATTGGCATCATGAGATATACTGCTAGATAATTCCGTTAATAGTTTTTCACCTTACAACGGCATGGTGAACATTTTGTCGCGCGCCCGGGGGGGGGGGGGGGCCGAACGCCGACCCCCGAAGCACCAGCCCAAAAACGGCGAGGTGGCGAAGCGGCGGGGCGGCGGGGCGGCGAGGCGGCGAGGTGGCGAAGCGGCGGGGCGGCGAGGCGGCGAGGTGGTGAAGCGGCGGGGCGGCGAGGCGGCGAGGTGGCGAAGCGGCGGGGCGGCGAGGCGGTGGGACTGCCTGGAATAATCTGGTTTCATGTGGCGGGCCGAAAAGTGATAATAAGATGACAATTGAATAGAATGTGCGAAGTGCATCATCCATATCTGGTATGAATGTCCCATCCGATCCATCGATGCTCATCGCAGGTAAGAAAGACGCGACATATACTGTGTTGGTTTCCGACCTTGAGAGAAAGATTGTCCCAGGTGCTACTACCGAGCAACGGATCCGGCAAATGATCGAATCTGCCAAAGAAGGAGTATATAGCGACTTCCAGTCGCCATACGCTATCCCCAAACTACTATTGATGTCGCATCTGTCTGAGCTCGGATTCGAAGATCTTGTCGGCCACGTAATCGCTGGAAACTACGACTAGATCAGCGGGTGAATGGAATTTTTTGACCCTGTTTGTTTCGTACTCGGCTTATGAAAGTGCGGCCGTATTTGCTGCGTCTGCCTGCTGCGGCCATTGCTGCGGTCGTTGCTGCCGATATGCCTGCTGTCTTGATCGTTTTACTCGTTCACCAATATCGGCCATTAGCGGGCTTTCGTATTCCGCCGACCAGGATAATTTGGTGCTTCTATCGGCGTCGGCGGGAATATGCAGTTCCAGGGGAAGCCGCCAAGTGGCGAGGGAAGTCCAGCGATGGTCTCCGACATCACCCGGGAATATGTCAGACGGGGCGAAAGAATCCTCGATATCGCATCCATTCAGCGTAAGAAGTACCGTGAGGCAGACATCCTGATTTTGCGATATTATGGGGAATGCCGCAGGGACGGCTGTGGCCTCCAACTGGGACGCAGCGAGGCACGCCTGGTCATAATTCCATTTCTTGCGGAATGAATCCTCAACTACCCAACGAAAGTCATCAGAATCGACCGATACAAGCGCCGGATATGATTGGAATCTAATGACGGATCCTTTTCCGCCGCATATCCGTAATGCTGTCAGGCGCTTTCCAGGCTGGAAATGGAACTGGAACACGTTCCCATGGGGCGGTATCGGCTGCATTCCTATTTAATGCACACAAAACATATGCATTCAATTGGTATAAGCCAACTTGACGGTTACAGGCCAACTCGGAACGCGAGAGACATATTTCGGCGATCTACATGCGATTGAATGTCCCATGCCCCTGATGTCCACTCGCGGACCGCAGAGCCAGCCCAAGGCACACGCATTTACGAGATGTCGATCAGCGGCTTTACCCCAATGTGGGGAACATCCTCATCGAGGATGTGATTATTTATGGTTGCCGTGTGGGTGTCCTTGCGCTCCTCAAGGGCGTCGACACGTTTTTTCAGTTTGATCATCTCTTTGATCATCTCTCTGACAGCCGTGTCAATGCCCGTCCGCCCGGCCGGCTCCGTCCCCGGCGGGTTCGTCTTCTTTTGCGCTGTTTCTGCCGCAGGATGAGGCTCAGTTACGGTGTTCCCGGTGAATCCGGTCCCGAGTTCGGACGCTTCTCGCTTCGCATCATCGTCGTAATCAGGAAGGCGCCGGGGCGTGAAATGCGCCCTCACGGCGTTCAGCTGGAGCCCTGTCGCAGTGGCGATTTCATCAACAGTGTGCCCTCCTGCGAATAGTTGGCTTGCGATGGTCCACACCCGCTGTTCGACGGCCGACCGCGTTCGGCCGATATTCGCCGCGCATACTGCGTAAGAATATCCCCTTCTTATGTCGCGCAGGAGATTCGTCACGTCCGCTTCGGTCCAGAGGCTTCCCCGCATTATGCAATCGATTGCACGACCGGGCGAAGCTTCAATTAATGCGTCCATCACATTTAGTCCGAGCGCTGTATATTCCCCCTATATAACGCCGGCCGAACGATGTCCGCCGAAGAGCCGCCGATCCTCGTTGAGTACCTCGAGTACAACGACCTGTACACACGCCTCGACAGCGGGATCCCGATCGAGCGCAAGCCGCTGCGAACCGGTGAGGTGTGGGTCAACTATGACAGCATCCCCCCGACCCCTCCGACCCCGACCGCGTGGCCCGGAACGGCGGGGGTCTTCACGACGGGCGTCCTTGCGGAGCCCCTGACCCAGGCGCCGGGAGACCCCCTTACCTTCACGACGACGCCCGCAACGCGTATGTCCCTCATCCTGCCCGGCAACATCCAGAACAAGGCGTACCGGGCGATCCTCAAGGACGCGACCGGAAAGGTCATCCCCTACGACCCGGCCGTTTGGGTCGCCGACGGGATCGAGAATGTGGTATCCTTCAAGAAGACGGCGCCGGCTTCCCTGGGTTACAGCCTCCCCCTGAACCTGACATACTGGATCTACACTGGGGCGATCGCCGGCTCGAGCGTCGGGCTGGCGAGCGTCGTCAACGACGGCTCGGGCCCCGGCCTCGTATTCAGCACGATCGTCGGGTCGACGGCCCACCTGCGCACGATCGACGGAGACCCGGCGAACCCCGGGATCGCAGTCTCGACGTCCGGTAACGTTATTCTCGTTGGCAACACTCTCACAGCCACGAACCTCGGCTCCGGGGCAGGGACGGTCTTCGCGGCAAAGTCAGGCTCGGTCCTGCAGCTACGCAGCCTCGTTGCCGGGTCCGGCGTCACGATCACACAAACCGGCACAGAAATAACGATCACGGCCAGCGGGGGCGCCGGCATCACGACGCTCGCGAATGAGGGCGGCGGCGCCGGTGTGTTCGACACGGTCGTCGGCACGACCGCCAACCTGCGCAGCCTCGTCGGGACAGCGAACGGCCTGGCGGTCACGCAGAATGCGACGACGATCACGATCGATAACACGCTGACGGGCGCGAACCTCGGCGTCGGCGCCGGGACGATCTTCAGTGCGAAGTCGGGCGCCGCGTTGCAGTTCAACAGCCTGGCGGGAACGGCGAATGGCCTGACGGTCTCGGCACCGGCGGCGGGCGTGATCACGATCGACAACACGCTGACGGGCGCGAACCTCGGCGCCGGCACGGGCACGGTCTTCAGCGCCAAATCGGGCGCGACGCTGCAGTTCAACAGCCTGGCGGGCACGGCGAACGGCCTGACGGTCTCGGCACCGGCGGCGGGCGTGATCACGATCGACAACACGCTGACGGGCGCGAACCTCGGCGCAGGCAGCCAGGTCTTCAGCGCGAAATCGGGCGCGAACCTACAGTTCCGCAGCCTGGTGGCGGGGGCGAACATCTCGCTGACGCAAACAGCGACTGACATTACGATCGCCACCAGCGGCAGCGGCGGCCTCACGACGCTCGCGAACGAGGGCGGTGGCGCCGGCGTGTTCGATGCGGTCGTCGGCACGACGGCTAACCTGCGCAGCCTCGTCGGGACGGTGAATGGCCTGACGGTTACGCAGAACGCGACGACGATCACGATCGACAACACGCTGACGGGCGCGAACCTCGGCGTCGGAACGGGCACGATCTTCAGCGCCAAGTCGGGCGCGACTCTGCAGTTCAACAGCCTGGCGGGAACGGCGAACGGCCTGACGGTCTCGGCACCAGCGTCGGGCGTGATCACGATCGACAACACACTGACGGGCGCGAACCTTGGCGCCGGCAGCCAGGTCTTCAGCGCAAAGACGGGCGCGAATCTGCAGTTCCGCAGCCTGGTGGCGGGGGCAAATATCACGTTGAGTCAGACGGCGACTGACATCACGGTCGCGGCGGCCGGCCTGCTTACCGAGCTGGCAAACGAGGGCGGTGGCGCTGGTGTGTTTGACTCGATCGGGAGCACAACCGCGTTCCTGCGCAGCCTCGTCGGCACGGTGAACGGCCTGACGGTCACGCAGAACGCAACGACGATCACGATTGACAACACGCTGACAGGCGCGAACCTTGGCGTAGGGGCCGGCACGATCTTTGATAGCAAGATCGGCGCGGCGCTTCGCTTCAACAGCCTGGCGGGCACGGCGAACGGCCTGACAGTCTCGGCGCCGGCAGCGGGGGTAATCACGATCGACAACACGCTGACGGGCGCGAACCTCGGCGCCGGGGCGGGGGCAGTATTTGCGGCAAAGTCGGGCGCAAACCTGCAGTTCCGCAGCCTGGTGGCGGGAACAAATGTGACTATCACACAGACCGGCACAGAGATCACGATCAATAGCTCAGGGGGTGGCGGTGGAGGCCTCACGACCCTCGCGAACGAGGGCGGCGGCGCCGGCGTGTTCGACTCGGTCGTCGGCACGACGGCTAACCTGC
>CAYUOL010000071.1:0-24724 GCA_964446345.1 uncultured Iamiaceae bacterium | reverse complement strand
TCCGGTTTGGGTGTGCGGGGGGGCAGGGGGTGGGCTCAGCTCGAGGCGCTCGTGGTGGCGGCGGCGCGCGTCGGCGTCGCCGGGGTGGCCGCCGTGACCTTCGTGGTGGTGGGTGCGGCGGTCGTCGTCGTGGCCTTGGTCGACATCGTGGCGGCGGTGGTGGGGGTGGTCGTGGTCGGGGTCGTGACCACGGCGGCGTCGGTCGTCGCGGCGTCGCTCGCCTGGGCGCTCGCCGCGCCGGTGGCCGACGTGGCGGTCGTGGCGGTGGTGGTGCCGGCCGCGCTGACGGCCATGGCCCCCGTCAGCACCGCCAGCGCCGCGGCGCTGGCGGCGCCCACGATGCGCCGGGCCCGACGCGCGGGATGGGGGCGCGTGCGGCGCGTCGGACCCGGGCCGGCCGCGCGCGAGGGGCGCGGGTCGAGGTCGTTGGAGCGGGCGGTCGGGTCAACGGGGGGAAGCGGTTCCACGGCGGGTCCTTCCGGGGTCGGTCGGTGCGAGCGGCAGTCCGGTGTCTGGGATCGATGATCCGCGCCGATCCTCAGAGCACCCTGGGGACACGCTGGGCCGTGACGCCGACTTCGGAAGGCCGCCCGTGCTCGGCGCGACAGCTCCTCGGCCCGACCGTCCGGCGGGCCCCACGGGTGCGTGGGTGCGCGGCGCGCCCGGGGGCACACGCGAGCGACCCCCGGCGGGTGCCGGGGGTCGCTGGTCGCCGGTGCCGGACGGAGGCCCAGGTCAGAGCGGTTGGAGGTGCCGTTCCTGCTCCGGGGTGGCCGGGTGGGGCGCGACCGTCTCGGCGCGAAGGTCGATCGGCTCGGGGGTGCCGCCCCCCGTCGGCGGGATGGCCGGCTCGCGTGTGCTGCTCGGCGTCGGTGGAGCGAGTCCGGCGCGCGCCGCGGCCAGCTGCTGGCGGCGGCGCTCGGCGTCAGCGGGGGGCGAACCGATCCCCGGATCCGTCGCTCCCGGCGCCCGATCGAGCTGCAGGACGCGCCACGCCGTCAGGGTGCCGATCACGACGGTGGCGGCCGCGGTCAGCAGGCGCAGGCCGACGGTCGAGCGGTCCGTCCCGGCGGTGAGCATGTGCACCGTCGTCAGCACGAAGGTGGGGAAGCTGAGCATGTGCGTGATGCGCCACGCGCGCCGGCTGATCTTCAGGCGGAGCAGGGAGGTGAGCTCGACGGCCACGAGCAGGTAGACCGCGACGATGCCCCAGGCCACCGCAACGGGGTTCCACGAGCTCGCGAACGGCACGAGCACCTCGACGATGCCGAAGTCGACGTAGCTGTCGAGCACGATCGCCGCGACGTGGACGACCACGAAGGCGAGGGCGGCGCCCCCGAGGAACCGGTGCAGGTCGAGCATCCAGTTCGGGCGCGGGCGCTTGCCGCCCACCGACGCCTTCGTGCTCAGGGCGAGCCCCCAGATCATGCTGGCGGCCAGCAGGGCCCATGCGACGATGCCGCCGGCGCGGGCGGTGTACCACGAGAGCTGGCTCATGAGGCGTCCTTCCGGGATGAGGGGCTCGCGGCGCTCGAGGCGGGCGGCGAGCCCGAAGGGGACGGGGTGGTCGGGCGATCGAGGTGGTCCGGAGGCGGCACCTCGCCCGTGAAGGCGCCGAAGCCGGCGGACACCAGCACGGCGCCCGCCGCCGTCACCGCGAGGGCTTCGGCGCCGCTGCCGTCGACGACGTCGAAGGGGTGCTCGGCTCCGCGCAGGAGGACCGCCTTCGCCATGACCTCGGCGTGCCACCCCTCGGCGGCGACCGCGGTCGCCAGCTCGAGGTCGGTCGTCGACGGCAAGCCGGTCCCGGGGTCGATCAGGTGGTGGCGCGGTGCCCCACCCACGGACCAGCGGCGCTTCAGCGTCGTCGAGGTCGCCACCGCCCCGTCGTGCAGCCCGAGCACGACGATCGGCTCGTCACACGCGGGGTGCTCGACCGCGACCGTCCACGGCCCGCCGTCGGGGCCCGTGCCGCGGACGCGCACATCCCCGCCGAGGTTGACGCACGCGCCCTGCGCCCCGCCCTCGATGAGCTCGCGGCTGACGAGGTCGGCGGCCAGTCCCTTGCCGATGCCGCCCGGGTCGAAGCCCGTGCCGTCGGGGAGGCGCACGCGCCGGCCGTCGATCTCGATGTCCTCGCACCCGACGAGCAGGTTCGCCGGGGCCGTCCCGGGGGTTCCCACGTCACGATCACCGGCGGCGGTGGCATCGTCGTCCGGGAGGTCGTCGAAGCTGCGGTCGTACCCCGCGGCGAGGATGGCGCCGAGCAGCAGGGGGTCGAACGCCCCGCCGCTCTCGAGGTGCGCCGTGATGGCGGTCCGCACGAGCAGCAGCGTGTCGTCGGAGACGTCGACGCTCCGACCGGCCGCCGCGTTCAGGCGGCTGATCTCGCTGTCGGGGCGGAACCGGCTCCAGCGCTGCTCGAGCTCCTCGATGCGCTCGACCGCGCGGTCGAGCAGCAGCGAGAGGTCCTCGACCGAGGAGCCCGTCACGATCAGGTGGACGTCGGTCCCCATGGCCCGCAGCTCGAGCTCGTGCGTGATCACCGTGGGGGTGGTCTCGGTGGGGGTGATCAGGGTGCGGTGCTGGTCGTGGGGGGCGGGGGCGAGGGTGGTCGTCATCGTGGCGCTCGTTCCGGAGGGTCTGGTTCGCTCTGCGTGTGGTCTGCGCTCCAGGTTCGGCCTCGAACCTCAGACGAAGCTGGGGACGCGCTGAGAGGGTGCGGTGACTTCGCTCGCCGTGCACCGCGTGCCTGCGCCGGCGCCTCTGGCTACCGGCGTTGCCAGAACCGGACGCGGGTGGGTACGGTCACGGGCGAGCGCGACGACGGTGCCTCGGGGGGCCAGGCGAGCGCATCCATCTCGAGCGCCGGCGGGGGTCGGTGCCTGACGGCCAAGGGGGCCACCGTGTCTGAGCAGGCGACTGCACCACCGAAGCAGGTCCCGTTCGTGGAGTACCTCGCGCTGGGCGACGAGCCGCACCTGGTCGCGACCGAGTGCACGACCTGTGGCGCGCGGTACTTCGACCGGCGCAACGCCTGTGCGTCGTGCTTCGGCACCGAGTTCACCAAGGCCGACGTCGCCACCGAGGGGATCGTCCGGGCCTTCACGATCGTGGCCTTCGCCGCGCCCGGCGTGCCGGTGCCGTTCGTCGCCGCCGTCGTCGACTGCGACGGCACGAGCGTGCGCACGAACATCGTCAACGTCGAGCCCGACGACGAGCACGTCACCCTCGGCATGAAGGTGCGCCTGACCACCTTCCCGATCGGCACCGACGAGGTCGGCACCGAGGCCATCTCCTTCGGCTACGAGCCGGTCGCGTGATGCGCCCGGCGACCCGACCGACTTCCGCGACCTCCGGCACGAAAGGCGCCCACCATGGCGAGTGACGACCTCTGGATCCTCGGGATCCACATGACCGACTTCGGCAAGCACCTCGACAAGGACATCGTCGACCTGGCCTCCGATGCCGCTCTCGGTGCCCTGGCCGACGCGGCCGTCTCCATGCGGGACATCGGTGTGCTCGCCGCCGGCAACCTGATGCAGGCGAACGCCGGCATCGGCCAGCAGCTGCAGAAGCAGATCGGTCAGACCGGCATCCCCGTCTACAACGTCGCCAACGCCTGCGCGACCGGCGCCACGGCGCTGCGCGTCGCGGCGATGGCGGTGAAGGCCGGCGAGACCGACATGGGCCTGGCCGTCGGCGTCGAGAAGCTCGCGGGCGCCGGGCTGCTCAGCGGTGGGTCCCGCAAGGCCGACGACGCCACCTGGACCCCGCACGGCCGCTACGGCGCGGTCGCCCCGATCGACGGTCGCATCGGCACCGAGACGATGCCCGGCGTCTTCGCCCAGATCGGCATGGAGTACGGCCACAAGTACGGCGGCACGAGCTTCGAGCTCTTCGCCCGGATCTCCGAGAAGAACCACGCGCACTCGACCCTCAACCCGAAGGCCGCGTACCGCAAGCGCTTCACGCTCGAGGAGATCATGGGCGACCTCATGATCGCCTACCCCAACACGCGGCCGATGTGCTCGGCCAACACCGACGGCGCCGCCGCAGCCGTGGTCGTGAGCGACGCCAAGATCAAGACGCTCTCGCTCGAGCAGCAGCGCCGCGCCATCAAGATGTCGGCATCCGTGCTGACGAGCGACCCGTGGCAGGAGGCCTGCCAGGTGCTGCCCGACGTCAACACGCTGACGCGCCTGGCCGTCGAGCAGGCGTACGAGGCCGCCGGCGTCGGCCCGGAGGACCTCGACCTCGTCGAGCTGCACGACTGCTTCGCCACCGCCGAGCTGGTCCACTACGACAACCTGAAGCTGTGCGAGGAAGGGGGCGCCGTCGACTTCTTCAACTCGGGCGCCACCTGGCGAGACGGCAAGCTGCCGGTCAACGTCTCGGGTGGTCTCGAGTCGAAGGGCCATCCGATCGCGGCGACGGGCATCGCCAACATCTACGAGGTCGCCACCCAGCTGCGCGGCGAGGCCGGCGACCGTCAGATCGAGGGCGCGAAGGTCGGCATGACCCACGTGATCGGCCTCGGCAGCGCCTGCGGCGTCCACATCCTCGAGAAGGCCGCCGTCTGAGCGAACCCCGGCGTTCGGTCGTGCCCTACGGGGGCGGTGGCGGGGCTGAGGCGTAGTAGCCGACGGCGTCCGCGATCAGGTGCACCGAGCCGTGGGCGTTGTACAGGCGGATCTTGCCATCTGCGCTGACGCCCGTGACCGTGAGGTTCGGGATCGTCTGGCCGGCCCCGAAGTTGAGGTTCGAGCTGTTGCGCGGCTGGCCATCGGGGTACACGGCGACGAACGAACCCAGCGTCGCCTCGGTGGCGGTGACGTTGGCGACGATCGCGTCGATGTCGGCCGGCACCTGTGGCGTGTCCTCGACCGTCAGCGCACGGCTGGCGTCGGGTCCGAACGGTCCGGACAGCCCGACGCCGACGCGGCTGTCGAGCACGCGGTTCGGGGTGATCGGGTAGAAGCGCGACGTTCCGTTCGGGTCGAAGTAGCCGACGACATCCACGACGACATCGACCGCGCCCTTGGCGTTGTCGATCGAGATCGTGCCGTCGCTGCCGATCATCGCCACGACGAGGTTCGGGATGGTCTGCCCGGGTGCGAAGTTGACGCTGGAAGCATTCGGCTTCGCGTAGCCGGTCGGCCAGATCGTGAGGAACGACCCCACGGTCGCGTTCGTGGCCGTGACGTTGGCGACGACCGCGGTGGCGGTGCTCGAGACCGGGCCGACACCGCGGACGGCCAGCTTGCGCGGCACGAACACGTAGAGCTTGCCGTTCCAGCCCCCGGTCGCGGTCCGGCTGTCGAGCAGCCGGGTCGGCGTCACCGCCGTGTGTTGGTCGGACACGCCTGCCCACTCGGGGCCAGGGTGACCGCCGTCGTAGTACCCGACGACGTCGACCACCACATCGACGGTGCCCACGGCGTTGGCGAACGACACCGAACCGGACGGAGAGAGCTTGACCGTGACGAGGTTGGCGATGGTCTCGCCGGCCGCGAAGTTGAGGTTGGACACGTTGGGCTTGGCGACGTCGGTGGGCCAGGCGGTCAGGAACGACCCGAGCGATGCGCCGGTCGCGGTCACGTTCATGACCACCGCGGATGCGTCGGCGGGGACTCCCGCCGTGCCGGCGATCGGCAGGGTGCGGGGTGTGTCGCTGCGGAGCGGCCCGCCCCACCCGCCGGTCGCGGTCCGGGAGTCGAGGACGCGCTGCGGCTGCATCGGCCGGAACCCCGATCCCTCCCGGATCGTCGCCTCGGCGTCGATCGATTCGTTGCTCGCGGTGAGGGTGCGCACCCGTACGGCGACCGATGTGCCTCGCGGGACATCGGTGATGTCGAAGGTCGTCTGCGACGCGGGCACGACGTGCACGGTCTCGAGCGGTGGGGTCGAAGCGACGGTCACGGTGAGCCCGTACCCGGTGATCGGCGCTCCGCCGGTGAGCAGCGGGGCCTGCCACGACGCCCGCACCGCACCGGCCGTGCCGCGGAGCGCGAGCGCCCGCGGCGCGGCGGGCGCCGTGCTGGTGTCGATGCGTCGGATGCGCCGGCCGTCGGCGACGTACAGCGAACCGTCCGGGGCGACGGTGACCGCGCCGATCGTGCCGAAGGTCGCCGCGAGCGCCGGGCCGCCGTCGCCCGAGAAGCCGACGGCACCCGTGCCGGCCACCACCTCGGGGACGCCGCCGGCCGGGATCTTCCACACCTGGTGCGCCATGCCGAAGTAGACGGCGCCGCCTGCGTCGACGCCCACGGCGCGCGTGATCAGTCCGTACGAGTTGACCGGTATCCCACCCGTGCCGAGGGAGGCCCCGGCCGCGTCCACGTGCGCCAGGCGCTGAGGACACGGTTCCGCCACCTCCGTGACGGCACACGAGCCGGTGACCGTCACGACGCCGCCCGCCCCGTCGACGGCGAGGCCGGAGATCTGGTAGTTCCCACCCACCACGGGCAGCGGCGGGCGGTTCGCCACGTCCGGGTTCGGGTCCCGCCAGACCTCTGAGGCCCCCGAGCAGCCGACGCGGGGTCCGCAACGCGGCTCGCCGGAGGCGATGTAGATGTCGCCGAGGCTGCTGACCGCGACGGCACCGACCGTGGACCCGATCGGGAGCCCCACGGTGCGGATCTCCGTGCGGTCCGGGGCACGGACCGACACGTTGCCGTTCGCGTCGCGCTCGTACCGAAGGCCCCCGGCGTCGAAGCCGATGAGGCGTCCGAAGGCGCGCTCGTCGTGGAAGGTCCCGCCCTGGATCGAGAAGCCGGCCCCGTGCACCACGCCGGCGGGGTCGGTGGTGAGCACCATCTCGCCGCGCTCATCGTCGAGGTTCCCGCGCTGGAAGTCGAGCTGGACGTCGAGCGCGGGCTGCCCGTCGGCGGGGAAGCGATCCGTTGCCCCGGCGTAGGTGGTCAACAGGCCAGCCGGGGTGCGCCGCAGCGCAGACGTCGACCCGCCGATGATCACATCGCCCGGACCGAGGAGCTGGAGGCCCGAGATCGTGCGCAGGAATGCGCTCGTCGCCGGCCCGCCCGTGCCGGGGTAGTCCGCCCCGCCGCCGGCGACCTGCGAGATCGTGCCGGAGGTGTCGATGAGGCGCACGCGGTCCGAGCTGCCGGCGCCGGCCTCGGAGATCGCGATGGCACCGTCCGCGTCGACCGACACGTACGTCGGGAAGGTGAGCGTCGCGCTGAGAGCCGGGCCACCGTTCCCTGGAGCTCCGGTGCCGGCGCCGGCGATGGTCGTGATGATGCCGTCGAGGCCCACGCGCCGAAGCCGCTGCGCGCCGCGATCGAGGATGAGGATCCGGCCGGACGGATCGACGGCGAGATCCACCGGGTTCGAGAGCCGGGCCTCTGTCGCAGGGCCGAAGTCCCCACCGGACAGCGCAGAGAGGCTGCCGGCGACGAGGTGGAGCGTCCCGTCCGGTCCGACGCGCCACACCCGCCCCGGGAGGGTCGGACCTCCGGGCGGGATGTGCCGCGCAGGCTCCAGGACGAGCAGATCGTCGACGCCCGTCGTCACGACCGCTCCCGTCCCGAGCGTGGTGCCGAGCGCCGCGGCCCCGTCGACCGGGAGGGTCGTGCCGCCGCCGATGACCGTCGTGATCGTCCCGTCCGGCGCGACTCGGCGGACCCGGCCGCCCCCGGCCAGGAACACGGAGCCCGCGCCATCGACGGCGACGTCGACCACCTCACCGAGGGCGGCCTCGGTCGCGGGTCCGCCGTCGCCGGCTGCCCCGTCGGCGCCGGTGCCGGCGACGAGCGATCCGGCACCGGTGACGCGGTCGAAGCGGCGCACGACGTGGTCGTACTTGTCGGCGACGAACACGTGCGTCGTCGTGGCGGTGAGCGCCGTGGGCGTGAGGACGGCCTGGGTCGCGCTGGCGGTCGGGGCGACGCCGCCGGCGACCGTCTCGATCGTCGGTGGGGCAGGCGCGGGCGCCGGGACGGCCGCGGATGCGGTGCCGGCCGGGCGAGCCGCGGCCCCGGGAGCCCCGGTCGAGGCGCCGGCGATCGAGACGACCAGGGCAACGCCCGCAACAAGGGCGCGGGTGGCGGACGATCGGCTTCGGCCTGCGCTCGATGCTCGTCCCATCGCTCTCCCGCGTCGTGCGTCGTGTGGTGCTCAGGCCCTGGCGTGCGCGACGTGCCTCGTCGAGCTCGCTCCGAGATCAGTCCGGGGGTAGGCGCAGCGTGTAGCCGACGCCGCGCACCGTGTGGATCAGCGGCGGGTCGACGTCGTCGATCTTGTGGCGAAGGTAGCTGATGTAGGTCTCGAGCACGCTGGCGTTGCCGGCGAAGGTGTAGTCCCACACGGCCTCGAGGATCTGGTCGCGGGTGAGGACCTTGCGGGCGTTGGCGAGGAGGTAGTGCAGCAGCTTGTACTCGGTGACGGTCAACGAGATGAGCTTGCCCTGGCGCCACACGTCGCGGGTGTCCTCGTCGAGCTCGAGGTCGGCGTAGCTGAGCTTGTGCTCGCCGGGGCCGACGTCGGCCGAACGCCGCAGCACCGCCTTCACCCGCTCGATGAGCTCCTCGATGCTGAAGGGCTTGGTGACGTAGTCGTCGCTGCCGAGGCGCAGCCCCTCGACCTTGTCGGCCGTCGTGTCCTTCGCCGTCAGGAAGATGATCGGCAGGCGTGACGCCGCGCCCTCGCTCTGGCGCACCCGGCGAGCGACCTCGACGGCTTCGAGGTCGGGCAGCATCACGTCGAGGATGACGAGGTCCGGCCGGCGCTTCTCGATCTGATCGAGCGCCGCCCGTCCCGAGCTGGCGCGCTCGACCTCGAAGCCGTTGAAGCCCAGGGCCATGGCGATGAGCTCGGTGATGTGCTCCTCGTCGTCGACGGCGAGCACGTACGGCTCGGAGCGGCTGGGATCGGACACGGGGAGCTCCTGGGTCGGGCGGGGGGCCGGTGGGCCGGGCGGCGAGTGGCGGGCCCGGGCGGGGCGTGGCCCGATGCACGGTAGACGGCCCCCGCCCCGAAATCGCACGATGCACCAGGTTCCCAGCGAACTCCCAGGAACGCTGGAGCGGGCGCGGAGCCCGTCGTCGCACGCTCGGATCCATGAGCACAACCCTCGAACCCCGCAGCGACACGCGCCGCAAGCGCCGTGGCGATCTGCTCACCGTTCCGGCGCACCGCAGCGACCCCCGCGCCGCCCAGGTCGAGATCGTCATCCCGGTCTACAACGAGGAGGGTGGCCTCGAGGCATCGATCCACCGCCTCCACGCCTACCTCGAGACCGCCTTCCCGCTGCGGTGGCTGATCACGATCGCCGACAACGCCAGCACGGACCAGACGTGGGCCATCGCCTGCCGCCTGACGCAGCAGCTCGAGGGGGTGCAGGCCCTGCACCTCGCCGAGAAGGGTCGTGGCCGGGCCCTGCGCACCGCGTGGACCGCGAGCGATGCTCCCGTGGTCGCCTACATGGACGTCGACCTGTCCACGGACCTGGATGCGCTCCTGCCCCTCGTGGCGCCCTTGCTCTCGGGCCACAGCGACGTCGCCATCGGCACCCGGCTGGCCGTCGGGGCGCGCGTGGTGCGCGGCCCCAAGCGCGAGGCCATCTCCCGCACGTACAACCTCCTGCTCAAGGCGGTGCTGCGCTCGGGCTTCTCCGACGCGCAGTGCGGCTTCAAGGCCGTGCGCACCGACGTCGCCCGGGTGCTGGTGCCGATGGTCGAGGACCAGGGCTGGTTCTTCGACACCGAGCTGCTGGTCCTCGCCGAGCACAACGGCCTGCGCATCCACGAGGTGCCCGTCGACTGGGTCGACGATCCCGACTCGCGGGTCAACGTCGTGGGCACGGCCAAGGCGGACCTGCAAGGCGTGTGGCGCATGATCGGCAGCACGTTCAGCGGACGCGCCTCCGTGCCCGCCGAGACGGTCGTGGAGCAGCTGCGCCCGGCGCGCGCCGACGCAGCGCTGGCGCCCGACCTCGGCTCCCAGATCGTGCGCTTCGCGTCGATCGGCCTCGTGAGCACGGTGGTCTTCGCGGTGCTCTTCTCGTTGCTGGTGCGGCCCTTCGGGCCGTTCGTCGCCGACGTGGTGGCGCTGGCGGTCTGCACCGTCGCCAACACCGCCGCGAACCGCCGCCTCACCTTCGCCACCCGCGGCCGGGCCGGGCGCACCCGGCACTACTTCGCCGGTCTCGCGCTCGCCGGCCTGCCACTGGTGCTGACGCTCGGCACGCTCGTCGTGCTCGAGGCGCTGGGGGTCACCGCGCTCGCCGCGCAGCTGGCCGCCCTCACGCTCGCCAACCTCGTCGCGTCGGCCTCGCGCTTCACGCTCCTGCGCAAGTGGGTCTTCCGAACGCCGGCGGGCTCCACCCCTCCGTCCCCCGCGCCGCACGCCGCACCGGCACCGCACGGCCCGCCCCCGGGGCCGTCGGCATCGGCACCACGGTCGCCCGCGGCACCGTCGGCATCGGCGCCACCTTCGGCACCCGCCACTGCGGTCCCGCCGCCCGGCCCGGCGGGGCCCGCCCCCGACCGCCGGCCCTCGCTCGTCCGACGGCTGCGCCAGCTCGTGCGCTACGGCGCCGTGTCCGCGATCGCCACGACCACCAGCCTCACCGTCCTCGGGACCCTCGTCTACACGGGCCTGCTCACGTCCGGCTGGGCGAACCTCGTCGCGACCGCGGTCGGCACCGTGCCGTCGTTCGAGCTCAACCGCCGCTGGGTGTGGGGCAAGCGCGGCCGCCGCTCGACGTGGACCGAGATCGGTCCCTTCGTGGCCCTGTCGTTCGCGGGTCTCGGGCTGTCGACGCTGTTCGTCGCCCTGGCGGCGCACTGGGCGGACACCACGTCGCTCGATGCCACCATGCGCACGCTCGCCGTCGAAGCGGCGAGCGTCCTCGCCTTCGGCTCGCTCTGGGTGCTCCAGTTCTTCATCCTCGACCGGTTCCTGTTCGGGGCGCGCACCCGCGACCGCGCGGTCGTCACCCTGGGCGCCGTCGCCGACGAGCCGATCACGGACGAGCGCGCCACCGACCTCGTGTCCGCCGCGTGAGCCCCGCAGGTTCCCGGGCGACGCCGCCACGAGCTGCCAGGCTGGGGTCGTGACCCTCCGCCTGCGCCTCGTGATCGCCATCGTGTCGCTCGTGACGGTGGGCCTGGCGGTCTTCGGCCTCGTCAGCTACTCCCTCTACGCCCGGTCGCAGTACCAGCGCGTGGACGAGCAGCTGCAGGTGGTCGTCGCGCCGATCCAAGGGCAGCTGTACCGCGCCGCCGGGCTCGAGGCCGGCCCCTTCGGGGGCGCGAGCAACCGGCCCGCCACGACCTCCTCCATCCCCACGAACCCCACGACCCCCACGACGTCGGTCACCACGCAGCCCCGCAGCGGCGGCAACGCAGCCCCACCCGCCCCGTTCGTGGGCGCCCCCCTCGACGCGTACGGCGAGCTACGGGCCCCCGACGGGCGCGTGCTCGCGACCGTGGAGCCGTCGACGGTCACCTCGCCGCCGCAGCTGGCCTCGTCCGCGGTGCCGATCGGGCCGCCGGTCACCGTGACGTCCGCCGACGGATCGACCGAGTGGCGCGTGTTCGCCGTGCCGTCCGACCGGGTGCCCGGGGCCACGGTCGTCGTCGCCCTCCCGCTCAGCGAGCTCAACACCTCCCTCCAGCGGCTGGTCCTGATCGGTGCCGTCGCGGCGGCGCTGCTCCTGGCGCTGCTCGGCGCGGGCTCGTGGCTGATCCTGCGTCGCGGGCTGCGACCGCTCGAGCAGATGGCCACCTCGGCCCGCTCCATCACCGCCGGTGACCTCTCGCAGCGGGTCGAGCCCTCGGAGGACAAGACCGAGGTCGGCCAGCTCGGGTTGGCGCTGAACACCATGCTCGGCGAGATCGAAGAGGCGTTCCTCGAGCGGGAGGCGACGGAGCAGCGGCTGCGGCAGTTCCTCGCCGACGCCTCGCACGAGCTGCGCACACCGCTCACCTCGATCCAGGGCTTCGCCGAGCTCTTCCGCTTGGGCGCCGATCAGGACCACGTCGACCTCGAGGTGATCCTGCGCCGCATCGAGGAGGAGTCGGCGCGCATGAAGGTCCTCGTCGAAGACCTGCTGCTGCTCGCCCGCATCGACGAGACGCGCCCGGCCGCCCGCGCCCCGGTCGACCTGACCGTGCTCGCCGCCGATGCCTGCAGCGACGCCGTCGCGCTCGACGCCGACCGCGCGGTCACGCTCGACGTGGGCGATCCGATCGTCATCCTCGGCGACGAGGATCACCTGCGCCAGGCGCTCACGAACCTCATCGGCAACGCGGTGCGCCACACCCCGCCGGCGACCCCGATCGAGGTCCGCGCCCGGCTCGAGGAGGGCGTCGCCGTGATCTCGGTCCGCGACCACGGCCCCGGACTGGACGACGAGGCCAAGGAGCGGGTCTTCGACCGCTTCTGGCAGGCCGACGGCGCGCGGGTCGGCACGGGCGCCGGCCTGGGGCTCTCGATCGTGGCCGGCATCGCCGCCGAGCACGGTGGCACGGTCGAAGCCGCGAACGCCGAGGGGGGTGGCGCCTGCTTCACCATGCGCTTCCCGCTCAACGCCGAGACCCCCGAGCGGCCGGCGAACACCACGGACACCGAGGGTGGGCCGCTCGACGAAGCCGATCTGCCGTCGGGCGCGACGCGCTCCCGCTGAGCGGCGCTGCCGTGGAGGGCTGGTGCGGGTCGATGGTCAGCTCAGCTGCCACACGCGGGTGCGGGCCCCGCCGGCGGCCTTGGCCTCGTACATCGCGGCGTCGGCACGATCGAGCAGCACCTCGGCGTCGTCCTCGGCATCGATGAGCGCGACCCCCACGCTGGCCGAGATCCTGAGGGGCCCGACGAGCGGCCCGTCCCCCTGACCGAGCATCATCGGCTGGGTGAGCGCGTCCAGGATCCGCGCGGCGATGGCCTCGGAGGCGGCGCTCGCGCCGTCCCGCGGCATGACGCACACCAGCGCGAACTCGTCACCGCCCAGGCGGCCGACGACGTCGCGGGCGTCGACCGCGTGCCCGAGCCGCCACGCCACCTCGACGAGCACGCGATCGCCGATGGCGTGTCCGTGCCGGTCGTTGATCGGCTTGAAGCCGTCGAGGTCGACGAAGAAGAGGGCGAGCATGCCGCCACGGTCCTCGGCGGCGAGGCGCTCGTCGAAGGCGGCGAAGAAGCCGCTGCGGTTGGCCAGGCCCGTCAAGGGGTCGTGGGTGGCGGCGTGGCCGAGCTGCTCGAGGTGGTAGTGGCGCTCGCAGGCGAGGCGCAGCACCTCCGCGAGCTCGACGACGGAGTGCGCGAACTCGAGGTGCGCGACCGCCGGCTCGTCGAACCATGCGATCAGGCAGGCGGACCCTCCGGACGGATCGTCGACCGGCGCCACGGCGCACGCCGCGAACCCGGCGGCGGCTGCGTCGGCGGCCAGCTCGTCGGGCAGGTCGGCCAGCTCGATCACGACGGTCCGCTGCTCGGCGACGGCGATGTCCCACGGGCGCGGGTTCGTGGTCGCCGCACCGCGACGATCTCCGTCGCGCTCGGGCGCTCGACGATCGACGGGTTCCTCGGCGCGCCGTTCGCCACCCGCGGCGGGCGCGGCGTCGAGCACGGGGACGGGGTGGACCCACGCGCGAAGCACGTCGGGCACGCCGTCGGCGACGGTCTGCCACGTCCCGCCGCTCTCGTCGAACACGACCATCGCGCCCGTGTTCGGCCACCGACTGGTGATCGCCCGAGCGAGCTGCGTCGCGGTGGCGGCGAGGGGCTCGTCGTGGGCGATCGTCGCGATCGCCGCGGCGACCGTCGTGCGCGACGGCACCACGCGCACGACCAGCGCCAGCATCTCGTCACCGTCGCGGCCGGGCACCGGGCCGCTCTTGAGCTCCACGTCGACGTAGGTGCCGTCGCCGCGCCGCAACCGGAAGGGCACCACCGCGCTGCGCTCGGGGAACTGCGTGGCGAAGACGATGGCGTCGAGCGCCCGGCTGAGCTCGTCGGGATGGATCAGCGCGAGCCCGTTCGCACCGACGAGCTCGTCGAGCGGCATGCGCAGCAGGTCGGCCAGGGCCTGGTTCGCGTAGCTGACCATCCCGTCGCTCCCGAGGAGCGCGAGTCCGTCACGGATGGTGCCGAAGACGCCTTCGAAGAAGCCGGTGCCGTTCGGGAGCGGCGCAGCCGGAGCGGCGGGCGCGTCGGCGTTCGGTTCGGGGGTCATGTCTGCCTTCCGTGCCCTCGTCTCGGTCATCTCCGTCGTGACCTGTCCCACCCGGGCAGCCGCGTCATCGTACCGGCGAGGGTGGTCGTCGGTGCGGCAGGGCCCGTTCACTCGAGCAGCAGCGTCGGCACGGGCATCAGCCCGGTCTCCGGGTCGTAGTGCTTCAGCCAGGCGGTGAGCCACAAGGGGTCGGCGAGCTGCGAGGGGTGGTGGCCGGGCAGCGACGAGGCGAGCATCGTCGGCAGCAGCGTGAAGGCGAAGCTCATCGACCACCGCAGCAACCGGAAGTAGGTGACCGGGTAGAAGGCCCGCCGGTCCTGGTGCAGCATCGTCAGCGTCGCCATCGTCGTGAACCCGGCGAGCAGCGAGAACGTGACGAACATCGCCCAGGCGTAGCGCAGCCGTGATCCGTCCACGGCGTCGTACACGTCGGCGGCCGACGTCTTGTGCTCGATCTCCTCGGCCAGGTGCCACAGGAAGAGGGTCGTCGGCACGGGGTCGGCGCCGATGAAGAGCTCGTCAACGTGACGGTCGGTCCAGCGGGCGAGCGAGTAGGCGATGGTCTCGGACGCGGCGGCGAACGCGAGGTTGAACCTCTGGCTGCGCGTGTGGGACAGCCACGCGTACGCGCGGCGCATCCAGCCCTCGATCCGCACCACCTTGGGGTAGCGCTGGGTGACCAGGTGGTTGAACTTGCGGTGCTGCACGTGGTGCTGCAGCTCCTGCTTCATGTAGGTCTCGGCCTCGGCGCGCTGCTCGTCGTCGAGCAGCGGGAGGGCGCTGCGCACCGAGCGCACGAAGTACGGCTCGGCGAAGGGCATCAGCAGCGACACGCTGTTGACCGCCGCCGCGAACTCGGGGAACTGGGGGCTCCACGCCGGGTCGGTGTCATCCGGGTACTCGAACTTGATCGCCCGCACGGGCACGCGGCCGCTGGTCACGACGGCGCGTGAGCTCGATCGGGAAGGCGCGGGCACCCGGCGACTGTAGGTCGTCATCGACGCACCGCCGGAGCACTCGGGCACCGGCTCCTGCAGCGCCGCGGTGGGGTCAGGAGGGCACGCCCGGCGGGGTCTCGTTCGTCGCGGCCTCCCACACCACGGCCGCGGAGCGGTTGGCGAGCACCCTGGCCACCCCGGCGCCCAGCCCGATGGCGGCCCCCCACAGGATCGCCTCCGACCACGAGCGCCGGCGGTCGGCGGGGTTCGTCGGCGGATCCTGGCTGACGGTCTGGCGCCACAGCCGGGACAGCACCTGCTCGACCAAGGCACCGGCAGCGGCACCCGTGCCGAGCGAGACCGCCTTCCACACGAGGGCCTGCTTGGCTTCCTTCTGCCGCTTCGCTCTGCTCATACGGGCTCCCTACCCAGGATCGACGGGGTCCACGCCCCGGCCGGCGGCGCCGGTTCAGAACCACGTCTTGTCGGCACCCTCACCCACCGGGGTGGAGGGGTCGGGCGCCGGTGCGGCCGGCGCCGCGGCCGCGGCGCGGGCGTCGTCCTCGTCCTCGGCGTACTCGTCGAAGAGCTCGGCGGGGAACTGCTCGCGCAACGACACGGTCAGCGCCATGAGGGGCGGGAACTCCTCCGGGCGCACCACGCGATCGAGGCAGAGGATCGAGTCACCGTAGATCTCGAACGTGAAGCGGCCCTCGGTGCGCACCAGCACCTCGACGACGGAGGGGGTGAGCAGGCGGTGGAGGAACGCCGGGTCGCTCGACCACACATGGAAGAGCTTCTTGAAGCTGCGGCTGTCGACGCTGGTCGGGGTCTCGACGCCAGGCGCCAGGAGCCCGCGCCGGCTGCGCCGGGTGATGAACACCATCGGGAAGTCCGCGTCCGTGGGGACGAGGACGCAGCCGTACTGGTTCCCCTGTTCGTAGCGCACGGTGGGGAAGCCCGGGGGCAGGTCGCCGATGTCGTCCCGCGGCCCGCTGAGGTAGGGGAAGTCGAAGCCGTAGACCTCCTTGCCGTGGATGCGGCCCACGATCAGGTTCTCGGCCTGGTGCCCGTCGCTCTGGCAGAAGAGGCTCAGGGGGCGCCGGGTCAGGCCGAACGCTTCGCGCTCGAGGAACTCGAAGCGGTGCTTGGGCGCGACCGCAGCCATCTCCTTCGCTCTCTTGCCGATCATCAGGTAGGGCATCCCCCTCTATCGTCGCCAGCTCGCCGATTTCAATGGGTCCATGGACCTGGTGCGCGCCGGAACCGGGCTCCGTCCACGGGTCCGTCGCGGCGGGCGCGGGTGGCGCCGCGGGACCGGTCCGGCGGCCGGGACGGCGTGGGTGGGAGACTGGCGCCCGTGCTCGACCCTGCGCCGCCTTCGGGCCTCCCTGGGCCCGTTCCGCCGGACTTCCCGGCCAGCTGGGTCGTCGACGTCACGCTCGCGGACGGCCGCGCCGCCCACCTGCGGCCCCTGGTGCCCGACGACGCCCCGCTGTACCTCGACCTGCTCGACGGGCTGTCCGCCGAGAGTCGCTACTACCGGTTCTTCACCCCGAAGCCGAAGCTGAGCGAGGCCGAGATCGAGCACTTCCTCAACGTCGATCACCACGACCGGGTGGCGCTCGTGGCCTTGGTGGACCGCGCGATCGTGGGCGTGGCCCGCTTCGACCGCGAGAGCGCCGATCCCACCCGGGCCGAGCTGGCCATCGCGGTGGCCGACGAGATGCAGGGCACCGGCGTCGGCACGGCGTTGCTCGCGCACCTCACGACGGCCGCGCACGACCGCCACGTCGAGACCCTCCTCGCCAACGTGCTGTCCGACAACCACAAGATGCTGCGCCTGCTGGCCAAGACCGGGCGCGAGCTCCATCGCGGCTTCGACGGCGGGGTGCTGTGCATCACGTTCTCGACGGATCCGGCGGCGCTCGTCGGACCGCACCCCGCGGACCTCGCCGACCCGGGCGACGTGCCTGCGGCTCCACCCCCCGACTGACTGCTACCTTGCCGTCTCGTGGCGTCGCTGGCGGAGCGATACGAATCGGGACAGCGCCAGGAGGTGTGGGACGAACTGGTCGCCATGGGGCCCGACGTCTTCGAGATGCCCGTGCGCGCCGACGCCGAGGCGGTCGCCGCGCAGACGATGCAGCGTGCCGCCGCGAACGTCGCCACGCTCGTGGTGCGCCTGACCCTCATGGGCTACCGCTTCGGCGGTCGCAACAGCCGCAACATGCGCCGGCGCACGATCGAAGAGCTCGGGCTGCGCGACAGCCTCGAAGCCGCGGGGCGCGACGTGTCGTGGGTGGACGCCGGCGACATCGAAGAGCACGTGATGGGCTGGGAGGCGCCCACGGCGGCGATCGAGCCCGAGCTGCGCAAGGTCGAGGACGCGCTGGGCCCGTTGCCCCTCTCGCTGGCGGCGCTGGTGCGGGCGATCGACGCGGTGAACCTCGCCGGCTCGTTCCCCGAGTGGACACCGACCTCGTACGCCTACGCGTTCGACGACGACGACACCGCCACGGAGGAGCTGGGGGAGATCACGACCTTCACCGATGCGCTCAACTTCAACGGCATCTCGATGATCAACGAGAACTTCCAGCCGCAGGCCGTCGCCTCGGGCGGGCGCGCCGTCACGCCGCGCAGCTACGCGCTCCCGGTGGCGGCGAACCACCTGCTGGGCTCGAACCGCCCGGGCGACTTCCACTCGATCCTGCTGCCCGACCCGGTCGCCGATCCGGTGCTCGACGGCGTGTACGGCCGTCCCGGCATCCGCCTGGTCGAGTACCTGCGCGTCGCGTTCGCGTGGGGCGGCTTCCCGGGTCTCGAGTTCGCCGACGCCGTGCCCCCGCAGATCGCGAAGCTCAAGCGCGACCTGCTGCCGATCTGACGGGGCGCGCAAGGGCGGGGCGCGGGACCGTCAGGGCCCCGGGCGAGGAGGGGCCGGGCACGGCCGCGCTCTCGGGGCGCCGCCGCGTCACGAGACGAGGAACGTGAAGAGGGCGGAGTCGGGCAGCACCCGCTCGATCGTGACCCGGCTCTGGTCCATGCGCTCGAGCAACGGGTCGAGGTCCTCCCGGCGGGCGAGCTCGATGCCCACGAGCGCCGGCCCGGTCTCCCGGTTGTTCTTCTTGACGTACTCGAACAGCGTGATGTCGTCGTCCGCGCCCAGCACCCCGTCGAGGAACCCTCGCAGCGCCCCGGGCTCCTGGGGGAAGTCGACCAGGAAGTAGTGCTTGAGCCCCTCGTGGATCAGCGAGCGCTCGACGATCTCGCCGTAGCGGCTGACGTCGTTGTTCCCGCCCGAGACGATGCACACGACCGTCCGGCCGGGTGCCACCCGCAGCCCGTGCCCGAGCACCGCCGACGCGAGCGCCCCGGCCGGCTCGGCGATGATGCCGTCGGTCTGGTAGAGGTCGAGCATCTCGGTGCACACCCGGCCCTCCGCGACGGTGACCATGCCGGCGCTCAGGTCCCGCACGAGCGGGAACGTCACGTCCCCCACGCGGCGCACCGCCGCGCCGTCGACGAAGCCGTCGATGTGTGCGAGCGCGACGGGGAGCCCGGCCTCGAGCGCCGCGGTCATGCTCGGGGCGCCGGCGGGCTCGACGCCCTGCACGCGCGTGCCCGGCGCCCGCTCGTGGTGCCAGGCCGCCGCTCCCGCCAGCAGCCCGCCGCCGCCCACGGGCACGACGAGCACGTCCGGCGGTGACCCCAGCTGCTCGGTGATCTCGACGGCGACGGTGCCCTGCCCGGCGATCGTGCGGCGATCGTCGAACGGGGGTACCACCACCGCGCCCGAGCGTGCGGCGTCGTCGCGGGCCGCGCGGCTCGCGTCGTCGTAGGTGTCGCCGGTGACGACCAGCTCGACGCCGTCGCCGCCCATGGCGACGATGCGCTCGCGCTTCTGGCGCGGTGTGGTGCGCGGGACGTAGATCCGCCCCGGCACGTCGAGGTGGGCGCAGCTGAACGCGACGCCTTGCGCGTGGTTGCCGGCGCTCGCGCACACGACCCCTCGAGCCCGCTCCGCGGCATCGAGCTGGGCCAGCAGGTTGAACGCGCCGCGCAACTTGTACGAGCGCACGACCTGCAGGTCCTCACGCTTCAGCCAGACCTCGGCATCGAGCGCGGCCGACAGGCGGGCGTTGCGCTCGAGCGGCGTGCGCCGCACGACCGACCCGATCCGCGCCGCCGCTCGTTCGACGTCGGCGGCGGTGACGCTCGGTCCGGGAGGGGTCATGGGGGAGCATCATGCCGCGCCGGCGCCGCCCGCACCGCCGCCGGGGGGCACCGATCAGCGGGTGCCCCCACCGAGCAGGCCCCCGAGCACCTGATCCAGCTCGCTGTCACCGTCGAGCTCCCCGGCGAGCAAGCCGCCGAGCACGTCGGACAGGCCGCCGGAGCCCGACCCGGAGCCGCCGCCCCCGAGCGCGCCGAGGCGGAGCGCGGCGAGGGGCGAGTCGTCCCCGCCCAGCTCCCCGCCGAGCAGGTCCTTGGCCAGCCACGACATGACGACCGGGGCCAGCAGGGGCAGGAGCTTGGCCATGATGCCCTCGTCGCCGCCGCCGAGCGCCCCCAGCTGCTGGATCACCGAGCCCTGGTTGGCGCCGAACACGTGGCCGAGGATCTTCTCGCCGTCGCCCTCGTCGACCTGGTCGAGGTCGATGCCGCCTTCGACGAGCGCCGGGTCGTGCTGGCCCAGCGCCTCCACGAGCGACGTCGCGCCGCCGGCATCCTGCGCGTTGGCCTGCATGCCGGCCACGAGGGTGGGCAGCGCGCGCTTCACGAGCGCGTCGGCCTGCGCCGGATCGACGCCGATCCGCGTCGCGACCTGGTCGATCGGGATCATCGCCAACAGCTCTTCGAGTCCGCTCATCTCGCGTCCTTTCGCCGGATCGACGGAGACTACCGAGCGCCCGCCGCCGGGGACGGCCCCGGGCCGTGGTCGGCCGGGGCACGCCGACGCAGTAGAAAGGGCCCGGTGGATCGACGGAACGTCCTGCTGACCGGTGGCGCCGGCTACATCGGCTCGCACACCTGCCTCGTGCTGCTCGAGCAGGGCCACGACGTGGTGGTCGTCGACGACCTGTCGAACAGCAGCGAGGAGTCGATCCGCCGCGTGGCCGAGCTCGCCGCGGCCCGGCCCCGCGGCGACGTCGCGCCGGGCACGGTCGCGTTCCACCGCGTCGACCTCCGCGACACGGCGGCTCTCGACGCCGTGGTCGCCGCGCACCCGGTCGACTCGGTCATCCACTTCGCGGGGCTCAAGGCAGTCGGGGAGTCGGCCGAGAAGCCGCTCGAGTACTACGACGTGAACCTCGGCGGCACCTTCAGCCTGTTGCAGGTGCTCGAGCGCCACGAGGTGCGTGACGTCGTCTTCTCGTCCTCCGCGACCGTGTACGGCGAGCCCGAGATGGTCCCGCTCACCGAGCAGGCGCGGCTGGCCGGCACCAACCCGTACGCCCGCACGAAGCTGTTCATCGAAGAGCTCCTGCGCGACGTGGCGGCAGCCGACCCGTCGTGGAACATCGCGCTCCTGCGCTACTTCAACCCGGTGGGCGCGCACCCGAGCGGACGCATCGGCGAGGACCCTTCGGGCATCCCCAACAACCTGATGCCGTTCATCATGCAGGTGGCGGTCGGACGGCGGCCGCAGCTCGTCGTCTTCGGCGACGACTACCCGACGCGCGACGGCACGTGCATCCGGGACTACATCCACGTGATGGACCTCGCCGAAGGTCACCTCGCCGCCTTGCGGTCCATCGATCAGCTCGGTGGGTGCCGGGCGGTGAACCTGGGCACCGGCGAGGGCCAGACCGTGCTCGAGGTCGTGCACGCCGCGTCGAAGGCCGCCGGGTTCGAGATCCCGTACGTCATCGGGCCGCGCCGCCCGGGCGATGCCGCGCAGAGCTACGCCGACACCTCGCTGGCCGCGGACCTGCTCGACTGGCGCGCCACGCGGAGCCTGAGCGACATGTGCGCGGACGCCTGGCGGTGGCAATCGAGCAACCCGAACGGCTACCGGGGCTGACGGCGCGTCGCCTCCGGGGACAGGGCGACCGGGGGCCGGTGGGAGGGCCGGAAGCCCCCGGTGCGGATGAAGTTGGGAGGATGGGGGCGTGCAGGTCCAGGGCCGAGACGACGAGCTGCGCGACGCGCGTGAGGGATTGGTCGACGCGCACGGCGTGGTGCTGGTGGGGCGGCCCGGGGTGGGCAAGACCGCCATGGCCTCGGTGCTCGCCGAGCAGTGGGAGGCACCCGTGCTGTGGGTGCGGGCCAGCAGCTCGCTGCGCACGGTGCCCTTCGCGGCGCTCACCTTGGCGCTCGCGGCCGCGGGTCCCGAGCCGACCGACGACGGGTTCGAGGTGACCGGACCGGACAGCCTCGCTGCGATGCGCGACATCCACGCCGCCATCGCGGCGTTCGGTGGAGCCCGTGCGCCGCTCCTCTTCGTCGACGACGCGCACCAGCTCGACGATGCCAGCGCAACCGTCCTCCATCAGCTCGTGCTGTCGGATCGTGCCAAGGTGCTGGTCACCCTCCGCGCGGACGAGCCCCACGCCGAGGCGGTGCACCGGCTCTGGCGCGACCAGCTCTGCGCCCGCATCGAGGTCGGACCCCTCTCGTTCGAGACGATCGGCGCCCTGGCCGCGGAGCAGCTCGGAGGGCCGGTCGAGCGCGACGCCCAGCTCCGCCTGCACAAGGCCGTGGGCGGCAACCCGTTGTTCCTGCGCGAGCTGCTGCACGACGCAGTGCACGCCGGCACCGTCGAGCAGCGCGCCGGCTTGTGGACCTGGCACGGCCGGGCGGGCGACGCGCCCCGGCTCTCCGAGCTCGTCACGATGACGGTGGGGCGCTTGCCCGCCGAGGAGCAGGACCTGCCCCAGACGCTCGCACGCACCGAGCTCCTGCCCATGGACGTGATCGAGCGGCTGGCCCCACCGTCGGTGCTCGTGGCCCTCGAGGCGCGGGCCCTCGTCGCCGTCGACCACGACGCCGATGCGCATCGCACCGTCGTGCGCCTCGGGCACCCGATCTTCGGTGAGGTCTTCCGGCCCCCGGACGGCAGCGCCTCGTCGCGGAGGATCCTGCGCGAGGTGGTGGCGGCGTTCGGCGAGGTCGTCACCAACCCGGTAGATCAGATCCGGTTGGCCGAGTGGCGCATGGAGATCGGGGCCGAGATCGATCCCTACGAGCTGACGGACCTCGCGCAGCTCGCGTTCGAGCGCGGCAACCCGCAGCTGGCCGAGCGGTTGGCGCGCCTCGCGCTCACGCACCTGCGCGGCGTGCCGGCGGCGCGCGCCGGGGTGACGCTCGGCGAGGTGCTGATCGAAGCCGGCCGCCACGCAGAGGCCGACGAGGTGCTGGCCGAGCTCACCGAGCTCGATCTGCCGGCGCCATTGCTCGGGCGGGCGATCGCCGCCCGGCTGCGGGCCCTGTGCCACGCCCTCGGGCAGTTCGACCTCGCGGCGACCGAGGTGGCACCGCGCATCGCACTGGTCGACGATCCGCTGTGGCACGACTTCGTCACCGCGCAGTGGGCCACGGTCATGGCGCGCAACGGCCTCTTCCCGGAGGCGATGGCCACGGTGACGCCGCTGCGCGACAACGCCGAACCGCTCGTCCGCCTGCGCACCATCCCCGCGATCAACACGGTGCTCATCTTCACGGGCCGCAGCGACGACGGGCTCGCGCTGGCCGAGTCCTGTGTGGCCCTCGCCCTCGAGAAGCGCCGCGAGATCCCCTTCGGGCCGGCGTGGGTGGGCGGCGCGCTGCTGAGCGCGGCGATGCTCTCGGGGCGCCTGGACGACGCCGAGGTGCTGCTGGGCCTCTTCGAGGCCGATCCGCTGCACCACCTCCCGCAGAACCGGGCGAACGCGGCGTACTCGCGCGCCCGGCTCGAGCTGCTGCACGGCAACGGCACGGAAGCACTGCGCCTCGCCACGAGCGCCGTCTCGCTCTACGAGATCGTCGACACCGAGAACTGGCGAGCCATGGCCATCGGCGTCGCCCTGGAGGCGAGCGGCCACGTGGGCGACGCCCGCGCCGCCACCGAGCTGCTCGCGGCGTTCGACGACGAGCTCGTGCGCGGCGGGGACAAGCTGTTCGAGCTCGAAGCCCGGCGCGGGGCGTCGTGGGGGCACGTGGCCCTGGGCGACGCCGCCACGGGTCTGCGCTCGCTGCGGGCGGTGGCGGACGAGGCGGCGGCCCGGGGGGTCACCACCCTGCAGGCCATCGCGCTGCAGGACGCCCTGCGACTCGCGCCGAGCCACCGGGTGGCCGCGGAGCTGCGCGCCCTGACCGAGGGCTTCCAGGGGGCCCGGTTCGCGGCGATCCACGCCTGGGCAGGCGGGCGGGCCGACGACGATGCCGCGGTCCTCGAAGCCGCGGCCGAGCAGTTCGAGCAGGCGGGGCTCCGGCTCTTCGCCGCCGAGAGCTTCGCCGACGCGTCGCGGGCCTTCCGGCGCGGTGGCGTCGAGGCGGGCGCGCGCCGCACGGCGACGCGTGCCGCCGCCCTGCGCGCCAGCTTCCCCGACGTCGTGACGCCCTCGCTCATCCAACCGCTCGATCGCGCACCGCTGACGAGTCGCGAGGCGCAGATCGCGCGCCTGGCCGCCGACGGCCTGGCCTCGAGGGCGATCGCCGAGCAGCTGCACCTCTCCGTGCGGACGGTCGAGGGGCACCTCGGTCGGGCCTACGACAAGCTCGGCGTGCGCTCACGCGCGGACCTCGTGCGCGCGCTCGGCTGAAGCGGCGCACGCCGCACGGGTGGCGCGGTCCCGTCGGCTCCTGACGAAGCGGCGCGCTACACCGGGCGGGGCTCGCGCGGGAGGCCGAGCATGCGCTCGCCGATGATGTTGCGCAGGATCAGGGTGGTGCCCCCCATGATCGTGTACGCCGGGGCGTAGCAGACGTTGCGGGCCACCCGGCTGCTGACCATCGCGTCGGCGCCGGCGACGGTGGCGCAGAACGAGGCCACGCGCTGCTCGAACTCGGTGCAGAAGGTCTTCGTCACGGCGGAGAAGCCCTTGGGGGCCTGCCCCATGACCTCGCGCAGCACCAGCAGGCGGCCGATGCGGTAGCCCGACTCCAGCGCCGCCAGCTCCTGGCGCACGAGCTCGTCGGCCGTGTCGGCACGCGCCCGGTGCTCCTCGAAGAGGGCCCGGTTCGAGAGGAGCCGGTCGATGCCGCCGCGCTCGTGCTCCATCTGGCGCATGACCTGACGGAAGCTGTCGTTCTCCTTGCCGACGAGGTTCTCCGCCGGCACCCGCACGTCCGTGAAGACCACTTCGCAGAAGTGGCGGTTGCGCGTCATGTCCTCGATCGGCGAGATCGACACCCCGGGCGCGTGCAGGTCGACGATGAGCTCGCTCAACCCGGCGTGCGGCGGCGCGTCGGGATCGGTGCGCGCGATCAGGTAGCACCAGTCGGCGGTGGCGGCGCCGCTCGTCCAGATCTTGGCGCCGTCGACGACCCAGTCGCTGTCCGGGTCGTGCGGATCGGCCCGCCGGGCCCGCGTCGAGATGTGCGCGACGTCGCTCCCGGCGTCGGGCTCGCTCATGCCGATCGACCACGCCGAGGTGCCGTCGAT
>CAYUOL010000070.1:1978-24908 GCA_964446345.1 uncultured Iamiaceae bacterium | reverse complement strand
AGGGGCCGGTGACGCACCTCGACCCGATCTGGCGCACCGTCGCCCCCGGCCTCGGCGACGTCGAGCGCACCCCGGGCCGCACCGGCGAGCCCGCGACGTCCGAGCTCGGCTACCTGCACTGCGGGCCGAACGGCGCCGGGCACTTCGTGAAGATGGTCCACAACGGCATCGAGTACGGCTTGATGGCGGCCTACGCCGAGGGCCTCAACATCCTGAAGCACGCCAACGTCGGGTCGCAGACCCAGGTCGTCGACGCCGAGACGACGCCGCTGCGCGAGCCGCAGTACTACCAGATGGACATCGACACCAAGGAGGTCGCCGAGGTGTGGCGCCGCGGGTCCGTCGTGGCCTCCTGGCTGCTCGACCTCACCGCCGCGGCGCTCGTGGAGGACCCGCAGCTGAGCGGCTTCGCCGGCCGCGTGTCCGACTCCGGTGAAGGCCGGTGGACGTCGATCGCGGCCATCGACGTCGGGGCCCCCGCGCCCGTGCTGACCACCTCGCTCTACGAGCGGTTCACCTCCCGTCACGAGGCGGACTACGCCGACAAGCTGCTCTCGGCCATGCGCAAGCAGTTCGGTGGCCACGACGAGAAGCCCGACCCGTCACCCGAGTCGAAGTGACCGGAGGTCCGGACCCGGGGCCGCCTCCGGGCGGCGACGACGCCCCGGCGGTGACGAGCAGCACCGTCGAGGGGTTCGCCGCCGTGCAGCTGCAGGCGGCGGGCTACACGGCGACGTTCGTGCCCGAGCTCGGGATGCTCGGCACCTCGCTGACCTTCCACGGGCGCGAGTACCTGAGCCTGCACGGGGGGCTCGACTGGTACCAGCAGCACCACACGACCGGCTTGCCGCTGCTGCACCCCTGGGCCAACCGGCTCGCCCGCTTCTCGTACGAGGCGGAGGGCGTGTGGGTCGACTTCGACGACCGGCCCCCGGTCTACGTGCTCGACGGGCTCCCCATCCACGGCACGATGAACTGCGCCGCGGGGTGGTCCGTCGAGGCGCAGTTCGCCGACAGCATGCGCTCGATGCTCCAGGCGCGCTACGTCTTCTCCGACCACCCCGACCAGCTCCGGTCGTTCCCGTTCCCGCACGACCTGGTCCTGTTCATCGAGCTGAGCGACCTCGGCCTGCAGGTCACGACGACCATCCACGCGACCGGGGACATCGCGGTGCCGGTCAGCTTCGGGTGGCACCCGTACTTCGTCCTGCCCGAGGTCGAGCGGCGCGACCTGACCCTGCACCTCCCGGACCGCGAGCACCTCGAGCTCGACGTGGCCATGGTGCCCACGGGGCAGAGCACGCACCGCGCCGCCACGGCGGCAGTGCTGGGCGACGGTTCGCACGAGCTCACCTTCGACGACTCGTTCAAGCTCATCGACGAGCAGATGCAGCACCGGTTCTCGCTCGAGGGCCCGCGCCGATCGCGCGAGCGCGAAGGCCCCCGGCAGCGGCTGACCATCGAGATGGACCAGCAGTACCCGTACGCGCAGGTGTACGCCCCGTCGGGCGCCGCGTTCGTGGCGCTCGAACCGATGACCGCGCCGACGAACGCGCTCGCGTCCAAGGACCACCGCTCCGTGCCACCCGGGGAGTCCGCCAGCGCGTCCTTCCGCGTCTGGGTCGACGACCCGATCCCCGACCCGTGAACCGGATCGCCACCCATGGCGCATCGACCTCCCCGCCCCCCACCGCATCGCCCGCAACCGCATCGCCCCGTCCCGCACCGACCGTCCCCGAAGTGGAGCCCGCATGAGCACAGCGCAGCGCATCATCGACACCGACGAGTGGCAGGCGCTCGCCGCTCACCACGAGCGGCTGAAGGACGCGCACCTGCGCGACCTCTTCGCCGAGGACCCGACGCGGGGGGAGACGCTCACGGTCGAGGCCGGTGACCTGTACCTCGACTACTCCAAGAACCGGCTCACCGCCGAGACCATCGACCTGCTCGTCGCCCTCGCCCGCGTCGCCGGCGTGGAGGAGCTGCGCGACGCGATGTTCGCCGGCGAGAAGATCAACATCACCGAGGATCGAGCGGTGCTGCACATCGCGCTGCGCACCATGGGTGACGACACGATCGAGGTCGACGGCCAGAACGTCGTCGGCGCGGTGCACAACGTGCTCGACCGCATGAGCGCCTTCGCCCACAAGATCCGCTCGGGCGAGTGGCGCGGCCACACGGGCAAGACCATCAAGAACGTGGTCAACATCGGGATCGGGGGGAGCGACCTCGGGCCGCGGATGGCCTACGAGGCGCTGAAGGACTACAGCCGACGCGACATGACCTTCCACTTCGTGTCGAACGTCGACGGCATCGACTTCTACGAGTCGACGCTCGGGCTGGACCCGGAGGAGACCCTCTTCATCGTCGCGTCCAAGACCTTCACCACGCTCGAGACCATGACGAACGCGCACACCGCCCGCGACTGGCTGCTCGCCGGTCTCGGAGGCGACGAGGCCGCCGTCGCCAAGCACTTCGTCGCCGTGTCGACGAACGCCGAGCAGGTGGCGGCCTTCGGGATCGACACCGCCAACATGTTCGAGTTCTGGGACTGGGTCGGGGGCCGGTACTCGTACGACTCGTCCATCGGCCTGTCGCTCATGCTCGCCATCGGCGCCGACGCCTTCCGCGAGATGCTGGCCGGCTTCCACACGATCGACGAGCACTTCCGGTGCACCCCGATCGAGCGGAACCTCCCGATGCTGCTGGGTCTGATCGGCATCTGGTACAACAACTTCTTCGGGGCCGAGACCGTCGCGATCCTCCCGTACGCGCAGTACCTGAGCCAGCTGTCCGCCTACTTCCAGCAGCTCGACATGGAGAGCGACGGCAAGTCGGTCGATCGGGACGGCAACCGCGTGGCCTGGCAGACGGGCCCGATCGTGTGGGGCCAACCGGGCACGAACGGCCAGCACGCCTACTACCAGCTGATCCACCAGGGCACGAAGCTGATCCCGGCGGACTTCATCGGCTTCTGCCAGCCGAACCACGTCGTCGGCGACCACCAGGACCTGCTGATGGCCAACTTCTTCGCGCAGCCCGAGGCGCTGGCGTTCGGCAAGACGCGCGCCGAGGTCGAGGCGGAGGGCATCCCGGCCCACCAGGTGCCCCATCGCGTGTTCGAGGGCAACCACCCCACCAACACGATCCTGGTGCGCAAGCTGACGCCCTTCACGCTGGGGCAGCTCATCGCGACGTACGAGCACAAGGTGTTCACCCAGGGGGCCGTGTGGAACATCAACAGCTTCGACCAGTGGGGCGTCGAGCTCGGGAAGAAGCTCGCCAACAACATCATCCCGGAGCTCGCCGCCACCGGCGATCCCGAGCTCGCGCACGACTCGTCGACCAACGCGCTGATCCGTCGCTACCGGGCGCTGCGCTGACCGCCGGCGCAGGAACTTGGCGCGTTTGGTGCGCGATGGGGTCGGCAGCCACTACGGTTTGCGCTCAGGTTCGTCAAAGGGGCGGACCTGATCAATGAGAGAAGATTCAAGTGGCTACAGGTACCGTCAAGTTCTTCAACGCTGAGAAGGGCTACGGCTTCATCTCCCGTGAGTCGGGCGATGACGTTTTCGTTCACTACTCCAACATCCAGGCCGACGGCTACAAGTCGTTGGACGAAGGTCAGACCGTCGAGTTCGATGTGGCCCCCGGCCGCAAGGGCGAGGAAGCACAGAACGTCCGCGTGATCTGAACCAGACCGTTCGGCCTCGCTGGACGACATGACGCAGACAACACGAACGAGCAGTGCGCCGGTGCCGGCCCCCACGGGGCCGGCACCGTCGCGTTCGGGACTAGGCGGGCCGGCGGGACGCCACCGCGTCGTGGTGCACGAGCCCTCGGTTTCTGGTCCTCGTCGCGTCGGTCGGGTCAGGTCGCCTCGGGTCGTCGCGGTCAGGTCCTGATGGGGGCGCGGCTGTCGTCGTCGCCCCACTCGACGCTGCGGTAGCGGCTCACGCGCAGACCGCGGGGCCAGGTCCCCGGGCGCAGGCCGGCCTTGCGCCACAGGTGCTCGAGGAACGCGTCGGGGTCGGGGAGCTGCTCCCAGACCGAGGGGAGGAACGTGCCCCGGCGGGCGCCGGCCTCGATCAGCAGGCCGTCGACACCAGGACGCACCTCCGCGCGCAGCGAGGCGAGGGAGTCGACCGCGAGCGGCTCGAGCGGCGTGAGCACCGAGATGTGCACGCTCATCCGCGCGAACTCGCGCTCGGTGAGCGCCGGCAGGCGGGGATCGCGGAACGCCGCGCCCAGTGCGTTCTCCGCGACGTCGTCCAGCAACGCACGGGTCGGCAGGATCGTGCCGATGCAGCCGAGCAGGCGCGGGCCGTCGCGCAGCGTCACGAACGACGCGCCGGGCTCGAGGAGCGCGGCGGGCACCTCGCCCGGCGGACGGGGCTCGCGATGTTCGAGCGCGGCTCGGATCGCCTCGATCGCGACGTCGAGCAGGATCTGCCGCGCCCTCGCATCGAGGTGCGCGTCGGTGGCCGTCTCCGGCCCCGGGTCACTCGGTGATCGCATGGTCGACCTCCTCCGCGGGCGCGCCCGGCCGGGAGGCCGGGTGCAGGACGAACGACGCGTAGCCCACGACGCGGTCGCGCGGCCCGGCCGTGTCACCCGAGCTGCGGGCGTCGACGGGCTCGATCACCAGCCCGTGGCGCCGGGCGGCGACGAGCATCCCCTTCACCGGGTGCGCGCCGCACGCGTCGTGCGGGCCGATCGCGCCCTCGTGGCCGCCGGCGATCGCGGCGATCGTGCTCGCGTCGCGCTCGCGCGCGGCGTCGTAGGGGAGGTAGTGCGAGAGATCCGTGGAGATCACGATGAGGGTCTCGTCGCCGCCCCACACGACGTCGAGCACGTCGGCCACCTGCTCGGGCCGGGCCGGGCCCACGACGATGGGCAGCAGGGTGAAGGTGCTGAGCACGCGCTGGAGGAACGGCACCTGGACCTCGAGCGAGTGCTCCGGCCCGTGGGGCGCGTCGTCCACCACGACCCCGGGGACGCCGGCGAGCGCATCGCGTGCCTCGCGATCGATCGCGACGGTGCCCAACGGCGTGACCCATTCGTCGGCGGCGCTCACCGCCATCGACCTCACGGCAACCCGGTGCGCCGGGCCCAGCAGGACGACGCGGCGGATGCGGTCGCGCCACGGCACGAGGTGCGCGTACGCCGTCGCCGCAACGGGTCCGGAGTAGACGTAGCCGGCATGCGGGACGATCACCGCCTTCGGCGCGGGCTCGTCCGGCCGGTGCGGCTGCGGCGCGCGCGCCAGCACCTCGTCGACGGTGCGCGCCAACGTCTCGGGGCGACCCGGGTAGAACGTCCCGGCCACCGCCGCGGGGCGCACGCGCGTGCGGCCCATCACCGTCGCCGCCGGCTGAGCTGCACTGGCTGCCGGCGGGCTCCCCACTCACCCGGAGGACCATCGAACACGCCGGCGATCGCGGCCCCGCAGGTGCGGCACCGCCCGTCGCCCGTGAGCGCATAGCCCCGGATCTCGTACCAGTCCCGCTCGATCACCCGGGTGCCGCACCCGGGGCACGACGTCGAGCCGCCGACGGTGTCGTGCACGTTGCCGGTGTACACGTGGCGCAACCCGTTGCCGAGGGCGATCGCCCGGGCGCGGGTCAGGGTGGCGGGTGGCGTCGGCGGGATGTCGCGCATCTTGTAGTCCGGGTGGAAGGCCGAGAAGTGCAGGGGCACGTCGGGGCCGAGCTCGTCGCCGATCCACCGCGTCATGGCGTCGAGCTCGTCGTCGCCGTCGTTGAGCCCGGGGATCAGCAGCGTGGTGATCTCGAGCCACACGTCGGTCTCGTGGCGGACGAAGCGCAGCGTGTCGAGCACCGGCTCGAGGTCGCCCATCGCGACGTGGCGGTAGAAGTCCTGCGTGAACCCCTTGAGATCGATGTTCGCGGCGTCCATGTGCGGGTAGAACGCCCGCCGGGGCGCGTCGCACACGTAGCCCGCCGAGACGGCGACCGCCTTGACCCCCACCTCGTGGCAGGCCTCGGCGATGTCGACGGCGTACTCGAAGAAGATGACGGGGTCGTTGTAGGTGAACGCCACGCTCGCGGCGCCGAGCTCGAGCGCCGCGCGGGCGATGTCCTCGGGCTGGGCGGCGTCGGTGAGGTGGTGCGTCTCCTTCGACTTGGAGATGTCCCAGTTCTGGCAGAACCGGCAGGCGAGGTTGCACCCGGCCGTGCCGAAGGACAGGACGGAGGTGCCCGGCAGGAAGTGGTTCAGCGGCTTCTTCTCGATGGGATCGACGCAGAAGCCGCTCGAGCGACCGTAGGTCGTGAGCACGACCTGGTCGTCGATGCGGCCGCGGACGAAGCACACGCCACGCTGGCCTTCGCGCAGCTTGCAGGCCCGGGGGCACACGTCGCACTGGATCCGACCGTCGTCGAGCTCGTGCCAGTGATCGGTCGGGATCGTGTAGGGGTCGGCCAAGCTCATCTCGGCGGCCATGGCGCCTCCTCGGGAAGCGGATCGGCACCGATCCACCGCCACGATACGAACTTCCGGGGTCGTGGCCAACATCCCCGCAGGGGTGCGAGACTGCCGTCCATGAAGATCCTGGGCATCGACATCGGAGGAACGGGCATCAAGGGCGCGGTGGTCGACGCCAAGAAGGGCGTCTTCACCACCGACCGGCTGCGCATCGCGACGCCCAGCCCGGCCACCCCCGAGTCGGTCGGTGCCGTGGTGGGCCAGATCACGCAGCACTTCGACTGGGACGGCCTCATCGGGTGCACGTTCCCGGGGGTCGTCATGCACGGCACGGTGCACACGGCCGCCAACCTCGACAAGGCGTGGATCAACGTCGACGCCGCCAAGCTGTTCGGCAAGGTCACCGGGCAGACCGTCACCGTGATGAACGACGCGGACGCCGCGGGCGTGGGCGAGCAGCGCTTCGGCGCCGCCCGCAAGGTGGACGGCCTGGTGATCATGATCACGCTCGGCACGGGCATCGGCAGTGCCGTGCTGCACAACGGCGACCTCGTGCCGAACTCCGAGCTCGGGCACCTCGAGCTGAACGGCGGCGATGCCGAGAAGTACGCGGCTGAGCTCGTGCGGGAGCGGGAGGCGCTCAGCTGGGAGGAGTGGGCGAAGCGCCTGGGCGAGTACTTCCGCATGGTCGAGGACCTGCTCTGGCCCGACCTGTTCGTCGTCGGCGGCGGCATCAGCAAGGACCCCGATCCCTGGCTCCCGCTCATCGAGGCACGCACGAAGATCGTGCCCGCCCGCCTGCGCAACAAGGCCGGCATCATCGGCGCGGCCCTCCAGGCCGAGGCGGAGGCGAAGTAGCCGCCCGTCGTGATCCGGCGGTGCCCTGGGCCACGAATGGTCGGCACGCGGCGTGGTGGCACGCGGCGCAACGGGACGAACGTGGGGAGCGAGCCATGCCGAACGAGCGAGTGGACCATCGGGCGATGATGTGGGACGAGGTCGCCGACCTCGGGGTGCTGGCCCACGAGCTGACCGACGAGGAGTTCGACGCGCCGAGCCTGTGCGAGGGCTGGAACGTGCGGGACATCTACGGGCACATGGGGTTCGGCCACACCACCTCGATGGGTCCGTTCCTGCTGAAGCTGCTGTCGTACAAGGGCAACATCCCCAAGGGCTCGTTCGAGCTGTCGAAGCGGTTCGTGGAGGGCTGGACGCCGGCCCAGATCGTCGAGTTCTGGGACACGGTCATGGTGCAGCAGCACCCGCGGCGGGGGATCGCCCTGCTCATCAAGGACCACGAGGGGTTCCTCGACCACCTCATCCACAACCAGGACATCCGTCGCCCGTTGGGTCGGCCCCGCGAGATCCCCGAGGAGCGCTTGGTCGCGGCCATGGACGTGCTGCCCCGCATCAAGACGCCGCTCTTCGCGACGAAGCCCGTCGTCGCCGGGTTGCAGCTCGTCGCCACGGACATCGACCACACGGTGGGTGACGGTCCCACGATCGAGGGGCCCGCCGAAGCGATCATCATGGCGGCGGCTGGCCGGTCCGCGGCCTTCGCCGATCTCTCGGGCGACGGCCTGGAGCAGCTGACCGACCGGGTCCCGGTCGGCTGATCGAGCTGGTCGTCGGGATCGGCCGATCGGGCTCAGCTGATCGGGATCGGCTGATCGGGCTCAGCTGATCGGGCTCGGGGCGAGCATCCCGCGGAACACCGCCGCACTGAGGTGGGCCAGGCGCTCCCGCGCAGCGTCGGCGCTGCCGAGCATGCCGGCGATGGCCAGGCTCGTCACCCCGTGGTTCATCGACCACAGCTCGAGCGCCAGGTCGCGGGCGTCGCCGACGAAGTGCCCCTCGTCGACGCAGCGCTGCACGGCATCGATGAGCACCTGCAGGGTGCCGAGGCTGAACGCCACGTCCTCGTCGTCGATCTCGAACTCGGGGATCGGGCAGTCGAACATGACGCGGTAGAGCTGCGGGCTCTCCATGCCCATCGCGTGGTACTCGGCGCCGAGGTTGCGCAGGTCCTCGAGCGCATCGTCCGAGCGCGGGGCTGCCGCGAGGTGCGCGGCGAGGCGCTCGAAGCCCTCGCGGTACATGGCCCGGAACAGCTCCTCCTTCGAGCCGAGGAGGCTGTAGATCGCGGTGGTCGAGGTGCCGACCTCGGCCGCCACCCGCCGGGTGGTCACCGCGTGCGGCCCTTCGTCGGCCAGCAGCTGCGCTGCGGTCTCGATCAGCCGGACGCGCAGGTCGTCGTCGTACTCGCGGGGGCGGGGCATCGCTTGACACCTTAGCAATAACAGTGTTTCCTAACAATGTTACCGAACGAGATCCTGGAGGATCGATGACCACCACGGAACCACCGCAGACCACGGCGGACGACGCCGAGTACCTGTTCCTCGAGGGGAACTTCGCCCCCGTCACCGAGGAGGTCACCGTCACCGATCTCGCGGTCACCGGGTCGATCCCGACCGCCCTCGCCGGCCGCTACCTGCGCACCGGGCCGAACCCGCTGAACGCCGACGCGGCGACCTACCACTGGTTCGCGGGTGACGGCATGGTGCACGGCGTCGACCTGCGCGACGGCGCTGCGCAGTGGTACCGCAACCGGTGGGTGCGCTCGCCCGAGGTGCTGGCCGCCAAGGGCGGCGCCGACGTGCCCCATGCCGAGGGCGGCTGGTACCCCGGTTCGGGCAACACGAACGTGGTGCACCACGCCGGCTCCGTGTGGGCGGTCACCGAGGGCTCGTTGCCCTACGAGATCGGGCCCGAGCTCGAGACCCTGCGCACGTCCAACTTCGGGGGCACGCTGCCGGCCGGCTGGAACGCCCATCCCAAGTTCGACCCCGACACGAACGACCTCCACGTCGTCGCCTACGGCTTCGACCAGCCGTACCTGCGGTACCACGTCATCTCCGCCGACGGACAGGTCACCCGCACGGAGGAGATCGACCTGCAGGCGTCGGTCATGGTGCACGACATGGGCTTCAGCGCCGAGCGGGTCGCCTTCTTCGACCTCCCCGTGCTGTTCGACCTCGAGGCGGCGCTGAACGGTGTGTCTCTGCCCTTCCGTTGGGACCCCGAGTACAACGCCCGGGTGGGCGTGATGCCGAGGAGCGGCATGGCGGCCGACACGGTGTGGATCGACGTCGACCCCTGCTACGTGTACCACCCGCTCAACGCGTACGACGACGGCGACGCCATGGTCATCGACCTCGTGGTCCACCCCCGCGCGTTCGACGACGCCGTGCGCCGCGACCCGAGCCAGGGCGTGCCCAACCTGCAGCGCTGGACCCTCGACACCGTCAACGCCACGTGGCGCGCCGAGGTGATCGACGAGCGCGGGCAGGAGTTCCCGCGGGCCGACGAGCGCCTCGCCGGTCGCAAGCACCGCTACGGCTACGCGCTGGGCAACACCGGGTTCGCGTCGTTGGGGGTCACCTCCGACGTCTCCGAGACCGGCATCATCAAGCAGGACCTCGTCGCCGGCACGACGTCGGTCTACGAGCTCGGCGCCGGCAACGTCGGCAGCGAGTTCGTGTTCGTGCCCGAGTCCGACACCGCGGGCGAAGACGAGGGCTGGCTCCTGGGCTACGTCTACGACGGGGCGCGCGGCGCGAGCGACCTCGTCATCCTCGATGCCCATGACTTCGGCGGTGAACCCGTTGCGTCGGTGCACCTGCCGGTGCGCGTCCCGCAGGGCTTCCACGGCAACTGGGTGCCCGATCGCGCGGTCCGTTAGCGCACGCGGGCAGCAGCCGCCTCAGACCGGGGGCGGCTGCTTCCACGTGTCCCAGTAGGTGATCTCGCGGATCGGGCGGCGCTTCGCCTCGCCCCACCTCCCCGTCGGGTACCCGACCGGGATCATCGCCCACGTGTTGAACGCCTCGGGGATCCCGAGCACGGCGCGCACCTTGTCCTCTTGGAGCCGGTGCACGGTGGTGAGCGTGGTGCCGAGCCCCAGCGCGCGGGCGGCGAGGAACAGGTTCTGCACGCCGGGGTACACCGACGACTCGGCCTCGCCGACGCCGCCGCGCGAGCACGGGAGGATGATCACCGGCGCGTCGCCCATGTGCTCACCGAGGTGGTCGGCCGAGCTCAGCACGCGCGCGAGGTCGTCGGTCTGCTCGGCCTGGGCGTACATCTGCCGCACCGGGGCCCAGCACTCGCGGTAGATGGCGCCGAGCTGGCGCCGCTTGTCGGCGTCGCGCACCACCATCCAGCGCACCGGCTGCGAGTTGCCGCCGGTCGGCCCCTTCGCTGCCGCCTCGAGGATCTTCAGGATGTCCTCGTCACGCACGGGCTTGTCCGGATCGAGCCGGCGCATGGCTCGCGTGGTCGCGATCGCTTCGAAGACGTCCATGGCTTCCCCCTTCGGCCACCCGGTCGGGTGCTGCGGTGAGGCTACCGAGGTCGACGGGCGATCAGATGAAGCCGAACGGCGCGAGCTCGGCCTGCGCGACCGCCGCGACCTGCTTCGCCGTCACCGGTCCGAGCGTGTAGTTGCCCTCGAACGAGGTGAGCCGCGCGTTCTCGATGGCGGCGCGGTCGATCTTGCACTGCGTCGTGATCGGATCGATCTTGTACAAGCGGGCGGCGTTGAGGCCGAAGATCTTCGCCTTCACGGTGGGCGTGAGCTCGGGGTACCCGTAGCGCTCCTGGTACTCCTGGCTGATCTCGAACGCGCGGAAGGCCTGGATCTGGTCCTGCGGGGTGCCGTACCAGATCGAATCCGTGCCCCACATCACGTTGTCCTCGCCGAAGGTCTTGAGCAGCTTGCCGAGCACGTGCGCGGCCTGGCCCACGTCGCCCATGACGAAGCGCCACGTCGAGCCGATCTCGGCGTACACGTTCTTCTTGGGAGCGACGCCGGCCTTCGTCACCGACGTGATGAGCCGGTCGATCCCGAACGTCGTGGCCGGGTCGTAGGGCCCCTCCTTCTGCGCCGTGCCCTCGAAGCCGGAGTGGTACACGACGAAGTTCATGTCGGGGTACGCCGCGGCGGCCGGCCCCACGTCGACGGGATCGGAGTACACCGGGTCGCCCCCGATGCCGGGGAAGCCCTTGTGCACGGAGATCACGTTCGGGCCGAGCTTGCGGGCCTGCTCGATGAAGGCGCGCCCCACCTGGGGGGCCTTCGGGTCGTGGTCGTCGAGGAACCAGCCCTTGCCCCCGGCGTGGGTGTAGGTCTTCCACGAACCGAACTTCAGCGAGGCGCTCAGCGTCGCCATGTTCTCGAGCGTGCCCTCGATCGGGCCCGACCCGGGGTGCGCTTCGCCCTGCATCAGCGTGCGCTTGTCACCGCACAGCCGGTCTGCGAGCTCGATCGTCTGCTTCATGACCGTCGAGTCGAGCGGGCTGCCGGCGAAGGGCAGCGCCGAGATCACCACCACGTTGGTGTCGCTCTTGTTGTAGAGCAGGTCGAGGTACTTGTCGACGCTGAAGCAGTCGCGCGAGTCCTTCTCGCCGCACTGCGCCTGCGGGAAGATCACGCCGAGGTTGGGCACGTCGTGGCTGTTGTCGAGGAAGTGCGTCTGCACGTCCATGATGAACTCCTCGCCGCCGAGGACGCGCCGAGCGGCGTCGGGGTCGAGGGTGGCCTCCGTCGGGATGGTGTAGGTGCCACCGGGGACGCTGCCCGTCGAGGTCCCCGGTGCGGTCGAGCCGGAGGCGGTGCTGCTGCGCGCGGCGTCCTTCGAGCAGGCGGACAGCGCCGCCAGGGTCGTCGCCGCGCCCATGGTCGAGAGCAGGAAGCGACGGCGCGACATGCCCACGCGGCGGGCGTTGTCGAACGCCTGCTCGCGGGCGCGCTTCACGGCCTCGCGCACCACGGGCGAGGGCGGGAGCGGCACGAACTCACCGTTCGAGCACGGGTTCAGCTTGATCGGCAGTCCCGGATAGCGATCGTCGTCTCGCGCCATGCCCAACCCCCCGGCCGCTCTGGCTCCTGCTGGCAGTCAAACACACGCCGCACCGCGATCGCGGTCTCCCCGGGCATGCGGTACCGATGGTGCGGGTCGGCGCATATCGGTGCCGTAAGGCGCCGTCGCGGTTCCCCGTCGGTGCGCGAGGAGCTTCCTGGGGGACTGTTAGCGTTCGCGCCATGACCGCACTCCTCGTCGTGTTGGCCGTCGTCGTCGTCGGCGTGCTCATCGCTCTCGTCGCCACGATCCCCGCAGTGCGCAAGAAGGAGGACGCGGCCATCGCCAAGTGCTGGGACGCCCTCGGGCGCGAGAACATCGTGATGATCGAGCCGCGCACGACCGCGATGGGGTTCGAACCGGCCGACACGAGCGCCGTGAAGGCGATGACCTGCCTGGCCGCCACGAAGGACGACCTGATGGCGGTGTCGTTCGCGAAGCTCGACGAGTGGCGCATCAAGCGCTCGGCGATCACGAAGGTCGACACCGAGGCGAGCGATCCGGCGGCGGCCCAGACCGCGTCGATCCTCATCACCTACGCCGGTCCGAGCGGTGACGTCGTGGCGCGCTTCCGCATCAAGGAGCCGGTGCCGTGGCTCACCGAGCTGGGCTACGACTGGGGTCCCGAGGGCCCGCCGGTCCTCGATGACGACGACGAGGACTGACGAGGACTGACGCCGGACGGGCCGATGACGCCGAGCGCGGGCGAGGGCTGACGGCGGAACGCTGGAGACGCCGAGCGCGGGCGAGGGCTGACGGCGGAAGGCTGGGGACGCCGATTGCGGACGGCGGACGGCTGAGGAGGGCTGACGGGGCGGTGCCCGGCGGGACTGGTCAGCGCGGGCGCGTCACGGGTTGGAACAGGCGCGTCGGCTGTGAGCGACCGCGCACGACGACCGTGCCGGCCTCCTGCCAGCCGCTCGGGACGCTGGGGACGGGGCTGTCGGGCGTCGCGTGATCGGTGACCGACTCGCCCGCCGCGATGATCGTGTCCTCGCTGACGAGCACGCCGTCGTACTCGCGCTTCGCGAGCTCGGTCAGACGGGCCGCCACGTTCACGGCGTCGCCGATGACCGTGTACTCGTAGCGCTCCGGGGTGCCGATGTTGCCGGCGACCACGCGCCCCGTCGCCACTCCGATCCCGACCCCCGGTGCCTCGGGCAGCGCCTTGACCTCGATCGGCAGCAGCGCCGCCGCCCGCAGCGCCCGGGCCGCGTGGTCGGGCTGGTGGGCCGGCGCGCCGAAGATGCACAGCGCGGCGTCGCCCTCGAACTTGTTGACCCAGCCGCCCTCGCGCATGACGACCCGGATCACGACCTCGAAGAACAGGTTGAGCTCCCGGACGACCTCTTCGGGCGTGTGCCGCTCGGTGAAGGTCGTGAAGTTGTCGAGGTCGATGAACAGCGCGGTGATGTCGCGGGCCTCGCCCCCGAGCTGCGGGTCGCTCTCGAGCGCCGCACGAGCCACGTCGGTGCCGACCTGCTTGCCGAACAGCTCCTGGATGCGGCGGCGCTCCCGCAGGCCGGTGACCATCGCGTTGACCCCGTGCTGCAGGCGGCCGATCTCGCCGATGTGCGTCACGTCGACGGCGACGTCGAGGTCGCCGGACTCGATCTGCCCCAACGCGTTCGTGACCTCCTCGATGGGTTCGGCCACCGCACCCGCGGCCGTGCGCATCACCAGGCCCCCGGCCACCACGCCCGTGATGACGAGGATCGTCAAGCTGGTGCCGGAGCGGGCGAGCCAGTCGGCGTCGGCCCCGATGGGCACGAGGCCGACGGCGATCAACGGCACGGCCGAGCCCAGCAGCCACGCGACCATCAAGCGGGTCAGGATCTCGCGCCGCCACCGCGGCAGCTCCGCGCCCTCGAGCACGATGGCGTACACCGGACGGAAGTGTCGATCGAGCAGGAGCTCGAGCAGCGAGCACGTGATGAGCCCGGCGAGCGCGATGCCGAGCGCCACCCGCCACGCATCGGCCCGGCTCTGGTTGACGACGCCGAAGATGATCGCGGCGCCGAGCCACACGACGAACGCCGACACCGTCTGCTGGATCGGTTGGGTCAGCGTCGCCCACCGCTCGAGCTGCGTCGGCTCGCGACCGTCGCGCAGCCAGCTCGTCGCCTTCACGAGGAAGCGCCGGTTCACCGGGAACGTGACCACGACGGTGACGAGGAGGTACAGCCCGAACACCATCGTGTTCAGCTCGGCCGCCGGTCCGTCGCTGGGGGAGGCCTCGGGGAAGAGCACCTTCAGGTAGAAGAGCACGATCAGCGCGCCGGCGCCGTTGGCGAGCAGTTGCAGCAGGAGCACGCCGCGCACGGCGGCCCGCGCGAGCACGGGGCGCTCGTAGCGGATCGTCTCCCCGGGTTCGCCCACGCCGTGAGTGTAGGAGGGAGGGCCGCTCGGCCCGGGTGGCGTGACCGACGCCATCACGCGGAGGGCGCGGGGCGCCGGCACTACCGTGCAGCGGATGTTCGAGGTGATCTGCGAGATCGAGCCGCCGACGCGGCCGGACCTGAAGCACGTGCGCCACCAGATCGGCGTGCTGAGCCCGGTGGCGGACGGCTTCCTGATCCCCGACAACCACCTGGGGCGGGCGACGGTGTCGAGCGTCGCGGTGGCGCACGAGGTCGAGGCGATGGGCGGTCGATCGATCGCGTGCCTGAACTCGCGCGACCGCAACCTGCTCGGGTTGCGCCGCGACCTGCTGACGGCTGCGGCGTACGGCGTCGACCAGTTCCTCTTCGTCTACGGCGACCGTCCTTCCTCCGGCGGGCGCACGAGCGACCTCAACGTGCGCCGCATGATCGACGACGTGCGGTCGTTCGGGGCCGGCCCCACGTTCGGGGCGGACGCCGACTTCCGCGTCGGCGCCACGACCGGTCTGCGGGCCCTGCCCGCGTGGAAGGCCGAGGCCGACTTCCTGTTCGTGCAGATCTCGTACGACCTCGGCCGCCTGCTCGAGTGGCGCGCGTCGATCGACGTGGAGGCACCGGTCTACGCCGGGGTCATGGTGCTGGCGAGTGCGGCGATGGCGCGCCGAATCGACGCGCAGATACCCGATCTCGGCATCCCCGCCGACCTGGTCGCGCGGCTCGAGCACGATCGGGACGCCGGCGTGGTGGCGGCGTGCGATCAGGTCGCCGAGATCGAAGCCAGCGGGGCGTTCGCCGGCGTGCACCTCGTCCCGGTCAGCCGGTATCGGGAGGTGGCCGCGATCCTCGAAGCGCGCCAGCGCGAGAGACGTTCGTCACCCCTGTCATAGAAGGGCCGGGCCCCGGCGTCAGCCTCTCCGTACCGAGCAGTTCGGCTGAGCGACGTGGGAGGCCCCGGTGACCGAGCGTGAACTGGATCGAACCAAGGGCGAGCTGGTGCGGGCGCTGCGGCGCCGCGCGGCCGAGCTCGACGCCCAGGAGGGGGCGCTGCTGGCGAGCCGGGCCGGCGGGCCCGGGGCTGCAACTCGCTCGCCCCGTGCGTTCCGCGAGCCGAACGGCCGCCACGCGCACCAGGTGGCGTTCTTCGCCCGTCACACCTTCCAGTTCGCGGCGTCCTCCCGCAGCACACCCACGGAGCGTGTGGCCGTCGGGGAGTGACGCTCGGCGCTGACCAGCAGGAACACGTTCCTCTTTCACGCTTCGTGAGGTTCGAGCGTGGAGCGCCGCTCGCTTTGACCACCGTTCGTGGCATGGGCCGAACGACCCAAGGAACTAGGTCTTTTGGCTCAAGGCCGTCGGGGTGCGCGTCGATGCATTCGCCACACCAACCGGCACACGGAAGGGCGGCAGCGAATGACGAGCACGGCGACCTTGGCGGGGACCCCAGCAGCGGCGACGAGTGCACGCACCACGGATGCCCCGGCCCCGGCCCCGGCCGCGAAGGTGCGTGCTGCCTCGCCGGCGCCGGCCCGCATGTCGGAGCGCGTCGACTTCCGGTCCGCCTCCGCCCGGCTGCGCGAAAACGCAGGGATCAACGACACCGACGCGGTGGCCGCCGTCGCGAGCTTCGCCGAGGTCGGGGCCGCCGCCCGTCGCCTGCGGGCCTCGAACACCTTCAGCGAGCCGGTGCCCGACGCCGTGCGGGCGCATCCGTCGTTCGCCCCGCCCGTGATCGCTCCGGTCCTCGTGCCCGTGACCGCCGACCCGAACCCCGTCGAGATGGAGGCCACGATCGAGGTCGACGACGACCCGATCGTGATCGATCTCCCGGCCTGCGAGGTCATCTACCTCGATCCCCAGGTGGGGCGCCGCAAGATCGCCGCCGCCTCCGATCGCGAGCTGCGCCGGGCGTCCCTCGCGCAGCGCGCGGGCGAGCTGCTCGCCACCATCGAGGACGCCAAGCGCTCGTTGGTCCTCGCCTGACCCTGCGAGACGTATCCGAAACCTGCTGCGCCGACGCCCTGTCGTGCCCGTGTCCGTGTCCTGACGTGCCCTGACGGGCCGGGGCCGCCCCGTGCGGTCGCCTGCGTCGACCTTCGAGGCACCGTCGGCGTCGCCTCTCAGGGTCGGGGAGCCGCCCCCGCGGGGGCGTGGCGCTCGGCGATCGCCCGGCCGATCGCCGCCATGTGGCGGCGCAGCGCCGCCGGCGCGACCACCTCGGCGTGGGGGCCGAGCTGCAGCAGCTGGTGGGCGGCGACCTCGTGGGACTCGACCGGGAGGTCGAACGCCAGCCAGTCGTCGTCTTCGTCGTCACGCGTGCGTCGGCCGTCGCCCGTGCGGAGGTCGGGCCGAGCCTGCATGGCGCCCGCCGCAGCCACACCGAAGACGTGCGCCACGTCCCGGCGCCCCGGGCCATCCAAACGGACCGTGATGGTGGCTCGCAGCATCGAGCGGTCGAAGGCGCGCGCCGATGCGTGCCACCACGACTCGAGATCGAAGCCCGGCGGCCGCTCGAACGTCTCGTCGCGCGCGACCACCCCGGTGCACCGGGCCACCCGGTAGGTGCGGATGTCGTGACGGTGCCGGGCGACCACGTACCAGGTGCCACCCTTCTGCACGAGGCCGAGGGGATCGAGCCGGCGGGCGACGGTGCGCTCCCCGGGGCGGCGCTGGTACCGCACGTCGATCCGCGTGCCCGACCACACGGCGTCGGCGATCGTGGGCAGGTGGTCGAGCGCCTCCTCCTGCTCGAACCAGCCCGGCGCGTCGAGGAAGAAGCGCTCGGCCACCCGTGCCGCCCGGGCCCGCAGCTCGGGCGGCAGGGTCGAGCGCACCTTCGACTGCGCGGCGGCGAGCACCGAACCGAGTCCCAGCTGCGCCGCGGCCGGGGCCGAGCCGAGCAGCAGCGCATCGGCCTCGGTGCCCGTGAGGCTGCTCAGCTGCGCACCCCAGCCCTCGACGAGGCGGATGCCACCGCCCGGGCCGCTCTCGGTCCACAGGGGGATGCCCGCCGCCTGCAGCTCGGCGACGTCGCGGTAGATCGTGCGCACCGAGACCTCGAGCTCGCGGGCGAGCACCTCGGCGGTCGTCGGCCCCTGCTCCTGGAGGCGGATGATCTCGGCGATGAGCCGGCCGGCACGCACGCGATGGAGGATACGCGGCTTCCCTGACAGTTCTTGTCAGGGAGGAGGCTCGATGGTGGCGGCATGACGAACTGGAACGACCTCCGCACCGAATGCCCCGATCTCGCCGCGGTGGCGCAAGCCCGCATCGACGCCACCGGCCTGGCGTTCATGGCCACCCTCCGTCGGGACGGCGCTCCGCGGATCAGCGGGATCGAGCCGCTCTTCGCGCTCGACGAGCTCTGGCTCGGCATGATGCCCGGCTCGCGCAAGGCGCGGGACCTGCAGCGCGACCCGCGGCTCACGCTGCACAACGCCAGCGTGGACAAGGCGGTGACCGAAGGCGACGTGCGGATCAGCGGGCGCGCCATCGAGGTGACCGATCCGGCGACCGAGACGGCGGTCCGGGAGGCGTTCGCGGCGCACACGGGGTACGCCCCGCCGGAGGGCCCGATGCACCTGTTCCGCGTCGACGTCACCGAGCTGGTCACCATCCGCGCCGCCGAGGACCACCTCGCCATCGACACCTGGCACGAGGGGCGCGGCACCAACCACATCGACCGCTCCTGATCCGCGGCGCCGGCGGCTCACCGCCTTGATCGATTCGCCGCCGTCGAGAAGCACCGAGGCGTAGAAGTGCCGGAGCGCGTGCATCCCGCTCTCGCGTGCAAGGGCAACAGTGGCACCGTCCGCACCTTGCGACCTTACGGGAGCGCGAACTCGAGAACGAGCCGCGTGAGCCTCGCGTTCGTGTGGAGACCGACTTCTCTGGCCGGGTGGTCCGTCTGCTGTTTCCAGCAGAAGCGTCCGACGGCGACGTCGAGATGTGGTTCGACCGCATCGTTGCGACCGGCCTCTTCGTCGCATCTGGCGCGTCCTGATTCGACACGCTGCGTGTGGCTTCGGACCGCTTCTGCGCGCACGTGTGTCCCAGAAGGTGCGGGCACAACGACGCCCCCTACGGCAGGGCAGAACGCCCGCCGGGGACAGTGCGCATCCCGGATGCCCTGCCTACACGTCGTGGATCGGGACGGATCGGCGAACCGCGTCCGTCACCTGCTCGATGTGGGTTCGATTCGAGGTGACGACCGCGTCATGCCGACGAAGAGCCCCTTCGACCACCGCAACGTCCACCGTGTCGTCGAGGCCACACTGTGCGACGAGGACGCCCACGCGGCGGGCCTGCGCCTCGCTCAGGTCCTCGACCCTGCAACCCTTGAGCAGCATCGACATCCGATGCTGAGGTCCACCCCGCCACGCCTCCGCCAACACGCCGGCAGGGACCGTCGGCGGCACACCACGAGCGATCGCAGCGCGATGCAGCGACCACAACAGCCGATCGTCACGCTCCGCCGCGATCAGCGCGCCGGTGTCGTAGGTCAGTCCCCCAGCGCTCACGCGCTCTTTGCCTGCTGATCACCGAGAAGCCGGTCGAGAAGCGCCTCTCCCGCCGCTCGTTCCTCCGCCGTCAGCTCGCCGGCCGTCGCTTCCCACTCGCTCACCCCGAGGAGGCCTTCACGCTGGAGCAGCTTGTCCTCGGCGGCACTGGACAGCCACGCCGAAAAGGACACGCCCTCCTCACTGGCTGCCTTCTCGACTCGGTCGGCCACGGTGTCGTCGAGCGAAACGGATCGTTTGGAGACGCTCATGGTCGCGAATGGTAGCACCGTCGGTATTACCACTCCATCGGAGGTGCCGCAGGCTTGTCAACCGTCACGCGGCGCGCGTCGGATCGCGGGCTACCCCCTCTGCTCACGGCGGCGGAGTGGGTCGGCATGTGCCATGGATGTGCCATGCGAACTTGGTGAGCTCCCGAAGCCCCAGGTCAGCGCCATTGCTCCACGAGATCTGCGGGTTCTGATCGCGCACTGAAGGCGGACACCGCGTGGTCGTCGGTCGGCCGAGTTCCGCCCGCTGCCCCGGAGCGGGAAGGATGGCGCATCGCCACGTCCGAGCGCCCGCCCCCGCACGAGGAGCCCGCCGAGCACCTCGAGGACGCAGGTGGTGGCGCGCGCTCCGGAGGGGGGCCGGCCGCGCCGTCGGGGCAGGAGCGGCCGAAGGCGTTGCGCACACCGGTGCGTCGCCGCTCCCGGCTGATCGTCGACATCACGCCGCTGCGCGAGTCGCGGCAGTTCCGGTTGATGGCCTTCGGGCAGCTGGTGTCGGCCACGGGCACCCAGATGACGACGGTGGCCGCGCCGTTCCAGGTGTTCGAGCTGACCGGCTCGTCGTTCGCGGTGGGCCTGCTCGGCTTGGCCCAGCTGCTCCCGCTGATCTTCGGATCGATCATCGGTGGCGCGCTCGCCGACGCACACGATCGACGAAGGCTGCTGCTGGTCGCCCAGGGCCTGCTCGGGCTGACCAGCCTGGGGCTCGCGCTCAACGCCCTCAGCCCGAACCCCCAGCTGTGGCTGATCTACCTGCTGACCGCGCTGTCGGCCGGCTTCTCCGGGCTCGACCACCCGACGCGCAGCGCGGCCATGCCCGGCCTCGTGCGGCGCGAGAGCCTGGCGTCGGCGCTGGCGCTGAACCAGCTCATCTGGCAGATGTGCCAGATCGTCGGCCCGGCGTTCGCGGGGGTGCTGATCGCGAAGGTCAGCCTGTCGTCCACGTACCTGGTCGACGTCGCCAGCTTCGGCGTCGCGATCGGCGCCCTGCTCCTGATGAAGGCGATGGTGCCCGAGGGAGGGGGTACGAAGGCGTCGCGATCGTCGGTCGTGGAAGGGCTGCGCTACTTGAAGGGCAAGCAGGCGCTGCAGGGGACGTTCGTCATCGACATCAACGCCATGGTGTTCGGGATGCCCCGTGCGTTGTTCCCGGCGCTGGGCCTCACGGTGTTCGCGTCCGGGTGGGTCGACGGGCCGACGGCGGTGGGGCTGCTCTACGCCGCGCCGGCCGCCGGGGCGCTGCTCGGCGCGCTCACGTCCGGCTGGCTGGCCTCGATCGACGAGCAGGGCCGGGCGGTGATCATCTCCGTCGTGGCGTGGGGCGGCGCCATCGCGCTGTTCGGCCTCACGCCCTTCCTCCCGCTGGCGCTGCTCTTCCTGGCGCTCGCCGGCGCCGCCGATGTCGTGTCGGCCGTGTTCCGCAACTCGATCCTGCAGCTGACCGTGCCCGATCGGCTGCGGGGCCGGTTGTCCTCGATCCACATCGCGGTCGTGACGGGTGGGCCGCGCATCGGCGACGTCGAGTCGGGCACCGTGGCCGCACTGGTCGGTCCGCAGTTCTCGGTCGTCTCCGGGGGTCTGGCGTGCATGGCCGGCGCCGGCCTCATCGGCCGGCTGATGCCGGAGCTCACCCGGTGGCGCCTCAGCCGCCACGGCCACGTCGACGAGCGCCACCGCGACCGCGACGCCCCGCCCGACCCCGCCTGAACCCGTCCCGACCCGCCCGGACCCGGGGCACCGCGACCGGAAGATCGTGGCTCAGGCCAGCTTGAGCAGCTCGTCGAAGGAGTCCTGCAGGCACTCGACGAACAGCGCCGGGTCGGTGACCGCCGCAGGGTCGAGGTTGACGCCGATGTTGAGGTCGTCCATGTACGAGACGAGGGTGATGTTGCTGCCGGCGCCGCTCATCGGGCCGAAGGCGATCTGCGCCTCCATGCGCGAGCCCGCGAGGTACACGGGGATCGGCGCTCCCGGCACGTTGCTCGTGGTCACGTCGACCCCGCGCAGCATCGAGCCGAACAGCCCGGTCGTCGCCGTGGTGGGCAACCGGTTGATGATGTTGGCCAACGGGTCGCTGAGCGCGAGCGCCGGCTCGGCCCGCTCCTTCAGCACGACCTCGCGCACCGCGTTGAGGCGCTCGACCGGGTCGTCGATGTCGATCGGCAGAACGAACCGGGTGGGCACGAACTGGTTCCCGGCCTTGGTGGCCGTGGCCTCGGTGCGCACGTTGATCGGCATGCCCATCCGGATGTGGGTCACGTCGGGCGCGCCGTTCTCCAGGTGGTAGCGGCGCAGGCCGCCGGCGACGCCCGCGACGAACGCGTCGTTGAGCTTGCCCTTCACGACCGCCGCGGCCTTCTTCATCGGCACCAGCGGCAGCTGCAACGTCTCGAAGTGCACGCTCAGCGAGCGCTTCGCCATGAGCGGGCTCAACGGTTCGGTCGTGGGACGCAGCATGCGCACGAGCGACGAGCCGGTGCGCATCGCATCGATGCCCACCTTCACCGGGTCTTCGCGCAGGCGGCCGGCCGTGCCGACGAGGGAGCTGGCGGCGCCGCCGAGCGCGCCGGCCTGCCGCTTGGCCTCGTAGCTGATCGCGTCGACCCAGCGCTGGGACTCGCTGAGGTCGGTCGGCACCGGCGCCGCCGGCATCGGCCGGTCCTCCGGGCGATCCTCGGGATCGCGCTCGATGTCGAGCAGCTCCATCTGCAGCTTCATGCCGCCGACGCCGTCGGTGATCGAGTGGTGCAGCTTGGCGATCATGGCCGCGCGGCCGTCGGTCAGGCCCTCGACCATGGTGAACTCCCACAGCGGTCGGGCTCGGTCGAACCCTTGCATCGCGATCGGCTCGGCGATCTCGAAGAGCTCGCGCAGCGATCCGTCGCCCGCCACGCGCATCCACCGCAGGTGGTACTGCAGGTCGAAGTTCGGGTCGTACTCCCAGCGCGGGGGCGCGATCGAGAGCGGGTGGCCGAGCACACGTTGGCGCAACCGGGGGACGAGCCGGCTCAGCCGGTCCATGCGGCGCGTGAAGCGGTCGCGGTCCGGCGTCTTGTCGAGGACCATCACGGTCGTGATGGTCGACCGCAGCAGCGGGTCCTTCTCGATGCTCCACATGAGCGCGTCCGCGTCGCTCATGCGCGGCTCGAACTCGAACTGCTCAGCCTCTTCCAGTGCGCTCATGCAAGCCCCCAGCACGGCGCCGGGTCCGCCCCGGGCGCCTCGTGATCGGTGATCGTCGCGAGCTCGCGACGGACACCGACCATTGTGGCCGGGATCGGCGCTGGCGGCACCTCCGCTCGTGTGGGGCGATCGCGAGGGCTCAGCCGGCGCCGGCGCGGCAGTTCGTGCTGGGCCGCTGGCCGCCGCGGATGGCGTCGAGGTCGGCGTCGGTG
>CAYUOL010000070.1:0-1878 GCA_964446345.1 uncultured Iamiaceae bacterium | reverse complement strand
TGCGCCTCGGTGGCGCGGCGGGCCTGCTGCTGCTTCTTCTTCATCCGTTGTCCTCTCGGCGCTTCGGCGTTCGATGGAGCGAGATCAGGCGGAGACCGGCTGGCCGCGGCCGCCGCCGCGGATGGCGTCGCTGTCCCGATCGGTGACCTCGAGATCGGCGATCTGCTCGCGGCCGAGCTCGAGGCGCTTGGGTGCCGTGGCGGGGGTGGGCTGCTTCTTCTTCATGGTGGAGCTCCCGGTGTGGTGGGCGTCCCCGAGATCGTGCGCCCGCCGACCGGTGCGCGGTAGGTACACATGTCCCGTTCGCCTCCGCGTGGGCGACCGTCGGCTGCGTCAGGCGAGGCGGGCGAGGAAGCGCTTGGCGAAGAGGTAGGCGTCGCCCGGCCAGCGGGCGGACACGTAGCGGCCGTCCTCCACCACGAACGCGGGCCCGTCGTCGTCCGCCGTGCCCCGCTTCGACAGCTCGATCGGGCCCCGTTCGAACTGGTCCGGATCGTCCAGTGCGGCGGTGACCTCGTCCTGCACGTACGCCGGATAGGTGCGGTAGTAGCGGCCGAGGCGCCACGCGGTGGCGAGGAACGCAGTGCGCTCCATGTACTTCGGCAGGCAGGTCGTTCTCCGGTCGGCCAGCACGCTGCGGCCGGTCGCCGGGTCCTTCGTGCGGGCGAGCACGAGCACCCCGTGGCAGATCGCCCCGACGGGCCGGTCGGTCGCCCAGAACGCCGCCACCTGGCGCCGCAGCACGGCGCTGCCCAGGTACTGGCGCATCCCCGGGGCGTGGCCGCCGGCCAGCAGCAGCCCGTCGAACGTCGTCATGTCGAGCGAACCCCAAGGAAGCGGCGCCCGGTACGCCGCATGGCCGAGCAGCTCGCGGTAGAACGCGATGGGCTCGGGCTCGGCGCCGAGCTGCCCGAAGAGCACGCCGTCGAGCAGCCGCGGGTCGGCCGCGGGCGCGGCGGCGCCCCGCTCGGTCGCGAACACGACCTCGTGGCCGGCGTCGCGCAGCAACCGCCACGGCACCGCCACCTCCGTGACGTCGAAGTCGGTGTCGGGCAGCGGGATCATCACGCGCATGCGGGGTCCATGATGGCCGAGGGCGACGGGTTCGCGGGCGGGTGGACGGTCAGCTTCGGGGCCCGGGGACGTTGCGGAAGCCGAAGGGCTGGCTCTCGCGCCCCGGGACCACGAACCAGCACTCGCCGGGCTGCCCGACGTCGATGATCGAGGTGAAGGCGTCGACCACGTCTGCCACCTCGAGGATCGGGAACCCGGCGGCGTCGAGGAAGCCCTTGATGTCGGTGATGATCGCCGTCTGCGCGAACGACGGGCACAGCCCGTTCACGGTGATGCCCTCCGGCGAGAGGAGCTCACCGAGCGAGCGGACCAGGCCGACGACGGCGTGCTTGTTCGCTGCGTAGAACGGGTCGAGGGGCACGGCCGTGAGGCCGGCCATGCTCGCGGTCGCGACGATGCGCCCGCCGCCGCGCTCGCGCAGCGCCGGCACGACCGCGTTGACCCCGAACACCACGCCATCGAGGTTGATGCTCATGCCCCGCCGGTACTTCTCGAGGTCGAAGTTCTCCGCCACCCCGCAGCCGGTGGAGACCCCGGCGTTGAGGAACGCCAGGTCGAGACCGCCGTAGGTGTCGACCGCCGCAGCGACCGCGGCTTCGTTGTCGGCGGGCTCGCGCACGTCGCAATGCACGAACGTGCCGTCGACCTCCTTGGCGACGAGGCTCCCCGCGGCATCGTCGACGTCGGCGGCGACCACCTCCGCGCCGAGCGACGCGAGACGGGTGGCGACGGCGGCGCCGATGCCGTTCGCGGCGCCGGTGACGAGGGCGACCTTCCCCGTCAGATCGGGGCCGGCGGGGTCAG